>CAYJHD010000159.1:0-2510 GCA_964370015.1 uncultured Desulfovibrionaceae bacterium | reverse complement strand
CCGTCGGCGGTGACAACCTTATAAATAACCGAGGGCGCAGTGGCTATGAGGGCCACTTCAAATTCACGTTCGATGCGCTCTTGGATGATTTCCATGTGTAAAAGACCAAGGAAGCCACAACGATAACCAAAGCCTAGAGCTTGAGAGGTTTCAGGCTCATAGGAAAAAGCCGCGTCATTGAGCTGTAATTTTTCAAGGGCTGTTTTTAAGGTTTCGTAATCATCGGAATCGGAAGGATAGAGACCACAAAATACCATGGGTTGTACTTCTTTAAAGCCTTCCACGGGTTCTTCGGCGGGGTTGTTCACCAAGGTAATGGTGTCGCCCACCTTGGCATCGCCAAGTTCCTTAATGCTACCGCACAAAAAGCCCACTTCGCCGGCACTGAGTACGGGCATGTCGGTGGGTTCCGGTGAAAACACACCAAGGCGCAACACTTCGTATTCTTTGCCGGTGGCCATGAGGCGAATGCGTTCATTTTTCTTGATGGTACCATCCATAATGCGGAAAAGTACCACCACGCCTTGGTAGCTGTCGTACCAAGAGTCAAAGATGAGGGCTTTGAGCGGCGCATCGGGGTCGCCCTTGGGGGCAGGTAAACGCTGCACCAAGGCTTCCAGCACTTCGGCCACACCTTCACCGGTTTTGGCAGAAACGGGCAAGGCATCGGTGCAATCAAGGCCAATGGCTTCTTCGATTTCTTCGCGCACTCTGTCCACGTCGGAGCTTGGTAAGTCAATTTTATTGAGCACGGGAATGACTTCATGGTCATGGTCCAGTGCCAAATAGACGTTGGCCAGGGTTTGAGCTTCCACGCCTTGGGTGGCATCCACCACCAAGAGTGCGCCGTCACAGGCGGCAAGGGAGCGTGATACTTCGTAGTTAAAGTCCACGTGCCCTGGGGTGTCGATGAGGTTTAAAATATATTCTTCACCGCTTTTGGAAGTGAAGGGAATGCGCACCGTTTGGGCCTTAATGGTGATGCCGCGTTCGCGTTCAAGATCCATTTTATCCAAATATTGGTCTTTTTTCTCGCGATCTGACACAAGTTCGGTGATTTCCAAAATGCGGTCGGCCAAGGTTGATTTGCCATGGTCGATGTGGGCAATGATGGAAAAGTTTCTGATATGTTGTAATTTTGGCATGGTGCACCTATGGTATTGTAAAATATATTAGGCCTCTCTTACCTCAAAGAGTGGTGAATGTCCAAACTTGTTTTGGGGCAAAGGTTGGTGGGGGGTAAGGTCAAGCGGGTGAGGCTTTGTCGGGCAGGTGGCAAGTTTCTCTATTTACAAAGAAAAAGTTGTCTGTTACCGTCGCACCCTGTACCTTATCTATAAGGAGAATATATGTCACAAAATAAAGTTACAAAAACCATTGCTGAAATAAATGAACGCATTAAAGCGGGCAAAGCCGTTGTGGTTAACGCCGCAGAAATGTGCGATATCGTACGCCGTTTGGGTAAAGAAGAGGCCGCCAAAGAGGTGGACGTGGTTACCACCGGCACCTTTTCCCCCATGTGCTCTTCAGGTTTGCTTTTTAATATAGGCCAGCCAGAGGCCCCCACCATGCGCTCTTCCAAGATGAATCTCAATGGCGTGCCTTGTTATGGTGGCATTGCCGCCGCCGATGGCTATCTTGGTGCCACAGAAATGCGTAGCGACGACCCCTTAAATGATCCTTATCCAGGGCAATTTGCCTATGGCGGGGCCCATGTCATTGAAGATCTTGTGGCCGGAAAAACTGTGCACTTGCAAACGGAATCTTACGGCACAGACTGTTATCCGCGTCGTGCCCATGATAGACAGATTACTTTGAACGACTTGCCCCATGCGGAGCTGTTAAATCCTCGTAACTGCTATCAAAACTATAATGCCGCCGTGAACCTCACCGGACGCATTATCTATACATATATGGGCCCATTA
This sequence comes from uncultured Desulfovibrionaceae bacterium, assembly GCA_964370015.1. GTDB lineage: Bacteria > Desulfobacterota > Desulfovibrionia > Desulfovibrionales > Desulfovibrionaceae > CAYJAD01. The sequence goes on along the minus strand of CAYJHD010000159.1, from coordinate 585 downwards.
CGTCCCAATATGCAGAATCTTAACTATGCCACAGCTGGACATTTATCGCCTTTATTCAATGATCCGTACTTCCGTACCATTGGCCTTGGAACGCGTATTTTCCTTGGTGGTGGCGTGGGTTATGTCATTGGCGCAGGCACTCAGCATGTGGAAGCCCCCCAGCGTAATGAGCGCGGGCTCCCTCTTACCGCTTCGGGAACACTTATGCTCAAGGGTAATCTTAAGGGCATGAATTCCAAATATATTCGCGGTTTGTCCCTTATTGGCTATGGCTGCACATTGAACGTGGGCGTGGGTATTCCCATCCCCATTTTAAATGAAGAAATAGCATGGTTTACCGGTGTGGATAATAGTGACATCCAGATGCCCATTAAGGACTATGGACACGACTATCCCAATTGCATACCCAAGATTTTGGCCCATGCGCGCTTTGATGAGCTCATGAGCGGTGAAATTGAGCTCATGGATAAAAAGGTAAAGACTGTGCCTTTAACTAGCTACACCCTGTCTTTGGACGTGGCCAATGAGCTGAAAGAATGGATTCAACAAGGGAAATTCCTCTTGAGTGAACCTGTGGAAAGCATA
>CAYJHD010000158.1:0-2523 GCA_964370015.1 uncultured Desulfovibrionaceae bacterium | reverse complement strand
GAAACCACCCCAGAAGTCATACGGCAGTGACGCCCAGCCAGCACATTTTCCACCGCTTGCATACGAGGGAAAAGACGGATGGACTGGAAAGTACGGGCAATGCCCTTACGCACTAAGGTATGCGAAGGCACACCGGTAATGCGTTCATTTTTAAAGTAAATATCCCCTTTTTCAGGAGTATAGTTACCAGTAATACAGTTAAAAACCGTGGTTTTTCCGGCGCCGTTAGGGCCAATAAGCCCCACAATGCTACCGCGCTCCACTTCAAAAGAAACTTCTTGCATGGCGGTGAGGCCACCAAAAACTTTCGTCACATTGGCAAGACGTAACAAGCTCATTTATTTACCTCCTGCACTGTCTTTGGGGGAAGCAGAGCCCAGCGGTGGCGCTTTGGGACTGCCGTCTTTATTAAAGAAGTTTAGCTTATACTTATACAAAGCAGGCGGGAAAAGTCCTTGAGGACGCCATACCATCATAACCATCATGGCTAAACCGAAAATAAGCATACGCGCTTGAGAAAACTCACGTAAAATTTCTGGTAAGCCAATGAAGATAAAGGTGGATATAAGTACACCCAATTGACTACCACCGCTCAAAATAACCACAGCGAAAAGCACCACTGACTCGGTGAAAGAGAAAGATTCCGGCGTTACAATGGTCATTTTTGCGGCAAACACGGTTCCTGCAGTGCCGGCCCAACAAGCACCAATGACAAAAGCAATGAGCTTATAGCGTGCCACATTGATACCACAACCGTTAGCTGCCACATCGTCGTCGCGAATGTAATTCAGCGCGCGGCCAAAGCGAGATTGCGCAAGCCAAGCGAAGAACAACACCGACAAGGCCACTCCACCCCACACAAAATAATAGAATTGTGTAGGCGTTACAATGCGCATACCAAGAATTTCGGGACGTGAAATACCGAAAATACCGTTGGAGCCACCAAAGTACCCCCCCACGTCATTGATAAGCGTCAAACGCACAATTTCCACAATACCAATGGTCACGATGAGTAAATAGTCACCGCGCAAGTGAATGATGGGACGCGCCACAATAAGAGCAAATAAGCCTGCGGCGATGCCTGCCAAAGGCATGATGTACAATACAGGTATGCCAAATTGCGTATTCAATACGGCTGTGGTGTAAGCACCGATGGCAAAAAAGGCAGCATGACCCATGTGGAAAAGACCAGCTTGGCCCAAAATCACGTTTAGTGACAAGGCAAGCCAGGCATAAATCCCAATACTTACACACACGTCAACCCAATATCTATTGGCCATGGTGGGCAGTAAGATAATACCAATGACAAGAAGGACAGCTATGATGGGGCGTATATTTTTCATCATAATTTTTCAGCCACCCTTTCGCCCAAGATGCCAGTGGGGCGTATAATAAGAATACAAATGAGCACAGCAAAGGCAATAACATCTTTCCAAGCGGCGGCAATATAGGCCGCGGACATGGCTTCGATGACACCTAAAAGCAAACCGCCAAGCATGGCGCCGGGAATATTACCAATACCACCTAAAATGGCCGCTGTGAATGCTTTAAGGCCGTAGCTCCAACCCATGACAAAGTCTATCTGCCCGTAATACAGACCCACCATCATGCCGGCAATGCCGCCAAGACCGGGTCCAATCATAAATACTATGGAGATAACTCTATTAACATTGATACCCATGAGTCTGGCGGCCCCTTGGTCAATGGACACAGCTCGCATGGCAGCGCCTGTGCGGGTACGGTGTACAAAAAGATACAAGGCCAGCATCAATAAAAAGGAAGCCAAGATAACCAAAATACGAATACCAGGAATTTCCCAAGAGCCTATGGATACCATGAAGGTGGGACGCACTATTTCAGGGTACACGAAAAAGCGTGCACCATAAATAAGCATGATGGCATTTTGGAAGAAGATGGAAGCCCCTAGAGCCGACACCACCGCAGACAAACGACTGGCAGTACGCAGAGGTCTATAAGCTACGCGTTCCAAAATAAAGCCCATAAGTGCCACAAAAAGACCTACCAAAATAAAGACCAGCAAAATAGCTAGCTCCACAGGTAAGGCTCCGGCAAAACCAGCACTTACCAATAATGTTAAGCCAAAGTATGCTCCAATGGTGAACAAATCACCGTGAGCAAAGTTAATAAGCTTCAAAATGCCGTACACCATGGTGTATCCCAACGCCACAAGAGCGTAGATACTGCCCACAGCAAGGCCATTTATGAGCTGTTGAATGAAATCACCCATGCACACCAACCTTGATTAAAGATAAAAAATTACCATTAATAAAACGAGAAAACCATAAAGGGTTCCACTAGAAAGCATCCCCCTTCCCCATTCCTCTTTTGTGACTAAGGACTAGCAAAGCAAGCCCCTAGCCACAAAAAATCGGAAAAACCATGTAGGCTTATACTATTCGTCCCAATCGTCGTCTTCTTCCACAGGGGCAAAGCCGCGACGCATGGTATTTTCTGTGATTACACGTGGATCCATAAAATGTAAGAGGTAGTCTGGACCACCGG
>CAYJHD010000157.1:0-2587 GCA_964370015.1 uncultured Desulfovibrionaceae bacterium | reverse complement strand
TGCGCGAAATGCGCCTTGCCGACGGCGACATGTATGAAGGTGCTAAATTGCGCCGTACCACCGAGCGTCTTAACCGCTTGGGCTACTTCGAAACCGTGGACATGGACCTTGTGCCCACCGGTTCTCCTGAAGAAGTGGACTTAAAAATTAAAGTGAAAGAAGCCAACACCGGCGCCATCATGGCCGGTATCGGTTACTCCACCTATTATGACATAGGTCTTTCTGCCTCTGTGCAAGAGCGCAACCTCTTTGGTCGTGGCTATTGGTTACAGGTGCAGGGCTTCACCTCTTGGCGTCGTACCTCGGGTATCATCTCCTTCACCAACCCTCGCGTGTATGACACCGACTTACTCATCGGTAACGATTTGTACTACACCTATGATTACTGGGATGATTTCACCAAGGACACCTTTGGTGACACCATTCGCTTCTCCTATCCCATTGGCGAATACACCTCCATTGGCATGGGCTATCGTTTAGAACGCTACAACCTCACCGACGTGGACACCGACGCTGCGCCTTCCATTCGCGACTATAAGGGCATCAACTGGACCAGTGCCATCAGTGCTCGTATCACTCGCGATACCACCGACAGCCGTTCTCGTCCCACCAAGGGTACCATCACCCGCTTGTGGACTGAATACGGCGGCGGCGGCCTTGGCGGTACAGATAACTTTGTTAAAGCCATGTTCGACTGGCAAGGTTTCTACAAGCTTGACAGAAAGGGCGACCACGTATTCCACATACGCACCCGCGCCGGTGGCGTATTTGAAAACGAACCCGGTAAATTAGTGCCCGTATTCGAACGCTTCTACGTGGGCGGCATCGATACCATTCGCGGCTTTGACTACACCCATATCTCTCCCCGTGACCAAACACACGGCGATAGAATTGGTGGTGACCGCATGGGCGTACTCAACGTGGAATACATCTGGAACTTCCAAGACGATTTAGGCCTTGCCATTGTTCCCTTTGTGGACTCCGGCTTTAACATCGACTCCAGCTACATGAACTTGGAAGACCACATCGTGGCCACAGCCGGTTTAGAATTGCGCTGGCGTTCCCCCATGGGTGACCTACGCGTTGCCTACGGTATTCCTCTCACCGACGACTATGACGGAAAGCGTCGTAGCGGTAGATTTGAATTCACCATGGGACAACAGTTCTAAAAAAAAAATTACACAGCCAAAAGGCCGGTATCCACTGGGTACTGGCCTTTTTTTTGGCAAAATACGCTTCATTTGATAAAAAAAGAACATTCTCTAGTTACCCGCCATGAAACAAAATACAAAAACCCCCTTGATGTACATTGTATACCGTGCTATCTTTTTCATTAAGGCTTGTCCTTAACATCGGTAAAGGAAATAACAGTTAGAAATTTAATCAAGTATCCTTGGAGGATGTATGGCTATTATTGAAAGAGTAGACGGATTTTTTATTCCCACTGTAACCCTTATAGGTGCAGGCGCCGCTAAAACTATTCCCCAACGTCTTGCCTATTTGAATGCAAAAAAACCACTCATTGTTACCGACAAAGGTATAGTACAAGCCGGTATCTTGAAAGAAGTCACAGATATTTTAGACGCCGAAAACATGGCTTATGCCGTTTTTGACGAAACAATCCCCAATCCCACCGATAGCAACGTGGAAGCCGGCGTTGCTGCATATAATAAAAACAATTGCGACAGCCTCATCACCCTTGGTGGCGGCTCTTCCCATGACTGCGGTAAGGGTGTTGGCCTTGTGGTGGCCAATGGCGGCGCCATTCATGACTATGAAGGCGTGGATAAATCCACCAACACCATGCCTCCCTATGTGGCCGTAAACACCACAGCAGGGACAGCTTCTGAAATCACCCGCTTTTGCATCATCACCGACACAAAGCGCAAAGTGAAAATGGCCATCGTGGATTGGCGCGTAACCCCCAATGTTGCCATCAACGATCCTTTACTCATGATGGGCATGCCTCCGTCTCTCACCGCCGCCACAGGCATGGACGCCCTCACCCACGCCGTGGAAGCCTATGTTTCCACAGCTGCCACCCCCATCACCGATGCCTGTGCTGAAAAATCCATCCGTTTGGTATTTGAGCACCTACGCAAAGCCGTGGCCAATGGCAGCGACATCAATGCCCGCGAAGGCATGTGCTATGCGCAATACCTTGGCGGCATGGCCTTTAACAATGCCAGCTTAGGTCACGTACACGCCATGGCTCACCAATTGGGCGGCTTCTATGACCTGCCACACGGCGAGTGTAATGCCATTCTCTTACCACATGTGGAAGAGTACAATATGATTGCCAACCTTGATAAATTTGCCGCCATGGCAGAAATGATGGGTGAGTGCACTTGTGGCTTGTCCAAGCGTGAAGCCGGCCTCAAAGCCATCGCCGCCATTCGTCAGCTTTCCGCCGATGTGGGCATTCCTGCTGGCATTGAAGAGCTTGCTGTGCGCTATGGCAAGAAAGTGGACAGAAAAGACATCGCCATCATGGTGCAAAATGCACAAAAAGACGCTTGCGGCTTAACCAACCCCCGCAAGATGACCGATGCCGCTGTTACTGCCATTTACGAAGCAGCTTATTAAT
>CAYJHD010000156.1:0-2642 GCA_964370015.1 uncultured Desulfovibrionaceae bacterium | reverse complement strand
GCTGAAGAAAGAAGAGTGTTTGGCTCTTAAAAATGTGTTTTTAATGTTCGACTAACATAGTCGATGCTGAAAAAGTCGCATTCCATGCTTGGTTTTTTACAATTTTTCTAGGATTGCTTTTTACGCATTAAATGTGCAATTATAAATAGTTGTATAGTTTTTCAGTGTCGACTAACATAACTCTGAAAAACAATTGTAAACATCACCCTCCAGAGCTCTATTCCGCACAACAACAAAAGCCCCGTGAACGTATCCACAGGGCTAATGAATATAACAGCACATCTCCAACATTGAGAGGAGATGTCGTATGTTATCTGTAAAAGAAGATTAAGAAGCCACAAGCTTACGCATGATAAAGGGTAAAATACCGCCATGCTTAAAACAGGTTAACTCCGATTGGGTATCTAAACGAGCAACTAGAGTTATTTCTTTCATCGTGCCATCTGCACTCTGCACTTGCACCTGTACTTGAGAGGCCAAGCCCACGGCATTAATATCTTTAAGACTAAAGAGCTCATCCCCCACCAAGCCTAAGCTCTCGGCGGACTCCCCTTCAAGGAATTGTAAGGGTAAAATGCCCATACCAACAAGGTTGGCACGGTGAATACGCTCATAAGATTGCGCCAGCACCATCTTCACACCAAGGAAGTACGAGCCCTTGGCGGCCCAATCGCGCGAAGAACCAGTGCCGTATTCCTTACCGGCCAAAATGACCAATGGTGTTTTTTCCTTGGCATAGGCCTCGGCAGCATCGAAAATAAACATTTCCTCTTTTTCTGGGAACTTCACCGTGAAGGAACCATCCTTACTGGCCAGTTTGTTTTGCAAACGAATGTTTCCAAAGGTGCCGCGCATCATAACTTCATGGTTGCCGCGTCTATTGCCATAGGTATTGAAATCCTTAGGCTCCAGGCCACGCTCTTGCAAATACTTGGCTGCCGGATATTCCGCAGCAATACTACCACCGGGGGAAATATGGTCAGTGGTTACAGAATCACCAAATTTTGCCAAGGCACGAGCACTCACAATATCTTCCAAAGGCGTCACTTCAAGGCTTAAGCCGTCAAAATACGGCGGACGCTTAATATAAGTGGACTTTTCATCCCACACATAGGTGGGGCTTTGAGGCGCAGTAATGCCTTCCCAAAAAGAACCACCCTCGTGCAAGCTGGCATACTCTTCCGTAAATACTGCAGGCTTAATGACCTTAGCATATAAGGCCGCGACCTCTTCATCACTGGGCAGAATATCTTTCAGATACACAGGATTACCATCACTGCCCACACCCAACGCATCCTTTTCCATATCCGTAAGCATGGAGCCAGATAAGGCAAAGGCGAGCACCAACATGGGGGATGCCAAGAAGTTGGACTTAATTTGCCCATGCACGCGACCACTAAAGTTACGGTTGGCCGAAAGCACAGCGCACATGTTTAAATTATTTTCCTTAATGGCCGTACCCACAGGACCAGGCAAGGGACCACTATTGCCAATACAGGTTAAGCAGCTATAGCCCACGGTGTAAAAGCCCAATTCTTCCAAGGGTGCCAACAAATCTGCATCTTTTAAGTAACGGGTCACCGTGGTGGAACCGGGAGCAAGCACCGTCTTAATATAAGCCGGAACCTTCAGCCCTTTGGCCACGGCATTACGAGCCAGCAAACCCGCCGCCAACATGAGCTCTGGATTAATGGTGTTGGTACAAGAAGTAAGCGAAGCCAAGGCAATATGACCGTGCTTTAAGGTCACCTCAGTGCCATTTTCCATGCGCACAGGTACGTCCACGGGCTTTTCATCTTTCAAAAGATCAGCCACATGGGCAGCACTGGCATCCAAAGCAATATATTGGTTGGGACGCGCAGGTCCAGAAATACAAGGCTTAATGCTTCCCAAATCCAACTCCAGCACGCGAGCAAAACTAGGCTCTACGCTACCATCATTGAACAGTTGTCCTGCTTTGGCGGCTGCCTCCACAAAGGCCGCTTGTTCAGCGCGGCCCGTGGTGCGTAAATATTCCACCACCTTGGCATCCACAGCAAAAAAGCCCAATGTGGCACCGTATTCGGGGGCCATATTGGCCACAGTGCAACGTGCAGGAATGGATAAAGCCTCCACACCTGGACCAAAATATTCCACAAAGCATTCCACCACGCCTTCTTTGCGCAGTAAATTGGTCACCGTAAGTGCCAAGTCTGTGGCTGTCACATGCGGATTCAATTTGCCCGTAAGGCGCACGCCCACCACTTGCGGCACTGGCATAACACTGGGTTCACCCAGCATCACCGTTTCAATTTCAATGCCGCCAATGCCATAGGCCACCACACCGATACCACCCAAAGTACCCGTATGTGAATCAGCGCCCACCATGCTGTCAGGATAGGCCAAAGTCTTGCCATCTACCTCTTTTTGCATGGCCACTTGGCTAAATAATTCCAATTGCAACTGATGGCAAATGCCCTTGGCAGGCGGTACCACCGTCACATTATCCATGGCTTTATTAGCCCATTTTAACAAAGCAAAACGTTCACTATTAAGGCGGTATTCTTCCTTAATATTTTCTTCCATACAGCTTTTTTTGCCAAAGCTATCCACCTGCGCCGAGTGGTCAATGGTCACCGCCACAGGCACCAAGGGATTAATAC
>CAYJHD010000155.1:0-2764 GCA_964370015.1 uncultured Desulfovibrionaceae bacterium | reverse complement strand
GGCGCACATCATTGACCTATTTAGAGCCACATGGCGTTGGGCACAAAAGCGTAAACTGATACAGAAAGAATGCCCTGTGCAGAGCATGGAACGCATAAAAGTATCCAATACTAAGGAACGCTGGTTTACTTCTGAGGAATTAAGCGTGCTTTTGCAGTGGCTGGCACAAAGAGCCCCGTGCACCGAACGTCTTGTACTTTGTGCCGCACATACAGGAGCTCGCCTAGGGGAACTGGCACAGTTGACGTGGCATCATGTAGATTTTCGTGAACGGCAATTAAATTTTGTTCATACTAAGACGGGGAAGCCTCGCTCGGTTCCCATGACTGATGAAGTGTATGACATGCTGCAGGCGCAGAGTGAAAAAACCTCTGGTGGCTACGTTTTCTTACAAAAAAGTGGTAAGCCATTTTTTCATATGAAAGACGGTGTCTTAATAACTAATACGCCATATTATTTCAAGTTGGCTGTGGCGGATTTAGAATTGAATGCGGGGCATATGAGTTCAAAAACTAAGCTTAATTTCCATAGTTTACGTCATACATGCGCAACTTCTTTACTTAGGGCTGGTACCGACCCTCGCACCGTGCAAGATATTTTGGGCTGGAGCACCATGAAAATGCTTGAAAGGTATACTCATGTAGTTCCGGAGGCTAAACGCTCGGCTATGCAGTCTTTGTCTAGTATGTATAAGAAATGACGATGGCTGTAGTGTTTTTTGTGGGCATAATTTGACTTTTTGGATTACTATTCCGCTTGAGGATATAGGCTAAGATTGACAATAAGAAACTTCTAAAATATTTATGGTTGTGACGCGTTGAGCTGAAGTTCATACGGGCTAAGAGTTATATCATAAAAGAAGGTAAAAATGGCAACGTTATCCGATGAGAAGATTTTAGAATGTATCCTCTTGGGAGAAATGGAAATAGTTCCCTTTGTGCAGGAGCATATACAACCGTCGTCCATTGATTTGACTCTTGACGTTCACTATAGCACCCTTAAAGATGTGGATTGTATCGATACAAGTTCTGATAATTCTGATAATTACGATAAGCACACTATTGACGGTGAGCTCATATTGCAACCTAATGATTTTATCATTGGGCGCATAGCTGAAAAGCTGACCATGCCTAAAGATTGCACTGGACATATATACAGTCGTAATAGCCTAATAAGACTTGGGATTGATGTTTCCTTAAGTGGGTATATTAACCCAGGTTACTCTGGACGCTTGCCTATTGTTATAAAGAATATGGGCAATGCGCCTGTGAGGCTTATTCCCAATATGCGTATTTGCCAGCTAGAACTTGTTCGTACTGAAACACAGCCTTTAAAAGATTACTCCGAGCGCGCGGATGCTAAATACCTAAATGAAGATGATTTTGTGTCTTTGATTCACCATGATGTGGAATTTTTAGAATTTAAAAGCAAAAATAATGATAAATCCGGATTAGCATCTTTTTTAAAGGACAGGATTCAAGAGAAAAGCAGAGCTTATATTGATGGATTGACCGATGAACAGAAGAGAAGGGTAGGTTTAAAGTGAGGCCTTCACGCGAAAGAGAAAAACTACGCTCTGAGCTCATTCAATCTGATTTGATAAGGCATAGTGCGCGGTATCTGTTTGATGAACGTAAGCGTGCGTATATTAAGCGTTATGAAGAACAGAATAATAGAACTCCTAGCAAAGAAGAGCTGACTGCTTTTTATGAAATAGCAAAAGGTGATTTGAGAAAAGATATAGACGAAATTCTGGATAGCTTTTTAGACCTCTGTATCCAAGATTCTGACTCTTTGTATCTCATTAAGAATATTGCACTCTTTAGTGCCATTGCATATTCTTTTGGAATGAGCTTGTTTATTGCTGCTCTTGCATGTTTTAGTTCTTTGTTTCCAGATGTAGTGGTTAATTATTCCATTGGGTTACAGGAATATATTTCAGTGGGTGTTGCTGTAAGCCTGTGGGGAATTATAGCCATACAGAAGGCAACTCGCTTTGTGAAAGCGAATATGTAAAGTGAAATCCCACCCTTTTCGCACAAGGGTGGGATTCTTCGTTTTTATTTCTTCTTGTCGAGTGAGTTTTTCATTGCTGTTAAGACCGCGATAATGGCAGGAAGCCAAGTGACGAGATTCATGTTTTCTCCTAAGGTTTAAGGGTTACACCGCTCTTTAGACAAGGAGCATAAAGGCGCAGTAAGATGTATTGTGGCATGTAAAGCAAGATGAAACTTTGCTTAGCAAGCCAAGCCTATAGTAGTGGCAATCTGAAAAGAATTTCATATTTACCTCATTGTTTTAACAGGGAGTGTTGTAACATGCTGAACATGGCAGAGGGTAGCATGTTCAGGTCATGGATGGTGCGGCTGGTTTTAGGCAAGAGCATTTCAAGGCTATTATCTTCCATGCCAAGAGCCAGAACTTCAAATCCCAGCTTATGTGCATGAGTTAGAGTGTGCTTGGTGGTGTATAGCGAGTCAGGCACGCCATCAGAAAGGATGAGGATGATTTTTCGCTCTTCTTTCAAGGTGTACATTTGCTGCATGACCCACCACAGGGACTCTGTCAGTGGCGTACAGCCGCTGGCTTTTACTTGAAAGCGTGGATGCACTTTCTGCCCGTGTTTAAGCATGGGAAAAACAGCCGTTGTACTTTTCTGATTGCTTGCAGCTGTTGCTGGAAAGGCCGTTACGCCCACATTGACACCTTGGCAGTGTTCCAGCGCCAAGGCCGCACCATAGGTGGCTTTGCAGGCCAATTCCAT
>CAYJHD010000154.1:0-2793 GCA_964370015.1 uncultured Desulfovibrionaceae bacterium | reverse complement strand
AACCCATAATGAATAGAATGGCATAGGACAATATGAGAAAAAGGTCAACTCTTCCTCATGGCATGGATGTGCTTTTTGTCAGGGGCTAGCGAGAGAAAAATTGGGCAGGCAGATGCCCAAAGTGCGTTATGTGTAAAATGAAGCTAAAAATTTATGGCAAAAATTTTATGCGCCCCATGATAAAAAGATAAAAGGCAGGCCTTGCTGCGTGCAAAACCTGCCAGTAAATACGTTATTTTTCCAGCCAAGCGTCCACTTTGGCCGCATATTCTTCGGGGCTGTAGCTGGGGGCATCGTACATGCCTTTAAGGTCACGCTGACGCGAAGCTTCACCCAGTAAGATGGCCGCCGCCACCGAAACATTGAAGCTTTGAATCATGCCGCGCATGGGAATGTATATTTCGCCGTCGATGTCTTCGGCCAATTCCGGCGCAACGCCGCTGTGCTCATTGCCCATGATGATGGCTGTGGGCTTGCTTAAATCCCACTCGCGCAGGGGCTTGGCTGTGGGAGAACACGCCGTGGCTAAAATTTGCATGCCCTTGGCTTTAAGGTCGGCAAAGAGGCTGGCTTTATTGTCATGGCGCACGGATTCCACCCACTTGCGCGCCGAGGCAGAGGTTTTTCTTGCCAATACGGGAAAGGGGGTATCAGTATAATAGAGATGCACTTCGGGCACGCCAAAGGCATCGCAAGAGCGATAAATGGCCGACACGTTATGCGGGTCGTGAATATTGGCAAGCACCAAGGTTAGGTCGGGCTGGCGTTGAGCTAAAACGTGCTCAATGCGGGCACGGCGTTCATCGGTACGTGGGCGCTCTTCGGCGCTGGAAATGCGTGGCATAAAAAATCCTCCTGCCAAAATACGGTGCAGGGCTTCTTTGTGGCAAAAAAAAAGAGTAAAGGCAAGGCTTTGTTTGCTCAGAAAAACCTGCGCATGAGCCTTATGAAAAAGTCCTTTCTAAAAAAAAGTATAAATCTGCAAAAAAACACAAGATTATACTTGCCAAAAAGATTGTAAGCGGCTAATAAGCATGATGTTATTTATATTTTGTTTTGGAGGAGACTATGACAAAGACCTTTGCAATGCTTTTTGCATGTTTAACCACACTTTTGCCTTCTTTGGCCTTGGCCGCCGGAGATTACGCGCACATCCCTGGAGCTGAGCTCTCTGCACTTTGGGTTATCCCATTTGCATGTATGCTTTTATCCATTGCCATTTTCCCCGTGGCTGCCCCACATTTTTGGCACCACAACTTTGGTAAAATTTCTGTATTTTGGGCTTTAGCTTTCCTTTTGCCTTGCATGATTGTGTATGGTTTTTCCATTACTTTGTATGAATTTTTACATACTATGCTTTTAGAGTATGTGTCTTTCTTAATTTTACTTTTTGCCCTCTTCACTGTGGCCGGCGGCGTGCGCCTTACCGGTTCTTTGGTGGGCACACCCATGGTAAATACGGCCATTTTGCTCATTGGTACCGTACTTGCCAGCTGGATGGGCACCACAGGCGCAGCCATGTTGCTCATTCGTCCTCTCATTCGCGCCAACGAACATCGTAAGCATAAAACTCACTCCATAGTATTTTTCATCTTCTTGGTGGCCAACATCGGTGGTTCTTTAACTCCTCTTGGTGACCCACCACTGTTCCTTGGCTACCTTAAGGGCGTAAGCTTCTTCTGGACCACAGGCGCCTTGCTTGGTCAAATGATCTTCTTATCCGTAGTGCTCCTTGCCTTATACTTTGTGGTGGACACCATGCTCTACAAAAAAGAAGGCAAGCCTGTTCCTGCCAATGTGTCCAACGAAAAGCTTGGTCTTGATGGCAAAATCAACCTTATCTTCTTGGCTGGCCTCGTACTTTGCGTACTTATGTCCGGTTTACCTGCCTTTAATATGGGTGAAGTTATCAACGTATACGGCACTCCATTACAAGGTCAAAATATCTTACGTGACGTACTTCTCCTCGTGGTGGCTGGTCTTTCTCTTAAGTTTACCACCAAGGAAAACCGCGATCTCAACGGCTTTAACTGGGCGCCCATCGAAGAAGTGGCCAAATTGTTCTTCGGTATCTTTGTGTCCATGATTCCTGCCATCGCCATCCTTAAGGCCGGCACCGACGGCGCCCTTGCTCCGCTTATCCGCATGGTAACCGGTGCTGATGGTCAGCCCGTTAACTATATGTACTTCTGGCTCACAGGTATGCTTTCCAGCTTCCTTGATAACGCTCCCACCTATGTGGTGTTCTTCAACACTGCCGGTGGTAATGCAGCCACCCTTATGGGTGATCTGGCCATGACGCTTACTGCCATCTCTGCCGGTGCTGTGTTCATGGGTGCCAACAGCTACATTGGTAACGCGCCTAACTTCATGGTGCGCTCCATTGCAGAAGACCAAGGCGTAGCCATGCCTTCCTTCTTTGGTTACATGGCATGGTCCTTCGGTATCTTAGTACCTATCTTCGCCGTCATGACCTTTATTTTCTATATCTAATTGAAATAGAAAAGCCTTCTCAAGCCCATCGTTGCAAAACGGTGGGTTTTTTTTGTGCTCATTTTTTGTTCTTTTGTTGAGCCATTTCCTCATCTCCAGTATTTTCTCTGCCCATCCTTCCTTTCACTGAAGCTTTTCCCCCTTACTGCAAAGCCCCTTTTTGGCAAAGTGCATTCACAACTTGTACACACACAACCAAGGAGGCCTTATGGGATTTGGAGGAGGAGGAGGCTACAGCGCACCGCCTGCGCCCACCTACACACCGGAAAAACCACAAGTGGCAAAACCTGTCACCGAAGC
>CAYJHD010000153.1:0-2880 GCA_964370015.1 uncultured Desulfovibrionaceae bacterium | reverse complement strand
TTGCTAAGTATAAAAACTTTACCTATTCCCACTTATCTAGTACACAAGCAAAAATTCTCATCCATAAGGATACTTCATGACCAAACACATACACTATCTCTATACCCATACCACCACCGAAGCCACCACAGGCTATTTTGCCTGTGTGCCCGATCCAGATTTAAGTCTGGAAGACAGCTTTATTCAGCTAAGCACGGCTCCCTTAGATGACTTTTTGCATCGTCATGTACTGCGCTCCATGGTATCCATGCCCGCAGATGAAGCCCTAGCCCTGCACAAAGCGCCTCGCGAGCCTCACGTTCAGGCCATTGTGGATGTGCTCCTTTTGGAGTGCGCCGTGCTCAACTCTGCCCACGCTTCCTTGGCCAAAACCATTCCCTTACCAAGTAATTATAATGAATACACCCCCCTTCCTTACTTGGCATGGAATGCTCAAGAGGACAAGGAGTTGCATAAGGCCTGGAGTAAATTTTTTGCCGCCAATATTTTGCAGCATGAAAAATTACCGCATCCCGATGAAATGGACGATGAAGGCCTCTCTCCCCTCTATGATGCGCACACCTTAGAAAAACTGTACACGTCAGAAGCCATGCCCATCCATGCCATACATGCAGAAATGGCCGCAACGCCTGCCCTTGCTTGGTCGCGTCCCCCTGCTCAAGACACAGCGCAACGCGCCCTTGCTTTACTGGTGGAAAATGCCGTATTGGACGGTGTTGAAATGCGCCACGAAGCTTCCCTCTCTCCCATTGCTCTTTTGCGCCCTTGGGCTGTGGATATGCACGTGGAAAGCGGACGCCAGTCCTTTAGCCTGAAAGGGCAAGCCAACACCTATGGCCGCGGTTTATCTGTAGCCGATGCCAGAGCCTCGTATTCCATGGAAATGATTGAGCGTGCTTCATCTTATGTGAGTGTGAAAGAACAAAAAATTCTCGGCAGAGCCGGTTCCATCCCCCTCTTTCAAGCTCGCTACAGCGAGCTTGTGGCTCAAGGTCATGCGGCTCTAGATCCCAACACCTTGCCTTTAGAAGCTCCCTATCACGATGCGCCCCTCTACTGGCTGGAAGCGCGTCAAGCCACCTTGGACGGCAGTGATAAAACGCAATTCGTGCCTGCGCAGTGCGTTTTCCTCTTCAGTAATTTAGATGAAATTACCCTCATGATGAATCCCGGCTCCACGGGTCTTGCCTCCGGCAATAGCTTAGCAGAAGCCAAAGTGGCGGCCCTCACAGAAATTTTAGAGCGTGATGCCGAAGCCACCATGCCCTATGACAGGTCGCGTTGTTTTACCCTTCGCGCCCGTGACCCACGCTTGGCTTCCCTCTTGGAAGATTACGAAGCTCGTGGCATTCATATCCATTTCATGGATCTCACCACAGAATTTGGCTTACCCTGCTATCAAGCCTTTGTGCTGGACAGAAAAGGAAAAGTGACCCGCGCCACCGGCTCCGGTCTCTCTGGGCAAAAGGCGGCTCTTTCTGCCCTGACGGAAGTGCCCTATCCTTACCCCAATGGCCCTGCCTCTGGCCCTGCCATTAAGGGGCTCCCCGAAAAGTATCTCGAAGATTTACCTGACTATAGCTTAGAATCTCCCACGCGAAACGTGGCTCTGTTGGAACGCGTGCTTTTGGAGCGCGGCTATACACCCCTATATGTGGATATCACTACGGAGGATTTGGAAATGCCCGTGGTGCGCGCCATCATCCCCGGTCTTGAGTTAGGAGCAGAATTGGACGATTTCTCGAGAATTTCACCGCGGTTATATGGTAATTACCGAAAGATTTTTGACCAATAAAGAGTTTTTAACGATTATCTGCTCTGTACCTTGCCAGTCATGTGACAAAAGTGTATACAAAAGACGCTACAGAAGGAAAATAGACTTTCTGTGGCCAAACTACATGAGGAGTTTTTCATGAAATTAGCTAAATGCGCATTTTTATTGGCCCTAGGTCTTATGGCTTTCAGTGCTGCCCCTGCTGTGGCTGCTGACCCCATCAAAATTGGTGTGTACTTGCCCTTAACAGGTCAAAATGCCTTTGGTGGTCAATTGGAATTGGAAGGCGTGCAACTTGCTCAAAAGCAAATGCCCGAAATTTTAGGTCGCCCTGTGGAATTGGTTGTTGTGGACAACAAGTCCGATAAAGTAGAAGCTGCCAACGCTGTAAAACGCTTAACCGAGCGTGACAACGTGCTTGCCATCATCGGCACCTACGGTTCTTCCTTGGCCATGGCCGGCGGCGAAGTGGCTGAAAAGGCAAAAACTCCCGTTGTGGGCACTTCCTGCACCAGCCCCCTTGTGACACAAGGCAAAAAGTACTACTTCCGCGCATGCTTCATCGACCCTTACCAAGCTCTTGGCGCAGCTCAATACGCCGTTGATAGCCTTGGCGCTAAAAAAGCCGGTATCCTCATGGACGTTTCCAACGACTATGCCGTGGGTCTTTCCGTATTCTTTAAGCGTGCTTTCACCAAGCTTGGTGGCGAATTAGTAAGCGAAATGAAGTACAACTCCGGTGACCAAGACTTCACAGCTCAGCTCACCGAACTCATCGCTCAAAAGCCAGACGTTGTATTCATGCCTGCATACTTTGCTGAAGGTGCCATCATCATGAAGCAAGCTCGTGAACTTGGCGCAACTTTCCGCCTCATGGGTGCCGACGCCATGGACAACCCTGACACCGTGAAAATCGCTGGTAAAGCCGCTGAAGGCTTCATCAACACTGGCTTCCCTTATGCTGCTTCCATGCCTAATATGAGCGCAGAAGCCAAGAAGTTCACCGAAGCATGGAACCAAGCCTATCCTGGCAAAGAACCCAATGTGAACTCTACCCTTGGTTACACAACCTACATGATGATCATGGACGCCATCAAGCGCGCCGG
>CAYJHD010000152.1:0-3051 GCA_964370015.1 uncultured Desulfovibrionaceae bacterium | reverse complement strand
GCTCCTCACGAATCCGGTGAAGGCATGGCCAGAGCCATGAAAAACGCGCTTCGCGATGCAAACCTTACCCCCGAAGATATTGATCATATCAATGCTCACGGCACTTCCACTTATTTGAATGACTCTTGCGAAAGCAAGGCCATCAAATTGGTCTTTGGCGATCATGCGCAAAATATCCGCATCTCCGCTACCAAGTCCATGACCGGTCACTTGCTCGGTGCTGCCGGCGGCATTGAAAGCGTATTCTCCATCCTTGCTTTGCACGACGGTGTTATTCCCGGCACCATTAACCGCGACACACCAGACCCTGAGTGTGATTTGAATTACATGGCCGGGGGCAGTGAAAAAGTGCAATGTGAGTATGCCATGTGTAACTCCTTTGGCTTTGGTGGCACCAACGCCAGTCTTATTTTCAAACATTGGAAGGGCTAAATCATGCAAGAACTTATGCTTCAAGATCAAGAAGTGGCTCATGCCATCGGTTTGGAAACAGGCCGTCAAACTGGCAAATTAGAGCTCATCGCTTCTGAAAACTTTGTTTCTGCCGCTGTGCGCGAAGCACAAGGTTCCATTCTCACCAACAAATACGCCGAAGGCTATCCCGGTAAGCGCTATTATGGTGGTTGTGAGTATGTGGACATCGTAGAAAGCCTAGCCATTGAGCGTGCTCAAAAACTTTTTGGTGCTGAATACATCAACGTGCAGCCTCACTCCGGCTCTCAAGCCAACATGGCTGCGTACTTTGGTTGCATTAAGCCCGGTGCCACTGTACTTGGTATGGATTTATCCCATGGTGGTCACTTGACCCATGGTAGCCCAGTGAACTTTTCTGGTCGTCTTTTTAACATTGTTTCCTACGGTGTGGAAAAAGAAACAGGCCGCATAGATTATGATGCGCTAGAAAAAATCGCCAAAGAACATAAGCCAGAACTCATCGTTGCCGGTGGCTCTGCCTATGCTCGTACCATCGACTTTGCTCGTTTTCGCGCCATTGCCGATGAAGTGGGCGCCAAGCTCATGGTG
The DNA here is from genome assembly GCA_964370015.1 of uncultured Desulfovibrionaceae bacterium. Taxonomy (GTDB): domain Bacteria; phylum Desulfobacterota; class Desulfovibrionia; order Desulfovibrionales; family Desulfovibrionaceae; genus CAYJAD01. Next base: position 2,028 of record CAYJHD010000152.1, on the reverse strand, counting down.
GACATGGCACACATCGCCGGCCTTGTGGCCGCTGGCGTGCATCCTTCCCCCATTGAGCATGCACACATCACCACCACCACCACACATAAAACCTTGCGTGGCCCCCGTGGCGGCATGATTTTATCCACCGAAGACATGGGTAAAACCTTAAATAGCCAGATTTTCCCAGGCATTCAGGGCGGCCCGCTCATGCACGTTATTGCCGCCAAGGCCGTGGCCTTTGGTGAAGCTTTAACACCTGCCTTTGCCGCCTATCAAAAGCAAGTGGTGAAAAACGCCGCCGCTTTGGCCAAATGCCTCATGGATGCAGGGTACGATCTTGTTTCCGGCGGTACCGACAACCATCTTATCCTCATGGATTTGACCAATAAAAGCATTACCGGTAAGGATGCAGAGCATGCTTTAGACCATGCCGGCATCACCGTGAACAAAAACACTGTGCCCTTTGAAACTCGTTCGCCCTTTGTTACCTCCGGCGTACGTCTTGGCACAGCGGCCCTCACCACTCGCGGCATGAAAGAAGATGACATGCAACACGTGGCCGGCTGGATTGTGGATGCTTTACAAAACACCGAAAACACACAAAAACTTGCTGCCATCCAAGAAGATGTGGAGAAATTTGCTCGTCAATTCCCACTTTTCGCCATGGGCAAATAGTTGACAATTTCAAACTGAATCATATCTACGGCTAGAGGGCTAAAGTTTTTTACCTTTTAGCCGTAGAATCTCTATAGAGGCTTTGCCAGCTCTGGTACAAGCCACGCCACATCAAGGCAAGGTCGCATTATTTCATAGATACAATATAAGGCAGGAGGCTGCAGCATGTCGCAAACGAATATTCTTCTCGAAGCTGGCACCAATGAACTTGAGGTCATGGAATTTTATATTGAAGAAGAAGGATACTGCGGCCATTACGGTATCAATGTTGCCAAAGTGGTGGAAATCATTCGTCCGCAAAAAGTCACCGCCATGCCCGAAATGCCGCATCCTTGCGTGCTGGGGGCCTTTGCCCACAGAAATGGCGAAATTATTCCCCTCATTGATGTGGCCAAATATCTCAATTTCAATACTAATCCAGAAAAAGATTATAAAATAATCATCACCAAGTTCAATACGCTCACCACGGCATTCATGGTGTCCGGCGTCAATCGCATCTATCGCCTAAGCTGGGCCAATGTGGAAGCCCCCGGCAACCTCTTACAGCAAGTGAGCCGCAATGCCGTCACCGGCGTGGTGCGCATGGATGACCGCATCATTTTGCTTTTGGACCTGGAAGCCATTGTGGCGGAAATTCACCCTGCCATTGCCATGCGTATGGATCAGGCAAAAATGCCGGAAATGGTGGGCGATGAGCGCAAATATCGCATCTTGCATGCCGATGACTCCAGTTCCATTCGCCGTTTGGTTCTAGACCTGCTCTCACAAGAGGGCCGCTTCGAAGTGACGCAAGCGGAAAATGGCGAAATCGCCTGGAATATCATGCTTCAATACGCCGAGCAGTGCAAAGAAACCGGCAAGCCCATCACCGACTATGTGGAAGGGGTCATCACAGACATTGAAATGCCCGCCATTGACGGTCTGGCTCTATGTAAGCGCATAAAAGAACATCCCATCCTTAAGGAAGTGCCCGTGGCGGTTTTCTCCTCCATGGTGAGTGATAGTCTTGTGAAGAAATGCGAGTCCGTGGGTGCCGATGCGCAATACTCCAAGCCTGACCTACAAGGGCTCAGTAATATACTCTTTGATTTAATCAAACGCTAACAGGCTGTTGAAAAACAGCAATCTGCGTCGTCAGTGTAAAAAAGTCAAACTGCTTATGTATGTCTAATACATGGCGCATCTTGACTTTTTTCACTTCCTTGCATCTTACTATTTTTGAACAGCCTGCTAAAAATCGATGTTGGCAGTGATGTAATTAGAAGAGGAAGGGCGAAAGCTCTTCCTTTTTTTGGGGGAAAACCTTTTCTGAAGAAAAGGTTTTCCCCCAAACCCCCTTTCCAAAAAACTTTTATGGCGACAATAACTTGT
>CAYJHD010000151.1:0-3130 GCA_964370015.1 uncultured Desulfovibrionaceae bacterium | reverse complement strand
ACTTCCACCGAAGTAGCGTTTGCGCTGTTCACAAAAATAATGTCCACCCCTAAAGGATACGACGCCGTATTTTCTTGAAACTCTTGCCAAAATCTTTCGGGAAGATGGCCCGCAGCAAGCCCCAAACGTAAAGGAGCCTCACTGGCTTTAACACCGGGTCCTGTAAGCGTATACGGCACGCTATCTGCTTCACTTTGGGCAAAGGGGCAAGCAATCACAAGGGTGGTGGAAGTGTCAGGATAGGCAGCAGAACCTTGGCAAAAATCTTGTAAGCGCGGCATGGCCTTCACATCATTGATGAAAGCAAAATGTGCCTTTTCCGGCAAAGTCACCAAAGGACTGGCGCAGTGAAAGCGTAAATGCTGTTTCAGCTCTGGGCATTGCAAATGCCCATCCAGCCAAATGGTGGTATCACCATCGCACAAACTTAAAGCAATGGCTAAAAAGCCAGCCATGGCATGGGCCTCCACGGGGCACTCATGATGAATACTGGGGGGGAGCATGCGTACAGCTTCTTTCTTACCGGGACGTGAAAGAGCTTGTAATAAAATTCGAAAACAATCTTGAGCCGCTTCCACAGGGGCTTCAAAACCGGGCTTGGCAATGGTGGTACTCATGCATCTTCTCCGCGAACCATGGTGAAAAAATCCACCTTGGTGGCCGCCGTTTGGGCAGCTGTATTTTCTTGCTTTTGGGCATGTTTTTCTAAAAGAGGAGCCACAAGACGTGTTTCCAAGTCCCCACTAAAACTATCGCATTGCATGAGCGCATCCAGCACAGCCGCCATGGCCGCATGGCGCGGTTTATTTCCCATGATATAGGCATGGCCTTCAAATTTTGTGGCTTCATGCTCCAGAGCAACAGCACAACGTGTCACCAACATTTCACCCACGTTAAATCGCTGCCCTGTGCTTCCGGCTTTGCCTTCCAGCATGAGCATACCTGTTTCTGGTTTACGCAAATAACTATATGTGGGTAAGCTTGGATATTGACGTAAAGCCTCTTCCAAAGCCTTTTCTTCTCCCAATGCCAAGGCACGCATCCAGCGTTGACGCGGCATTTCATTTTTCATCTGAGCCTGCATGTATCCTCCAAGAGAAATAATACGCAATTTCTTGCGAAATTTTGATTGCATTGGTGTACAGGACAAAAGATGACAAAAAAGTGGCAAAAACAAGAAAAGCCCGTGACGGGCCTTTCTTATTTTTATTATTACATTTTAGCTGATTACAAAAACAAAAACATTTCAAATACAATTTAATGTCAAAGTATGCCTCTGCGTGACAACTTTGTGAACTTTGCGTTATTGGTACTTTTCAAGAAAAGCTTCCATGGGAAGCTGCTGAAAATCAGGTAATGCATCCTTAAGTTTGGCATAATCTCAATGCCACCACGCCATGTTCAACAATGCATCTTGCACAGCTTGTGGAAAACGATATTTAATGATTTTAGCCGGCACTCCCACCACCACGGCATAAGGCGGCACCGATGTGGTCACAATGGCACCTGCCCCCACCACAGCCCCTGTTCCCACCGAAACACCAGGCATAATTTGTGCTCCATGCCCTATCCACACATCGTGACCAATGGTGACCCCGTGTTCTTTGCGCCACGTAAAAAAAGCAGCATCATCACCCCCAAAGCCATACTTACTGGCTCGATAGGTGAAGTGATGCTGACTGGCACGCCATGTGGGATGATTGCTAGGATTAATGCGCACATGCTGGGCAATGCTCACAAACTTTTTAATCTGCGCATACATGATGTGGCAACGCTCACACACATAGCTGTAGTCTCCCAGCTCGACATCATACAATTCTGTATCTTGGCCAATTTCAGTGTATTTCCCCAAAGCTCCCCGCTCTATTATGGCGGTGGAATGTATGGTGGCTTGTTCTTGAAGCATGGTGTTTTCCTTTATAAAGTTTTGACCTTTATAAAACCTCCATGCGACATACATATAACAAAAAGGTATTTTTTACTTCCTTCTACACAATTTAAAATGGCAAAAAAAAACCTAACAAAGCCTTAATTCTCAAAGGATTTGTTAGGAAAAATGGCAATAAGCACCATAAGCTGAACTATTATGTATTTTTTTGTAATACGCCGGCGTCTACCAATTTATCGGCAATTTTCTGCATGGCAGTAAAGGCTGATAGAAAACCCGTAGGATTCATAATAATACGCTCCACCACTTCCGTGGATGGTTCTTGTGAACCTTCTTGAGCCGGAGCTTGTAAAGTGAAAAAATCTAAACGAACCATGTTTCCGCTAAAATGAACATGTTCAATTCCATCCACGTAGATTTCTTTAAATTTTGGCATATATATCTCCTAGATATGGCGCTCTACCCAAAGAGCGGCATTGTTACAGCATTTATAAAAATGAGCCACAGCACAATCAGTACGATTTTTCCCACTAATTTACTAAGCTACTAAAAACACATCGTGGAAATGTATCCATATATAAGCTCATATGTCAATGATATCTCAAACAGACATACACAAGCGCACTCCCTTTAAAAATCATATGAAGTATGTACTTTTTAGCATGTTATAATTTTATTTACGGTGTGCGCACACTCTCTTTAGTTGCTACTAAGTCACGCGTAAACGCAACTTAAAAATAATAATGAAAATAAACAATTAGAGAGCAAAATGTGTTGTATACAGTATTTTTCTAAAAAAAAACACCTTTGTTGTTCATTTTTAGTGTACACACGTCCCTCAAAAAATAACATCACGCCTTTAACTACTCAATATTTAAAATAAAAAAAACATTAAAAGCACTCTTGACAAAGCATAGAGCTCTGTGTAGTGTGTCCTCACGCTTTACTGCGTGTGGTCCCCTTTCCCCAGGGAACCCGTTTACTACCGCAAGTGTGTCTTATTTATAACGCTTGTATGCTTTTTAGCAGAGGCAAATTGCCTCGTCGCTTGGTTTCCTCTATTTACGCCAGGCGCCTATACCTCCCATCACATTGACGCAGGGCAACTGCGCTGTTCTTGCGCTGTCCTTTTCGGCATTCTATTATTGTACGTTTTTATGCCAGAATTTTTAACAGAGGAAATTTACTCATGGCCGACATTTTATTGCAAAAACCCACCGCTGGACAAACCACAACTTTAGC
>CAYJHD010000150.1:0-3165 GCA_964370015.1 uncultured Desulfovibrionaceae bacterium | reverse complement strand
CATTCGCCGCCGTGATACTTTAGAAGATCTCATGCGCGGATACGATTTCTAATTTTATGGGGGAGAGAAAAACCTTTTTAAAAAAAGGTTCTTTCCCTCCCCCACCCAGCTTTGCTCTCTATTCCCATAAAGTTCGAAGACTCACTAACGGGAACGCTTTACGCCCTTCGGGTAGGCCTCCCTTTTCCAAAAACTTTTTATTATTCCATCTGCTAAAATAAAAATAGAATTTACAAAATCAAAAAACGAAAAGCCCCATTTTCCCTCTTGACGCCAAGGGCGCACTTCCTTAAGATGAGCTGTTTTGTACTACCATGTTAAAAGTAATTTTCATGAATAGGCAATGACGCCATATTGTCACCATCTTAAATAGCAAATGAGATAAATCAACCATGCCAAAACGCACTGATTTAAAAAAAATTATGGTCATAGGGGCAGGCCCCATTGTCATCGGACAGGCCTGCGAGTTTGACTATTCCGGCTCCCAAGCTGTGAAAGCACTCAAAGAAGAAGGCTATGAAGTCATTCTTGTAAACTCCAATCCTGCCACCATCATGACAGATCCGGGCCTTGCAGACAGAACCTATGTGGAGCCCATTGAGCACGATACCCTTGCGGCCATTGTGCGCAAAGAGCGCCCCTGCGCCATATTACCCACTTTGGGTGGTCAAACCGGCCTCAATGCAGCCCTTGGTTTGGCCAAAAGCGGCGTTCTGGAAGAATGTAACGTCGAATTAATTGGCGCCAAAGCCGAAGTTATCGAAAAAGCCGAAAGCCGCGACCTTTTCCGCCAAGCCATGGATAATATTGGCGTCAAAATGCCAGCTTCGGGCATTGCTTATAATATGGATGATGTGCGCCGCCTAGGTGCCACCCTTCCCTTCCCGCTTATCATTCGTCCTGCCTTTACCCTTGGTGGTACAGGTGGCGGTATTGCTTACAATATGGAAGACTTGGAAACCATCGCCGGTGGTGGTCTTGCGGCTAGCCCCGTGTCTGAAGTTATGATTGAGCAATCTGTCATTGGCTGGAAAGAGCTTGAAATGGAAGTTATGCGCGACAAAAACGACAACTGCGTTATTGTGTGCGGCATTGAAAATATCGACCCCATGGGTGTGCACACTGGCGACTCCATCACTGTGGCTCCGGTGCAAACCCTTTCCGATGTGGAATACCAAACCATGCGTCAGGTTTCCATTGATATCATGCGTGAAATTGGTGTAGAAACCGGTGGATCCAACGTTCAATTTGCTCAAAACCCTGCCGATGGCGAGTTAGTAGTCATTGAAATGAACCCCCGCGTTTCACGCTCTTCCGCGCTGGCTTCCAAAGCTACCGGTTTCCCCATTGCAAAAATTGCCGCTAAATTAGCCATTGGCTATACCCTGGACGAGTTGCGCAACGACATTACCCGCGAAACCGCCGCCAGCTTTGAGCCTTCCATCGACTACGTGGTCACCAAGATTCCTCGTTTTACCTTTGAAAAATTCCCCGGTGCCAAGGATGAACTCACCACTGCCATGAAGAGCGTGGGCGAGGCCATGAGCATTGGTCGTACCTTCAAGGAATCTTTGCAAAAGGGTATGCGCTCCATGGAGCTTGGCTACACCGGCCTTGGTTTTGGATTCCGCAATGCGCCGCAAGACAAAGAAACGGTTCTCACCTCCTTGCGTAATCCCAACTCACGCCGCATCTTGGCTTTACGCGAAGCTGTGCGTCTTGGCATGACCGACGACGAAATCTTTGAAGTTTCCTTCTTTGATCCATGGTGGGTTCGCCAAATCCGCGACATCGTGGCCATGGAAAATCGTCTCTTAAACTTTGGCCTTGCCAATGACATGACACCTTTGAACCCTGAATTGGCTGAAGTATTACGCGAAGCCAAAGAATATGGTTTCTCTGACCGTCAATTGGCCGAAATGTGGAAGCGCCCCGAAGAAGACATTCGCCGCGTGCGCAAAGAGCTTGATATCTTGCCCACCTACTACTTGGTGGACACCTGCGCCGCAGAGTTTGAAGCCTACACACCATACTTCTATTCCACCTATGAAAGTGGTCAAGAAGCCACAGTGGATGATCGCAAAAAAGTTATCATCCTTGGCGGCGGGCCCAACCGCATTGGTCAAGGCATTGAATTTGACTATTGCTGCTGTCACGCATCCTTTGCTTTAAAAGATGCCGGAGTCATGGCCATCATGATCAACTCCAACCCCGAAACCGTTTCCACCGACTATGACACATCTGACCGTCTCTACTTTGAGCCACTCACCTTTGAAGATGTGATGCATATTGTGGAAAAAGAACAGCCCCATGGCGTCATCGTGCAATTTGGCGGACAAACTCCGCTGAACCTTGCCGTGCCGCTCATGCGCGCCGGTGTACCCATTTTAGGTACTTCCCCCGATGCCATTGACCGCGCTGAAGATAGAGAGCGCTTCCAAGCTCTCATCGAAAAGCTCAATTTAAAGCAGCCCCCCAACGGCACTGCCAAAAACTTGAAAGAAGCCCTTCACGCCGCCAACGACATTGAATATCCCGTGGTGGTTCGTCCTTCCTATGTGCTTGGCGGTCGCGCCATGGCCATTGTGTATGACGATGAAGAGTTGACCGAATACTTCAAGCTTCACGTTCCCGAAGATTTGGAACACCCCATCCTCATCGATAAATTCCTCAATCACGCCATTGAGGTGGACGTGGACGTTCTTTCCGACGGCAAAGAAGTGTACGTAGCTGGCATCATGGAACATATTGAAGAAGCCGGCATTCACTCCGGTGACTCTGCATGTGTATTACCTTCCTTCTCGCTTTCTTATGACCATGTGGCCGACATTGCTCTGCAAGCCGAAGCCCTGGCTCACGAATTGCGCGTGGTTGGTCTCATGAACATCCAGTTCGCCATTAAGGATGACACCATTTACATCCTCGAAGTGAACCCACGCGCCTCGCGTACGGCTCCCTTTGTGGCCAAAGCCACCGGTGTGCCCTTACCTTACCTTGCCACACAGGTCATGCTCGGCAAAACCCTTGAAGAGCTTGACCCATGGAGCATGCGTAAAGGCGGCTTCTACTGCGTGAAAGAAGCGGTATTCCCCTTCAATAAATTCCCCGGCGTGGACGTTATCCTCGGACCAGAAATGCGCTCCACAGGTGAAGTTATGGGCATGG
>CAYJHD010000149.1:0-3175 GCA_964370015.1 uncultured Desulfovibrionaceae bacterium | reverse complement strand
AACTCGGATTTCTCCGAAACTTGTGGAGCTGGCGATGGGACTTGAACCCGCAACCGGCTGATTACAAATCAGCTGCTCTACCAATTGAGCTACGCCAGCGGCAAGAGAAGTGTTTACGCAAAAGTGAACCGTTTGGCAAGCAAAATTTTCACTTTTTTCAAAAAAACTTTTTTTTATTTTCCCATGCCCTGGAGCAGTGAATTTCTTCGTAGAAAATAAGGCCAAAAGTTTTTCTCCCACAGGCTGCCTCGTTTTGAGCATTAAGCTCTAAAAACGTGGGCTCGTCCTGTTCGCCAAAGACCTTATGTCACAGGTGGTGGGGTCTTGGCAACTAAAATTTTACAAAAAATAAAACTTTTTTTTAAGTACCTGATTTTACATAGCCATGACTTGTATATGGTTTGCCTTTCCTGCTTGCATTTCGTCCTTTCATTGGCTATATGGCACTTTCTTAGCTCAAAACTATGTTGATTTATAACTTCCAAGGACATCATGAACGCTCTTTTTTCACCCGTCATAACCACCATGGACGAAGCGCAGGCTGTGCTTGCTTTGCCTTTTTCCCAGCTTTTGTCCCAAGCAGAGGCTTTGCGTAAACATGCATTTGGCCTCAAGGTGGAGCTTTGTGCCATTATTAATGCGCGCAGTGGGCATTGCGATATGAACTGTGCCTTTTGCTCGCAAAGCCGTTTTCATGGAGCTGCGGCCCCTGTCTTTGACTTGCTGAGCCCTGCAGAGTTGGTGCAGCGTTTACATGGCTTGCGTGACTATCCTTTAAAGCGCGTGGGCATTGTGACCAGTGGCGGCGCCCTGCAACAAGAGGATGTGCGGTCTTTGGTACAGGCCCTAGAACTTTTGGCTACACATGATGACGGCCGCTGGCTTGGACGCGTGTGTGGGTCCTTGGGAAGATTGCCCCATGAAGCCCTTACATACCTAAAAGAAGCTGGCCTTACGCGCTATCACCATAATTTAGAATGTAGCGAAGCCTATTATCCTCAAGTGTGCACCACACAAAAGTGGCAAGATCGCTTAGCCACGGTGCAGAGAGCGCAAAATGTGGGTTTGGAATTGTGCGCCGGTGGGCTTTTTGGCCTTGGAGAGAGCTGGGAAGATCGCATTGCCTTTGCGCTTACTTTACAAGAGCAGGGTATTAGCCATGTGCCCATGAATTTTTTGTATGCTCATAAAGGTACACCGCTGGAGCATGTGCCACCGCTCACGGCAGAAGACGCTTTGCGCATCATAGCACTGTTTCGTCATATATTACCCACAGCCACCTTGCGCATTTGTGGAGGGCGTCCCCATATATTGGGGGAAAGGCAAGGGGAGATCTTTGCCGCCGGCGCCAATGCCCTCATGACGGGGGATTATCTTACCACCAAAGGCAAGGGCGTGGAGGGAGATGTACTCATGATTGAAGAGCAGGGGCTGAGCATATGCGTATAAAGCAAGGACTTTTCATCACCGGCACCGGTACGGATGTGGGTAAATCCTTGGTGACAGCGGCTCTTTCTCGTGCTTTGTGGCAGGAACATACGCCGCATATACCCATAAAACCGGTGCAGACAGGGGTGCATTCTTCTGCCGATGCCGATGCTACTCTTTATACTGCGGCCCATGAAGGATTACCCTGCTGGAAAAAACACGAACAACCGGAACTTTTTAAAGGTAAAACCCTCTTTTCTTATGCCATGGCCGCATCACCGCATTTAGCCGCCAAGCAACAAGGAAAATCTTTGCGCGTGGCGGATATTCTGCAAGCCCTTCATGAGAAAAAATATGAAGATCCCTTATTGTTAGAAGGAGCAGGGGGGCTTTATGTGCCTTTAAATGCAGATGAAAGCATGCTGGATGTGATACAAGCCCTAGCTTTGCCCGTGGTCTTGGTCATGCAAAATACTTTGGGGGCACTTAACCACACCTTGCTTTCTTTGGAGACTTTGCGCCAAAGAGGGTGTGAGGTCGCAGCTCTCATCTGTAAAGAGGTGAATGCGCCTCAAAATGCCCAAGAAGAGCTCATTCGCGCCGATAATGTGGCTTATTTGGAAGCCTACGTGCGAGATTCTGGCACATCCCTTTATGAAATGCCGTATGTGAAAGAACTCAACGAAGAAAGCTGGGATATGTTAGCCAATAACATGCGTTCCTTGGCACGTCGTTACGCTGCCACCTGGAGAACATCGCATTTGCGCGGGGCCAAAACTGGCGTGCAGACAACCACGCAGGCAGATACACAAGTGGATGTGCTGGCGTGGGATAGAGAACATTTATGGCATCCCTATACCTCAGCCACACAGCCCTTGCCTGTGTATGAAGTGACCCATGCCAAGGGTACTCGCTTATATTTGCGAGATGGCACAGAGCTCGTGGACGGCATGTCTTCATGGTGGTGCGCGGTGCATGGTTATGGGCAGGAAAGCTTGGTGCAAGCGGCGCAAGAACAAGCGGCGCGCATGTCTCACGTGATGTTTGGTGGCATAACTCATGGGCCTGCCGTGCGTGCGGCGCAAAAGCTCATGGCCTTATTACCACAAGATTCTCCCTTGTCGCGACTTTTTTGGGCCGATTCCGGCTCCGTGGCGGTGGAAGTGGCTTTGAAGATGGCTTTGCAATATCAGCAAGGAGTGGGACAAAGTCAGCGCACAAAGATACTTTCTCCGCGCGGTGGTTACTATGGGGATACCTTGGGTGCCATGTCTGTGTGTGATCCTGTCAACGGCATGCATACACTGTTTACGCATGTATTACCCCAGCATATTTTTGTGGAAAGGCCGGATTGTGCTTTTGATGCCAGCGGACAAAATGTTTTTGATACGGAAACCTTACGCCCCTTAGAAGATGCTTTCACCATTTATGGTCAGGAGCTTGCCGCGGTTATTTTGGAACCCGTGGTGCAAGGGGCCGGCGGTATGTATTTTTATGATCCGCGTTATCTACAAAGAGTGCGTGAACTGTGTGATGCCCATGGTGTTTTGCTCATTTGTGATGAGATTGCCACAGGTTTTGGGCGCACGGGGAAGATGTTTGCCCATGAATGGTGCGCGGATTTTGGTAAGCCAGTGACACCGGATATCATGTGTGTGGGTAAAGCCCTCACCGGTGGCATGATGACCTTGGGAGCTACGCTTTGTACGGAAAAAGTGGCGCAGGGTATTTGCCAAGATGGGCAGGT
>CAYJHD010000148.1:0-3205 GCA_964370015.1 uncultured Desulfovibrionaceae bacterium | reverse complement strand
AAGGTAAAAGGGGAATTTCTTGCCAACATGAGTCATGAAATTCGTACCCCCATGAATGGTATTTTGGGACTTTTACACATTCTTTCCCGTACTAAGCTTTTGGAGCAGCAAAAATTTTATGTGGATAAAATTTTATTTTCTGCAGAAAGCCTCTTGCGTATCATCAATGATATCTTAGACTTTTCGAAAATTGAAGCTGGCAAGCTTGAAATGGAGTATGTGCCCTTCTCTTTGGATGAATTACAAGACGAATTACGTACACTTTTTGCTCATAAATTCCTTGAAAAAAACATTCAAGGGGAAATTTTTAGCGAAAATATCTTGGATACAAAGCTTGTGGGCGATCCCTTGCGCTTAAAGCAAGTACTACTCAACCTCATAGGCAATGCCATAAAATTCACTGAAAATGGTAGAGTTTGTGTTTCCATTGAAAATATTTCCTACGAAGGCCCCCATAGAATATGTTACCACTTCTTAGTGGAGGACACAGGCATTGGCCTTTCAGACGAACAGGCTTCACGTCTTTTTGAAGCATTTACCCAAGCAGATACTTCCACCACAAGAAAATACGGTGGTACTGGGCTTGGGCTTGCCATCTCCAAGCGCATTGTAGAAATGATGCAAGGAACCATTTGGGTAGAAAGCGAAGAAGGCAAAGGGGCACGTTTCCATTTCACTGCTACTTTTGATCTTGACATGTCGCATTTGGCTCAAGAAGATTCCTTTGATTTAGATACGTTCATTGAAACACCAAAATTTATCACTTCGGGACATATTCTCTTGGTGGAAGATAATGAAATTAATCAGCTTATTGCCACAGAACTGATCACATCTCAGGGGCATACGGTGGATGTTGCCAATAATGGCCAGGAAGCTGTTGATATGATTAATTCTTGCCATTACGATATAGTGTTTATGGATATTCAAATGCCCGTGATGGATGGTCTCACTGCTACGCGCACCATTCGAGCCATGGAGCGTTTTGCCAAGCTTCCCATCATTGCCATGTCTGCGCACGCCATGTCCGGTGATAAAGAAATCAGCTTAAGTCATGGTATGAATGACCATCTTTCCAAGCCCATTTCCCCTGAACTGCTTTATAATAGTATTGATACGTGGTTAAATATGGGCAAAACGTCTCTTTCCACCACAAAGAAATAATTTTTGCAAAATTGTGGAAAATTATTGTGTACAAAATTCAAGGCATTACAACTTAATGCCAAAAGTGTGCTTGCCAAAAATCTTAATGACGCTTACAAGCATCGAATAGTTAATAAAAATATTTTTTGGAGTTAGTTTATGTCATTGAGCATTGGAATTGTTGGCTTGCCCAATGTGGGAAAATCCACTTTATTTAACGCACTTACAAAAGCCCAAAATGCCCAGGCGGCAAATTATCCTTTTTGCACCATTGAGCCCAATAAGGCCACCGTGGCAGTGCCGGATAAGCGTCTTGCTGTACTCACTGAGCTTGCCAATCCTCAAAAAACACTACATGCCAATGTGGACTTTATTGATATTGCAGGTCTTGTGCGTGGAGCCAGTAAAGGTGAAGGCCTTGGTAACCAATTTTTAGCAAATATTCGTGAATGCGCCGCCATTGTTCATGTGGTGCGTTGCTTTGAAGATGAAAATATTACTCACGTGGATGGAACTGTAGACCCCCTTCGCGATATTGATACCATCGAAACAGAACTTTTGCTTTCAGACATTCAATCTGCTGAAAAACGCGTAGAACGTTTACGCAAAATCCGCGGTGACAAAAGTGCACAGGCCGTGGCAGAACAAGTGGCTGCTCTACTCGCTCATCTAAATGATGGTAAGCCTGCCATTACTTTTGAACAGCCAGAAGGCGATGCTTTTGCCCTTCAATGGCGCGAAATGGGCCTCATCACTGCCAAAAAAACCATTTATTGTGCCAACGTGGATGAAGAAAATGCTGTAGATGGCAATGCTTATGTTGAAAAAGTACGTGCACTTGCCACAGAGCGCGGTGCAGGTTTTGCCCTTATTTGTGCAAAAATTGAAGAAGAACTTCAAGGTCTTCCAGACGAAGAGCAAGCCGACATGCTTGCATCTTTTGGTATTGAAGCCAGCGGGCTTGAAACCATCATTCGTACGGGTTACGCTACATTAGACTTATGCTCTTACTTCACAGTGGGTGAAAAAGAAGTTCGTGCTTGGACTTTTAAAAATGGTTGGAAAGCACCCCAAACAGCCAGTGTTATTCACACCGATTTTGAGCGTGGTTTTATTCGTGCCGAAGTCATAGCTTATGATGATTTTGTACAGCATAAAACAGAATCCGCATGTCGTACCGCCGGAGTGTTACGCACCGAAGGTAAAGAGTATGTAGTGAAAGACGGGGATGTTATGCATTTCCTCTTTAATGTATAAATATTTTGCTTTTATTTTATGTGGGGGAAGAAACCTTTTACAAAAGGTTTCTTCCCCCACATCCCTCTCTTCCAAAAAATTTTATGAGCGAATGTAAGTAAGCCTTTGAGCAATACTTTCTGTCGCATCCCAGTAGAAACACTCTTGAAACGAGTGTTTTTTATTGTCTTAAAAAAACACTATATTTCTAGAAAAATCGTATTACAGCACGGCAGAAGTGAATTCTATACCACTACATTACGGTAAAATCTTTCTTTCAAAGGGCGCTGAGCCGAGCCAGCGAGTTCTACGGAACGGATCTGGGGGAAGACCTTTTGTGAACAAAAGATTCTTCCCCCAGTAAACTTTGCACTAAAATAAAATCCCTTCTGCAGAGCAAAAGGGATTTTATTTTAGTATGAGATTTTTAATCTAACCAACCTCTACCAGCTTTGTTGGCGGTATACTTCTAAAGCTTTTTGTTGCTCTTCAAAGTTAGCAAAGCCAGCTTGATGTAAAGCATCATTCACTGTGGTATTCCAATCCCATGTTGCATAAATAACAGGCTTATGGAATGTGGCTCGGAAGCTACCAAGTTCAGTACGATAGAAAGATTCTTTAGGTGTATCTAAGTGTTCACGTAATTGCTCGTGACGACGTTGTAATTCACCTTCGTACCATTCTTTAATATCGTCGGGTTCATTATATTTCTTTAAGATATGACCATAGCCTTGGCTCTCCATAAGCTTACCAAGGCGGGCATGGTGCTGTTCGATGAGCCACTTACCCAAATCAGCTGTGCTAATATTTTCTGCTTCAATGGCAGCAA
>CAYJHD010000147.1:0-3276 GCA_964370015.1 uncultured Desulfovibrionaceae bacterium | reverse complement strand
ACCCGACAAGGAATTTCGCTACCTTAGGACCGTTATAGTTACGGCCGCCGTTTACCGGGGCTTCAATTCAGCGCTTCGTCGAAACTAACGCCCCCTCTTAACCTTCCGGCACCGGGCAGGTGTCAGGCCTTATTCGTCATCTTGCGATTTGGCAAAGCCTTGTGTTTTTGTTAAACAGTCGCCTGGACCTATGCTCTGCGCCCGCATCGCTGCGGGACCCCTTATCCCTAAGTTACGGGGTTAATTTGCCGAATTCCTTAGCCATGATTCACTCGTACACCTGAGGATACTCTCCTCACCCACCTGTGTCGGTTTACGGTACGGGCTGTATATTATTAACGATACGAAGATTTTCTCGGTAGTATGATTACCATAACTATCAAATTGCTCGAAAGCGCTCTGTACTGTCTGACTTCAGCATAACTAGCTCTTAACCAAATTATATACCTTTGTCATTTAACCATCTATTCCGTCAGATGGCGTATGTGTCACTCCTACGTCTCTCCTTTCCATAATATACAGGTAATGGAATATTAACCATTTGTCCATCGAATTATCCTTTCGGACGCTCCTTAGGTCCCGACTTACCCTGATACGACTAGCGTTGATCAGGAAACCTGGGGTTTGCGGTGTGCGGGGTTCTCGCCCGCATTATCGTTACTTATGCCTACATTTTCTTTTCTAATCGCTCCAAAGTACCTCACAGTACTTCTTCTGCGCCGGTTAGAATGCTCCCCTACCACTCAATATTAATATTAAGTCCATAGCTTCGGCAGTATGTTTGATGCCCGATTATCATCCACGCACGGTCGCTCGACTAGTGAGCTGTTACGCACTCTTTAAATGAATAGCTGCTTCCAAGCTAACATCCTAGCTGTCTGGGCAACTGCACATCGTTCTTTCAACTTAACATACGTTTGGGGGCCTTAGCTGATGGTCTGGGCTCTTTCCCTCTCGCCACCGGACATTAGCACCCGATGACTCACTCCTGTAAAATATTTTAACGGCATTCGGAGTTTATCACGATTTGATAGGCGGTGAAGCCCTCGCATCATATCAGTAGCTCTACCTCCGTTAAAACTATTACAAGGCTGTCCCTAAAGACATTTCGGGGAGTACGAGCTATCTCCCAGTTTGATTAGCCTTTCACCCCTACCCTCAGCTCATCCAAATCCTTTTCAACGGATACTGGTTCGGTCCTCCATTACCTGTTACGGTAACTTCAACCTGGCCAAGGGTAGATCACTAGGTTTCGCGTCTGTTATATCCGACTTAACGCTCTGTTAAAACTCGCTCTCGCTTCGGCTACATACCTGAAGTATTTAACCTCGCCGAATACAACAACTCGTAGGCTCATTATGCAAAAGGCACGCCGTCATCCAACTAGTGGACTCCGACCGCTTGTAAGCGAACGGTTTCAGGGTCTTTTTCACTCCGTTATTCACGGTTCTTTTCACCTTTCCTTCACAGTACTGGTACACTATCGGTCTTCTATGAGTATTTAGCCTTACGGGATGGTCCCCGTAGATTCAGACAGGATTCCTCGTGTCCCGCCCTACTCAGGTGCTCATTAAGTTCTTAATCTTTTACGTGTACGGGGATATAACCCTCTTCGTCTTATCTTTCCAGATAATTCCACTTATATTAAAAACCGAAAAATGAGTCCTACAACCCCATATATGCCGAAACATACATGGTTTAGGCTTTTTCCTTTTCGCTCGCCACTACTAAGGAAATCGATATTTCTTTATTCTCCTGCAGGTAATGAGATGTTTCAGTTCCCTGCGTTTGCTCTCGTTGCCGAGTGACATGTCTTCAACATGCCGGGTTGCCCCATTCAGACACTTGCGGATCAATTCTTGTTTGCAGATCCCCGCAAATTTTCGTAGCTTACCACGTCTTTCGTCGCCTTTAGAAGCCTAGGCATCCTCCGTTCGCCCTTTGTAACTTCTCTATGATCAGTTTGAATTCAACTTTTACACTTACGCATAAAGTTTTTTATTCGTTTGTGTATACAATATATATAATATCACATACACTGCTCTTGTAAAATTGTAGTCCCTATTATTTTTCTAATACAGACTTATCTTATTTTTTACCTCTATGTTCTTTCTCTATCAATAATTCAATGAACTGTAATCTCTTTCAAGATTCGCGATATTATAATCGATCAAAATTATAATACCTTATTTTAATTAAGTAAGACAAACAGTAGCGTGAGTTACAAGCGCTCCAAAAAGGAGGTGTTCCAGCCACACCTTCCGGTACGGCTACCTTGTTACGACTTAGCCCCAGTCATCGGTTTTGCCCTAGGTCGCTCCTTGCGGTCACGAACTTCAGGCACCCCCAACTCCCATGGCTTGACGGGCGGTGTGTACAAGGCCCGGGAACGTATTCACCGCGCCATGGCTGATGCGCGATTACTAGCGAATCCAACTTCATGGAGTCGAGTTGCAGACTCCAATCCGAACTGAGACAGGTTTTGAAGATTGGCTCGATATCACTATCTCGCTGCCCTCTGTACCTGCCATTGTAACACGTGTGTCGCCCCGGACGTAAGGGCCGTGCTGATTTGACGTCATCCCCACCTTCCTCGCACCTTACGGTGGCAGTCTTGCCAGAGTCCCCAACACTACTTGATGGTAACTGACAACAGGGGTTGCGCTCGTTATGGCACTTAAGCCGACACCTCACGGCACGAGCTGACGACAACCATGCAGCACCTCGACTAATTCCCCGAAGGGCTATACTATCTCTAATATATTAATCAGCCGTTCGAGCCCGGGTAAGGTTCCTCGCGTATCATCGAATTAAACCACATGTTCCTCCGCTTGTGCGGGCCCCCGTCAATTCCTTTGAGTTTCAACCTTGCGGTCGTACTCCCCAGGTGGATAACTTATCGCTTTCGCTTGTCCACAGACTGTGTATCGCCTACAGATAGTTATCATCGTTTACAGTGTGGACTACCAGGGTATCTAATCCTGTTTGATCCCCACACTTTCGTGCATCAGCGTCAATTATGACTTTGTCAGCTGCCTTCGCAATCGGTGTTCTGTGTAATATCTATGCATTTCACCGCTACACTACACATTCCGCCAACAGCAATCACATTCTAGCTATACAGTATCAATGGCAGCCCCCTAGTTAAGCTAAGGTATTTCACCACTGACTTATATAACAGCCTACGCACCCTTTAAACCCAATAAATCCGGATAACGCTCGCATCCTCCGTATTACCGCGGCTGCTGGCACGGAGTTAGCCGATGCTTATTCGTA
>CAYJHD010000146.1:0-3314 GCA_964370015.1 uncultured Desulfovibrionaceae bacterium | reverse complement strand
CGAGCGTTTTTATCATAGGCTTCAAATTTACCAAAGCCGCTAATGAGCAATGCGTCATCTTTTTTGATGGCACCTTTCATGATGTCTAAAAGTTTTTCAACCACAACTTTTACATCAGCACGATTCTTATCGCTCTTTTCGTAAATGGCTTCAACAATCTCAGCCTTTGTTAATGTCTTACCCATGTTATCCTCCAAATGAATAGCCTCGCCAAAATATTGTCTGTGGCAATGGTCTTAGCAATGTTCAGCGTTATGATAATCGCTGACGAAATTATAACCTATATTCTCATAAAAGCGAATAGCCCATGAGAAGTAAACTCAAGCATCCAAAATAACGGCGCAAACGAAGTGATGCCACACTTTGAGCCCAAGAGCCTCGCACTTTTCATTTTTGACACTAGCCCCTGCTTCACCTACAGTGGCTTTGCCTCATCAAAAAAGCACGTTCTACATTTGCCATATACTCTGCATCCCCCTTGTATGCAAGGTTTTTTTTGCATTTCGAAGAAATATTTTTTACAGCACGATGCGGCTTTATTTTTATTTTCAAACAGTTAGACCAAAGTCTATACATAATAACTAGCTATGCAACAAAAAAACCTCCACCTACCTTGGCCGCAAAACAAGATTCCCAAGCATGCCATCTACCCCATTTTTATCCCCTTTGCCGGGTGCGCCAAGCGTTGCATCTTCTGCGCTCAACACTTGCAAAGCGGCAATTCCCCTTGTGAAGACCATGACATCACCCAGCACGTGCTCGCCACAGCACGCCAAGACCTCATGCACAGACAAAGCCATGGCGAAAGCCCCTTGGAACTGGCTTTTTATGGGGGAACCTTCACGGCATTGCCAGACAAAGACTTTGCGACCTGCGTACGCTTCACCAAGGAAGAGCTTCAAGCTGGGCGCATCACAGGGGCGCGTTGCTCCACCCGTCCAGACAGCATAAACCTTGAAAAATTTTTACTCCTTAAAAGCGCAGGTTTCCACACCATAGAACTTGGCATACAAAGCTTTCACACCAAAGCTTTACACAAAGCCCATCGCCATTACACCCAAGACGTGGCCAAAGAGGCATGCGCCTTGGTGAAACAAGCAGGTTTTACTCTGGGCGTACAGCTCATGCCCGGCATGCCCGGCGTAGATGAGGCCATATTTTTGGCAGATACCGCCCTGGCTTTGGAGGCGGGTGCAGATTTTTTGCGCATGTATCCTTGCCAAGTCATAGCCGGCACACGCCTAGAAGAGCTCTGGCATCGAGGGGAATTTACTCCATGGACATTGCAGGCAACCATAGATGCCCTCAGTAAAGCGTGGCTTACGGCGCATTTGCGTCACATCCCCGTCATACGCATGGGCCTTGCCCCGCAAAAAGATTTGGAACAAAACATAGTGGCCGGCCCACGCCATGAAGCTTTGGGAAATTTAGTACAATCTGAGGCCCTTTATCATTATATAGCTCGCGCATTACAGGACGAGCAAAAAAACACTTTCCTCAAAAAACAGCCTCCTGTGCAAAGCATAAGCTTGCCAGAGCAATGCCAAGGCTATTTCTGGGGGCATAAGCATCACCTTACAGAACGCTGGCATAATCTTGACATCACCAAAAAGCATATTATATGGAATACTAGGGATTTCATAGAAATCGCCCTATAATTTTTTGCTTTTACACAGACTTTTAGCCCCTCAAAGGACTTGCATTTTTTCCGCAATTATGTATAGCTTTGCTGGCCTATATTTTGGAGAGCCATATCATAAGGTAAAGATTGTGAAAATTTTTGCTTTACACCCTGTGAAAAGTATACGGGGGGCTTTATTTCTGGTTAAAGGCAAATTAATGAGGTAAGTATAATGCAAAAACTTCACCAAGTGGACTTTGGCAAGGAAATTGCCGAGTTGGAAGAAGCATGCGGCCAAAAGGTATCTACATGTTACCAATGTGGCAACTGTACGGCGGGCTGTCCGGCGTCTTTTGTGTACGATTTACAACCGCATCAAATTTTACGTCACTTGCAATTAGGTAATTTAGATCGTGTTCTTTCATCTAAGTCCATTGCCATGTGTCTTTCTTGTTCAACCTGTTCGCAACGATGTCCGAACAAAATCGACATTGCCGCCATCATGGAACATTTGCGCCACATGGCTCGTCATAAAGGTACATTTGCCGTGCCAAAGGTCAATGCTTTCTGGCAGTCCTTCTTAGATACAGTGCGCTACTGCGGCCGTACCTACGAAATGGGCGTCATGGCATTGTATATGATGCGCTCTGGCCGTTTATGGACCGACGTGGACTTAGCCCCCACCGCACTTCGCAAAAACAAGCTGCCCTTCAAGCCTCACGCCATCACCGGTGCTGAAGCTGTGGGTCGCATTCTCAAACGCTATGAACAACGCTGCCGTGAGGAGGGCAAAAAAGCATGAAAATTGCCTACTACCCAGGGTGTTCGGCCGTAGGTACTTCGGCAGACTACGAAAAGTCCACACGTACTGTGTGTTATGACCTTGGTATGTCTCTTATGGAAATGGAAGATTGGAACTGCTGTGGTTCTACCCCAGCCCACGCCGTTAGCACCGAGCTTTCCGCTGCCCTTTGTGCACGCAATCTTGACATTGCAAGCACTTCCGGCGCTGATAAAGTGGTCACCGGCTGTCCTTCTTGCCTTTCCAACCTGCGCCATGCAGCCCATCGTATGGAAGATTCCGAATTTCGCCAAAGCGTAAACGGTCTTTTAGACGCTCCTGTGGCTGATGCGCTTCCCGAAGCCACTTCTGTAATGCAAATTCTGGCCGAAACCTATGGCATGGATGCCATAGAAAAGCGCGCCGCCAAAAAGTTCAAAGGCATTCGCTTGGTTCCTTACTATGGTTGCCTCATGAGCCGCCCTGCAGAAATCATGAACTTTGAAAGCCCAGAAAACCCACAGCTCATGGAAAACATCCTAAAAGCTTGTGGCGCTGAAGTCATGGACTTTGCGTTAAAAACATCTTGCTGCGGCGCATCCTTCGGTATCCCCGAGCGTCAAATGACTGCCAAGCTCTCCGGCAAAATTTTGCAAGTGGCCCAAAATATGAGCGCAGATGCCATCGTGGTGGCTTGCCCCTTATGCCAAATGAACTTGGATTTACGTCAAGACCAAGCCGCCAAGGCCATGGGTGCCAAGTTTGATATTCCTGTGCTGTACTTCACACAAATCATGGGTCTTGCCTTTGGTCACAGACCAGAAGACCTTGGCTTTGACAAGCTTTGTGTAAGTCCCGCCGCCCTCTTAGAAAAATTATCAGCTAATGCTGAGGTGAAATCATGAGAATAGG
>CAYJHD010000145.1:0-3327 GCA_964370015.1 uncultured Desulfovibrionaceae bacterium | reverse complement strand
ATCTCGTGGTGCGTGCGCAGCTTGCGGCCAAGAGAGCCGGCACTCACGCCACAAAAACCAGAGCATTTGTATCTGGTGGCGGTGCCAAGCCTTGGAAACAAAAGGGAACCGGTCGCGCTCGCGCAGGTTCTAACCGTTCACCCATCTGGCGTGGCGGGGCTGTTATTTTTGGGCCCCAACCTCGCGATTACAGTTTTAAGGTGAATGCCAAGGTTCGCGCTCTGGCTCTGAAGATGGCTTTATCCTCCCGTTTGGCTGCAGAAAGCCTTATGGTTGTGAAGAGCATCGAGCTGCCCGAAGTAAAGACCAAACTTTTTGCTAAAGTGGCAAATGACTTAGGTCTGCAAAAGGCATTGATTGTAGCCCCTGAGGCTGACAATTCACTTACCCTGTCTGCACGTAATATCCCCGGCATCACAGTGACGACTCCTAGTCAGTTATCTGTGTACGAAATCTTAAAGCACAAGCAACTCGTGCTTTTAGAAGGCGCCGTGGAAAAAGTGCAAACACGATTCCAAAAGTAGGGGTTCAAAATGGAATTTACACAAGTTCTCCAAAAGCCCCTAGTAACGGAAAAGACGACTTTCTTGAAAGAAGAAGCCGAACAAGTGACCTTCATGGTTCACCCAAAGGCTAACAAAGTCGAAATCAAGAACGCCGTGGAAAAAGTTTTCAATGTTACTGTAGTGGCTGTTAATGTGGTGGTTAAGGCTCCTTCTGATAGAAAGCGCCAAGGCCGTGTTATTGGTCGTAAACCAGGGTACAAAAAGGCATACGTGACCTTAACCCCAGGTGATAAGATCGAACTATTCGAGGGAGTGTAAAATGGCTGTCCGCAAGTTGAAACCAACTTCCGCCGGGCGTCGCTTCCAAACGGTTTCTGATTTTAAAGAAATCACCAGAAGCACCCCTGAGAAGTCACTTACTGTAGGTCTTACAAAAAAGGCCGGACGTAACCACCATGGTCGTGTGACCAGCCGTCGTCGTGGCGGTGGTGTGAAGCGTTTGTACCGTATTATTGATTTTAAGCGCAATAAGCTTGGCATCAACGCCACTGTAGCGCACATCGAATACGATCCTAACCGTTCTGCACGTATTGCTCTTTTGCACTTTGCAGATGGTGAAAAGCGTTACATCTTGGCTCCTGTGGGCATCAAACAAGGTGATGTGCTCTTATCTGGCGAAGGCGCCGACATTAAGCCTGGCAATGCCTTGCAAATGTCTAAAATCCCTGTGGGTACCATTATCCACAATATTGAAATGTATCCCGGTAAGGGTGGCCAAATGTGCCGCGCTGCTGGTACTTATGCTCAACTCGTTGCTAAAGAAGGCAAGTATGCATTACTTCGTCTTCCTTCCGGCGAAGTTCGCAAAGTATTGGCATCTTGCATGGCCACCGTTGGCCAAGTGGGTAACATTCACCACGAGCAAATCTCCCTTGGTAAGGCAGGCCGTAACCGTTGGCTCGGTCGCCGTCCTAAGGTTCGCGGCGTAGCCATGAACCCCATCGATCACCCATTAGGTGGTGGTGAAGGTAGAAGCTCCGGTGGTCGTCATCCTGTATCACCTTGGGGTACACCTGCAAAGGGTTACAAGACACGCAATCGCAAGAAAGCTTCTTCTAAGCTTATTGTTAAACGTCGTGGTCAGAAGTAGGAGTAGTCAATGCCTAGATCATTGAAAAAAGGGCCGTTTGTTGACGGTCACCTCATGAAAAAAGTAGAAGCTTCCGTCGAAAATAATGATCGTCGTGTAGTGAAAACTTGGTCGCGCCGCTCCACAATCCTTCCTGAAATGGTGGGTCTGACCTTTGCGGTGCATAATGGCAAAAAATTTGTTCCGGTGTTCGTGACCGAAAATATGGTAGGACATAAGCTTGGTGAATTTTCACCAACTCGTACCTATATCGGCCATGCAGCGGACAAAAAGTCCAAAAAGAAGTAGGGTGGTATGATGGAATCTAAAGCAATTGCAAAATTCCAGCGTGTTTCTCCACGTAAAGCCCGTTTAGTGGCTAAAAACGTGGTGGGTCTCGGTATCGAAGAGGCCATGAACATCCTGCGTTTTACCCCCAACAAGCCAGCAGGCGTATTGTATGGTGTTGTGAAGTCGGCTTTGGCCAACGCTTCCCAACTGGGCGGCGTTGATGTGGACGCCATGGTAGTGAAAGAAATTGTGGTGAACGAAGGTCCTACGTGGAAGCGTTTTATGCCTCGTGCACAAGGCCGCGCCACCAAAATCAGAAAGCGCACCAGCCACATTACCGTCATACTCGCAGAAGGGCAGGAATAGGCTATGGGTCAAAAAGTACATCCATATGGATTTCGTCTTGGGTACAACAAGAACTGGCTTTCTCGTTGGTTCAGCAAGAAAGATTACGCATCTTTCGTATTTGAAGACAGCAAAATTCGCAAATATGTGAAAAAGCTTCTCTTCCATGCTGGTATCTCCAAGATTGAAATAGAACGTGCTGGCGGTAAAATTCGCTTAATCCTTTTCACAGCTCGTCCTGGTATTGTTATCGGTCGTAAGGGCGTGGAAATCGAAAAATTGCGTGGCGATCTTCGTCACAAATTTGGTCGCGAATTTTCCCTTGAAGTTAACGAAATCCGTCGTCCAGAAGTGGATGCTCAACTGGTAGCAGAAAACATCTGCCAACAACTTGAGCGTCGCGTAGCTTTCCGCCGTGCCATGAAGCGCACAGTGTCCATGGCTCGCAAATTTGGCGGCGAAGGTATTAAGGTTACTTGTGGCGGCCGTTTGGCCGGTGCAGAAATTGCTCGTTCCGAATGGTATCGTGACGGACGAGTGCCTTTGCAAACACTCCGCGCTGATATTGACTACGGCTTTGCCGAAGCAACCACCACCTATGGTATCATTGGTGTGAAGGTGTGGATTTACAAGGGTGAAATCCTTGACAAAGAGGTGGATCAGTAATGCTCTCCCCCAGAAAAGTAAAATTCCGTAAATGGCAAAAAGGTCGCCTTCGTGGTATGGCTCATCGCGGTGCAACCATTGCTTTTGGTGAAATTGGTTTGAAGACTGTAGAACACGGTCAACTTTCCAGCCAACAAATCGAAGCAGCTCGTATTGCCATGATGCGTCACATTAAGCGTGGTGGTAAGGTGTGGATTCGTATCTTCCCTGATCGTCCTGTTACCGCTAAGCCTTTGGAAGTTCGCCAAGGTAAAGGTAAGGGTTCACCTGTTGGCTGGTGTGCACCAGTAAAGCCCGGCCGTGTTCTTTACGAAATCAAGGGTGTTTCCCTTGAGCTTGCTAAAGAAGCACTTACCCGTGCAGCACACAAGTTACCAGTGAAAACAGTTA
>CAYJHD010000144.1:0-3372 GCA_964370015.1 uncultured Desulfovibrionaceae bacterium | reverse complement strand
CGTACTCTCCCCAATAATCAGCTATGCAGCTTTCTAGCCTTTGTACTCGAAAGTACCGGCTTCTTTCTTCACCTCTACGGCGATCTTCCACAGTAAGGAAAGAATCAAGAGGCCCACACCGTATACACCGAGAGCTACGGTGATTTCAGTGATGGTAGGCGTGTAAATGGTCACGCCCTTGAAGGGGTTGGGTGTGAAACCACCGATAAGAAGGCCGAGGCCCTTATCGATCCACGAAGCTGCCACAAGCATGATAAGTGCAAAGGGAAGCAAGGTGGGGTTTTCACGGTATTTGGGTGGCACTAAGATGGCTAAGGAGCCAAAGGCCATGACCACAGCGGCCCACATCCAATAGGTGACCCAGCCAATTTCGCCGTCAAGACCGGCAAAGAGGAAGATCATGGGGTATTGGTGGCTGGTTAAACCACTGTAGAATACGGTGAAGATTTCCAAGAAGTAGAAGAACACGTTGATGCACATGGCGTACGTGATAATCACAACAAGGGTCTTCACAGCTTCTTTGCCTGGATCGAACTTCACAAGCTTCTTCATGAGGAACATGAGTAAAAGCAAGATGGCAGGACCGGAGCAGAAAGCAGAAGCCAAGAAGCGTGCTGCCATGATGGCAGAGAGCCAGTAGTAACGACCGGGGATACCAGCGTACAAGAAGGCCGTCACGGTGTGGATGGAGAAAGCCCAAAGGATGGACAAGTAAATCATGTACTTGATCCATTTTGGTGGGTCGATGTCCAAACGCTCAGCTTCCAAGGTAACCCAGCCGATGACGGCATTAAGTACCAAGTAACCAAAAAGTACCAACATGTCATAGAACATGACGGAGTTGGGTGTTGGATGGAAAATCATGTTCAACATACGTTGGGGTTGACCTAAGTCAACAACGATGAAGAGCATGCACATGACTACCGAAGAAATGGCCATGAATTCGCCAAAGATAATCATGCGTTTGAATTTCTTGTAATGGTGGAAGTATGCAGGAAGCACAAGCATAACTGCAGAAGCCGCCACACCTACAAGATAGGTAAATTGCGAAATATACAATCCCCACGACACGTCGCGCTCAAGGCCGGTTACACCAAGGCCATTGACGGATTGATAGATGTAGGCACAAAAACCGGCGCCAATAACACCTAGCAAAAAGAGAAGCCAGATGTAGTAAGCACGGGAGCCTTGTAATAATTTTTCAACCATGACTCGTCCTCCCTAGATAAGATAGTAGACACCGGGGTCTGTGCCGTAAGTGGGTTTACGTCTGATGTGGAAATGCTCAGCAAGAGCCTTACGCACATCGGAGTTTGGATCTTCCAAATCACCAAAGAGGATGGCGCCATTGGAAGCTTCTACACAGGCGGGCAATTTGCCAACGGCCAAAAGCTCGGTGCAGAAGGTGCATTTTTCCACAACACCCAACATACGTGTGGGGTATTTAGGATTGGGCACAGGATTTGGCAAACTCTTGCGTGGATCAAAGAAGTTGAAGCTACGTGCGCCATAAGGGCAACCGGTCATGCAGAAACGGCAGCCGATACAACGGTGGTAGTCCATGGCAACGGTGCCATCGGTCATCTTGTAAGTGGCACCAGTGGGGCACACACGAACGCAAGGAGGATTGCTGCAATGGTTACAAAGCAAAAGGAATTGCTGCTTTTTCACACGTTCTGGCAACATGGAGTTGGCATCGTCTGGGAAAGTAGCCTTGTAGCTGTCGTGCCAAAGCCACTTGATTTCCTTGGTACCGGAAGTCACAGGCACGTTGTGCACGTCATGGCAAGCTTTGGCAAGCTTTTCCATGTCAGCCACGTCATTCAATTTGCGTGTATCAATTACCATGGCCCAGCGCTTGGCTTTTAAAGCAGTGGCGTTGCGCTCATAAGAGCCAATGCCGGCAGCGGCTTCGTTGGCACCCAAAGTGGCGGCGCCAGCGCTAAAAGCAAATGCGGAAAGACCAGCAATTTTAAGGAATTTTCTTCTGCTGTTATTCATTACTTCTTCCCCTCCGGACGAATGTGGCATGTCCAGCAATATGGGTCTACACTATTGGAAGTGTGGCACTTTAAGCAGAATTCTTCATAGTCTGCGTGGCAGGACAAGCAAGTGTTTTGCAGACTGATTTCCCACTTTTTGCCTGTAGAAGACACATAGGTACGGTTTTCATTGCGAAGAGCTTCATCACGCCAATCGTTGAGCAATTGCATATGCTCAGCGCGCATGTATTCCACGGGCTCAATGCACTCTTTTTCATTTTTGGGTAAGGTCACCGCGGGACGAGTATAGTCACCTTCGGCGCCCATGTTCACTGCCCAGAAAGGAGCGGTGAACAATACCACAAAGACGAATATTCCCAATATAACATACTTTGCGTTATACATTATTCATCCTCCTCACTCACGGCATTGGGCAAGTCTTCTTGACGCAAGTCCATGGTGCGTGGGCTTTCACCCTTCATGACCAAAGCGTTGGCAACAAGTTCATGCAAACCGGAAACGCTTACGCCAGGAGCCCAGTAATTGGCCACAGGAGGTAAGGTTGCACGGTCAATGGCGCAGACGCAAGCCATGTGGTTTACGCCGTGTTTTTGTTGTACATAGCGCAGAGCGTTACCACGAGGCATACCTGCACGCATACGTAATTCCATGATTTCTTCTGTGTTAAGGCCGGAACCAGAACCGCAGCAGAAAGTTTCTTCGCGGATGGTGCGATCTGGCATTTCCACAAAGTTATTACATACAGCGCGTAAGATTTCGCGTGGCTCATCAAGAAGACCCATGGCGCGGGCTGGGTTACAGGAGTCGTGCCATGTGGTTACAAGATGGTCGTTGCGGCTAGGATCTAAGTTGAGCTTCTTGTGACGGATAAGGTCAGCGGTGAACTCAGCAATGTGAATCATTTTTGTGGACTTGGCATTTTCAAACACAGTGCCTGTGATGGGGGACTTTGGCGTCTCCATGCAGGAAGGTGTGGGGCCGTTGAAGGTGTCCATGTATTGGTTCAGCACACGCCACATGTGTCCGCACTCACCACCGATGATGTACTTACAACCAAGGCGCTCGGCTTCGGCGTACATTTTGGCATTGATTTTTTTGGCCATGTCAAAGCTTGTGAAGGAACCGAAGTTACCGCCCTCAGAAGCATAGGTGGACATGGTGTAGTCAAGGCCAAGCTCGTGGAAGAGCAAGAGGTAACCCATGAAGGTATAAATACCAGGGTCAGCAAAGGCGTCACCGGAAGGCGTGATGAAAAGAATTTCATGGCCTTTTTCGTTCAAAGGAACGTTGGGACGAATGCCGGTCACTTCTTCACAGTCATCGGCGAGGAATTCGGCGATTTCTTTGAAGGCGTGAGGCTGAATACCAA
>CAYJHD010000143.1:0-3482 GCA_964370015.1 uncultured Desulfovibrionaceae bacterium | reverse complement strand
GCTTCACTTATGCCCACAATGCCATAATTATCTAAAGATTCCAGCTTTGCTTTATATTTCTGATTGGTTCTTTCAAGTTCTGATAGGCGAGACTGCATACTATCAAGCTCGGTGATGTCGCGAATGGAAGCAATGACGCGCCATACATTCCCCTCTTCGTCAAAAATGGGGGTGCTGGTGTTTAAACAACGCCTACCATTGGCATAGTCATCAAACATGGTCACCGTGCGTTTTTCTTCCAAAGCTCGCAAAGTAACACAAGCTGTGAATTTAAGATCATGCATGGCTTCGGTAACATGCTTACCGATAACGTCTTGAGACCTAATACCTGCAATACGTTCCATAGCTTTATTAATACGCATGGTTATACCATAAGCATCAATAACCCAAATACCATCATGAATGGAGTCTAAGAGTACTGCCTGCTCTCTTTCATGCAATGTGGAATCTAACATACTTTTATATTCTATCCTTTTCATCAAGTCCCATGAAAAACAATGCAAAATTGCATCGCCGATGCAAAAGTAACTCCCAAATATCAAGCCCTTTAAGGAAAATCAATTCATTTTTGCATCATATAAAATTTCACTGCAAAATTAAATTTTCTCCCTTCTTTTTTTTCACTCTAAAAACACTACCATTTAAGCTAGTTACAAAATTCACATCAAAAAAAACAAGATATCGCAACATTGGCACAGAGCTTGCTATATATAAGGCAAGTGTGACTTTATGTAGCAAAGCAACACTGTGATAAAAACAACAATCAATTCATTTTAGGAGAATCACATGATTATAGGTGTACCAAAAGAAATTAAGGCCAATGAAAATCGCGTAGCCATCACCCCTGCAGGCGTAACCAGCATGGTACAAAACGGTCACTCCGTATATGTAGAAGCTGGCGCTGGCCTTGGTAGCATGATTACCGATGCTGAATACGTGGCCGCCGGTGCACAAACCCTGCCCACTGCTGCTGACGTATGGGCAAAAGCTGAAATGATCATTAAGGTTAAAGAACCTCTTCCATCTGAATACCAATATTTCCGCAAAGACCTCTTACTCTTCACCTACTTGCACCTTGCTGCAGAAGAATCCTTAACTAAGGCTCTTCTTGATAGCGGTGTTGTGGGCGTAGCTTACGAAACCGTACAACCTGACAACGGCTCCTTGCCCTTACTTGCTCCCATGTCCGAAGTGGCAGGACGTATGTCTGTTATCGTAGGTTCCAACATCTTAGCTAAACACCATGGCGGTTGCGGCATGTTGCTTGGTGGCGTACCTGGCGTACCTGCTGCTAAAGTTGCCATCATCGGTGGCGGTATCGTAGGTACCAACGCAGCTAAGATGGCTCTTGGTCTTGGCGCTCAAGTAACTATCCTTGATAACAACATTGACCGCTTACGTCAATTGGACGATATCTTCTCCATGAACGTTGTTACCATGGCTTCCAACAGCCACAATATTGCTGCTGCCACAGCTGAGTGCGACCTTCTCGTAGGTGCTGTACTTATCCCAGGTGCTAAAGCTCCTAAGCTTGTATCCGAAGAAATGGTGAAAAACATGAAGCCAGGCGCTGCCATCGTTGACGTAGCCATCGACCAAGGCGGTTCTGTTGCTACCATCGACCGTATCACCACTCACATGGATCCCACCTATGTAACCCACGATGTAGTTCACTACTCTGTGGCTAACATGCCCGGTGCTATGCCCCGCACATCCACCTTTGCTTTGACCAACGTGACCATGCCTTACGCTGTTCAGTTGGCCAACAAGGGTTGGAAAGAAGCTTGCCGTAACGACGTAGCTCTTGCTCGCGGTCTTAACACTGTGGATGGCAAGTGCACCTACGCCGCTGTAGCTGAAGCTTTCAACCTTCCCTACACCGAAGTTCAAAGCGTTTTAGCATAAAACTGCTTTGTACACAGTAATGAAGTAAGCTCTACTTCATTGCAACTAAGCTTGTACTCAAAGAAGGAGGGGATGCATGTCCCCTCCACATAAAAAACTACTTATCTCACGATTTTGGAGGCTCACAATGGCTCAATTCGACGCAAAGACCAAAGCAGAACTCATCGCCTTGGACAAAAAACATGTTTGGCACCACTTAACTCAACATAAAGTATACGAAAACGCTGATCCCGCCATCTATGTTAAGGGCGAAGGTATGCGCGTCACTGATATCAATGACAATACTTTCCTTGATGCCGTATCTGGCGGTGTTTGGACAGTAAACGTGGGCTATGGCCGTAAAGAAATCGTAGATGCAGTAAGTCAACAACTTATGGATATGTGTTACTTTGCCAACGGCATCGGTAACATCCCCACCATCAAATTTTCTGAAAAACTTCTTAGCAAAATGCCTGGTTTAAGCCGCGTATATCTTTCCAACTCCGGTTCCGAAGCCAACGAAAAGGCTTTTAAGATTGTACGCCAAATCGGTCACTTGAAGCATGGCGGCAAAAAGACTGGTATCTTATACCGCGCTCGTGACTACCATGGCACCACCATTGCTACCTTAAGCGCTGGCGGTCAATTTGAACGTCGTAACCAATACGGTCCTTTCTGCCCAGGCTTCTATGAGTTTGGCGATTGCGATTCCTACCGCTCCAAATTTGGCGATTGCGCTGACCTTGGCGTAAAGCTTGCCATGCAAATGGAAGAAGTTATCCTTTCCGTAGGTGCTGACGAGTTGGGTGCAGTTATTGTTGAGCCCATGACTGCAGGCGGCGGTATCCTTGTACCACCAGCAGGTTACTACGAAACCATCCAAGAATTGTGCAAAAAGTACAACCTCTTGCTCATCGTTGACGAAGTAGTATGTGGTCTTGGCCGTACCGGTAAGTGGTTTGGTTATCAGCACTTTGGCATTAAGCCTGACATGGTAACCATGGCCAAGGGCGTTGCCAGCGGTTATGCTGCCATCTCTTGCACAGTGACCACCGAAGAAGTTTTCCAAGACTTCGTAAACGATCCCACCGATCCTGATGCTTTCTTCCGTGACATCAGCACCTTTGGTGGCTGCACAGCTGGCCCAACTGCCGGTCTTGTGAACATGGAAATCATTGAGCGCGAAGGCCTTATGGAAAACGCCGCTGCCATGGGTGATTACATGTTAGAAGAATTACGTAAGCTCATGGATAAGCATCCTTCCATCGGCGACGTACGTGGTAAGGGCCTCTTTGCCGGTGTAGAACTTGTAAAAGACCGCGCCACCAAAGAACCTGTTAGCGACGCATTCGCCACTCAAGTGGTGGGCGCTGCCAAGATGGAAGCCAATGTTCTCATCGGTAAGACCACACGCTCTTTCCGCGAATTGAACAATACCTTAACTCTTTGCCCAGCCCTCATTGCCACCAAGAGCGACATTGATGAAATCGTTGCCGGCATTGATAAGGCCCTCAGCACTGTCGAAGCAAAGTTTGGTATGTAGATTCTATGTGGGGGAGAGGAAACCCTTTTGCTAGCGCCAAAAAGGGTTTCCTCTC
>CAYJHD010000142.1:0-3518 GCA_964370015.1 uncultured Desulfovibrionaceae bacterium | reverse complement strand
TCTTCAGCGCTCACATGAATAACTTTGGCTTGGATTTCTTGACCTTCTTTGTACAACTCGGAAGGAGATTTGATCTTTTTGCCGGATAGTTCAGACACGTGTACGAGACCTTCAATGCCTTCTTCCACTTCTACGAAGAGGCCGAAGTCAGTGATGTTAGTTACAATGCCCTTCACGGTGCAACCTACTGGGTAGGTGGTAGGCACATGACCCCAAGGATCGTCTACCAATTGCTTAATGCCAAGGGTGAACTTTTCGCTTTCTTGGTCCACAGTGAGAACCTTAGCTTGAACTACGTCGCCAGTCTTAAACATTTCGTTAGGATGACGAACTTTCTTGGTCCAAGAGATGTCAGATACGTGGATAAGGCCGTCGATGCCGTCTTCAATACCAATGAACATACCGAATTCGGTGATGTTTTTGATGGTACCTTCAAGCACAGTGCCTTCTGGGTATTTTTGAGCAACAAGTTCCCATGGGTTTGGCTTAACTTGCTTCATGCCAAGGGAAATGCGCTTTTTGTCGCCGTCTACGCCAAGGATAACCACTTCCACTTCGTCGCCTACGCGAACCATTTGGGAAGGATGACGTAATTTACGGGTCCAGGACATTTCAGAAATGTGTACAAGGCCTTCTACACCGGACTCAAGTTCCACAAAGGCGCCGTAGTCAACAAGGTTAGTAACCTTGCCTTGACCCTTCATGCCTTCAGGGAAGCGAGCGGTGATATCTTGCCAGGGATCAGCAACAAGTTGCTTTAAGCCCAAGGATACTTTGTTGTTTTCTTTGTCAAAGGAAAGAACTTTCAGCTCAAGCTCTTGGCCTACGCTGATCATTTCTTTAGGATGACGGATGCGGCGCCAAGACATATCGGTGATATGCAAGAGGCCGTCTAAGCCACCAAGGTCAATGAATACGCCGTATTCAGTGATGTTCTTGGCCTTACCAACAACCATTTGGCCTTCTTCCAAGGTGCCAAGTAAATCTTGACGCTTAGAATCGCGCTCTTCTTCCAAAAGCACACGGCGAGAAACGATAACGTTGCTGCGGCGGCGATTAATTTTGAGAACACGGAACTCAAACTCTTGATTTACCAAGGCGTCCATATCAGGTACAGGGCGCAAGTCCACATGTGAGCCAGGCAAGAAAGCATCTACGCCGCCGATATCAACGGTGTAACCACCCTTGATGCGACGCACAATGTGCCCCTTGATGACGCTGTTCTTTTCTTGAACGTCTTCAAGTTGATCAAAGATTTGCATTCTTTTGGCTTTTTCAAAAGAAAGGGTAATGGACCCTTCGTCCTTGCGTACCACATACACATCCACGCTGTCACCCACAGCCACGGCTAAGTTGCCGGCGGAGTCACGAAATTCCTGTACAGCGATTTGTCCTTCGGATTTGAAGTTCACGTCTACTAAAACGTGGTCTTCACCGATGCGAACAACTTCGCCTTTTACGATGGAACCTTCTTCTAAGTCACCAAAATCGGTGCTAAGGTAGTTTTCAAGAGCACTTTCAAAGCTGATTTCAGCTTCATGTCCGGTTTCACGGTTTGCCATATTTCCACAGCCTCCAAACAATAATTTCCCTTATAAGGGGGTCTGGGAGAGATAGCAGAATTGCCCCCCAAAGACAAGTAAAAAAGCACCATCTTTGGGAAAGAAAATGTCGTATTCATTTCGACTTGGTGATTTTTTTTCTGCAAAGGGGTTAAATGATTTACAGTGAGCTTTATAATTTTTATTTTGTGTTTTTTTGGACGTTGTCCCCCTACGCTTGCAGTTCCACATGGAAAGCACTTTTTACGTCAGCGCAAAAACAAAAAAGCCCTCATCGCAAGGATGAAGGCTTTTATTTTAGGTAAATGCAAAAAACTACGAATCCTTATTGGATTCTTCTGTTTTTTCGGCAAATTTTTCTTTGGCGGCCTTGGCTTGTTCCATGAGCTCTTCAGCTTTTTTCTTGGCTTCTGCCATCATGTCTTCGGCTTTCTTTTTGGCCTCGACCATCATGTCTTCGGCCTTTTTCTTGGTTTCTGCCATGAGCTCTTCGGCTTGTAAGCGCATTTGCGCCGCTTTATCTTTAGGGCCTTGCGATTCCATGGCTTCTTCCACAAAATCTTCCATGGGTGCATTGATGGCGGCCAGTTCACCTGAAGCGTCCATTTTATTCATTTCCAAGTCACGTAAAACACGGCGAAGCACCTTGCCCACATGGCTCTTGGGTAATTCCTCGCAAAATTCAATATGCTTAGGTATTTTATAATTGGCCAATTTCTTACGGCAATGGGCTATGAGATCCGCCGTGCTAAGACCAGAATCCTTACGCGGCACCACAAAGGCTTTGAGTACTTCACCGCGCGTGCGATGCGGAATGCCAATGACCACAGCTTCTTGCACATCTGGATGTTCATACAACACTTCATCCACTTCACGCGGATACACATTGTAACCACCAACAATGACTAAATCTTTCTTTCTATCGGCGATGAAGAAATAACCGTCCTCATCAAAATATCCAATGTCGCCTGTGTAGAGCCAACCATCGCGTAAAGTGAGGGCTGTTTCTTCCTCTTTATTCCAATAGCCTTGCATGATTTGCGGGCCGCGCACAATGATTTCACCATGCTGATGCGCCCCAAGAATGGTCACGCCATCTTCGCTATCCACAATGCGCACCTCGGTACCTGGAAGCATAACACCCACGGAACCCGTTTTTTGCAAACCATAAATGGGGTTGGCTGTAATGCAAGGAGAGGCTTCCGTAAGACCAAGCCCTTCTGTGAGGCGTGCTCCGGTGAGCTTTTGGAATTTTTCCAAAGCCTCCTTGGGGAAGGGCGCAGAACCGGAAATGCAGAGCTCAATGCACGACAAATCATATTTTGGTAAATCTTTTTGTTGCATGAGCGACATGTACACCGACGGCGCCCCAATGAAGAAATTGGGCTTATATTTATCGATGGTACGCAAAAGATCTGACGGCGTATAGCGCGGTACAGGTATGGAAGCCGCACCATAAAAAGCAGGTAGAATGATATTACCGGCCAATCCAAAAATATGGAAAAAAGGTAAAATGGAGAGGAAGGTGTATTTATAGTCCTTGGGCGTCTCGATAATATAGCTCAAAAGCTGTAATTGCGCTGTGATATTACCGTGACTAAGCATGGCGGCCTTGGAAACACCGGTGGTGCCTCCGGTATATTGCAAAAAGGCCGTGGTGGCATGAGGATTCTCTATGGCTGCAGCATAGCGTTCCTTGGTATTGATAAAATCCTTCCAAGGTACAATATTTTTGCCATCAAAGGGTACTTCCGGCAAATTTCCTTCACGCTTGGCCTTCCAAGGCTGTATATAATTAAGAGGAAATGCTAAACCATCGGCCACGCGTGTCACAATGCTTAAGCGCAAACCTAACTTATCATACAGTGATGCCACCTTGGCCCAAAGCAAGTCCATGGTGATGAGAATTTTTGCACCAGAATCATGGAAGTGATGCGTCAATTCCTTTTCCATATA
>CAYJHD010000141.1:0-3578 GCA_964370015.1 uncultured Desulfovibrionaceae bacterium | reverse complement strand
GCTTCGAAAACCGTGACCAACGTCCTCGTTTTGAGGACAAAGAACGCCGTCCTCGCTTTGAGAATCGTGGTGATCGTCCTCGCTTTGAAGACCGTGACCGCCGTCCACGTTTTGAAGATCGCGGCGATCGTCCCCGCTTCGAAAACCGTGACCAACGTCCTCGTTTTGAGGACAAAGAACGCCGTCCTCGTTTCGAAGATCGTGGCGACCGTCCTCGTTTCGAAAATCGCGACCAACGTCCTCGCTTTGAGGACAAAGAACGCCGTCCACGTTTTGAAGATCGCGGTGATCGTCCTCGCTTTGAGAACCGCGGAGATCGTCCGCGTTTTGAAGACAGAGATCGCCGCCCACGCTTTGAAAACCGCGACGGTGAACAACCTGTAGCCGATACAAATTTCAACGAAAATACCGCACCAAACCAAGGATACACTGAATTTGGTTATGCGTACTCCAATACTACGCAAGAACATGCCAGTGCTCGCGCAGACATGGACCAAACTCAAGGAGAAGGTTCCACCTCCTCCCCTGCCCCTCGTGATGGTGAGCAAAGCCAAGACCGCCCAGCCTATGGCGACAGACCTTATGGCGGCGATCGTCCCTTTAATAATAGAGGATTTGGCGACAGAGGTTTTGGACGCGACCGCGATGGCGACAGAGGTTTTGGAAGAGACCGTGGCGGCGATCGCAAACGCCCCATGAAGCGACCTCCACTGCGCGAAACCATCATGGACATGGACAAAGACTTGCTGAAAATGCTCGCACGTCGCTGTAACATCTTGGATAGAATGCGCAGTAAAGCCGGCCAGATGGCTCCAAAAGAAGAAAAAGAACTTCGCGCTTCTTGGGAAAAAGCTGCCACACAAATGACGCGTGACCCACGCATCATCCATCAGCTTTTTGCCATGATGCAAGAGATTGTTTTCTCAGCTAAGCCCCAAGAAGGCGCAGCAAAACGCACAGGCTTTAACTTGGCACCGCCACAATTACCTGTGGACATTACCTTCTTTGCACCTTTGGCCAGCCGTAGAAGTCGTTTCTTCTTGGCTTTAGCCGGTGCATCTGGTTCTGCTTGCACCATGACCCCAAGCCTTTTGGACGATGCCACCATCGAGTGCATTAAGATGTTTAACCAATGTGCCACATCCCTTGCTTGGGACGACAAAGGCACCTTGATTGCCCGTCAAGGCGGCGGTTTATCCTTGCCCGATAAAGTTATTTATGTGGGTGATGATATTCTAAACTTCTTCTTGCTCCTTGGCCATTATGTGAGCAAAAATACCCGTGCAAAATTCACCGGTGAAGCCAACTTAAAAGAAGCTGACCTCACCGCCGTGCGTTCTTTCTTACCGCAATTGGGTGCGCGCCTCAGCAATGTTATGCCCAGCGGCGCCGGGTTCCCCATTCGTTTGGAATGTTCCGGTATTTTTGAAGATCGCATTTCCATTCCTGCCGATATCCCGGCAGACATGGTGCTAGGTTTATTCTTAGCTGCACCTTTCTGGGACCAAGCCATCAGCTTTGAAATGCGCGCTCGCAATGATGCCGAAGCCATCATTGAAGAGGCCCTTTCTGTGCTCGAACCTTGCCAAGCGCAAGTTCGCCGCGAAGGATCGCTCATTCACTTTGTGCCTTGTCCCATTAAAACCCCTGCTGAGCCTGAGCTTGGTATGGACTTACACCTAGCTTCCTATCTTTTGGCTTTGCCCCTCACCATGGGCGGCAAAGTGCAGCTTAAGGGCCTATGGCCTGACTGCACTCCAGCCAAGGATATCAAAATCTTATTGGCACATTTCGGCTTAGAAGTGAGCCAAGATGGCGAGGGCATTTGCACAAGCCTTGCCCCCATGGAGCCCATTAAGTGGAGAGCCATGCCCAAAGCCACTGCCTATGCCATCACAGAAGAAATTCTGCCTGACTTGGTGGTTGTGGAAGAAGTGACTGACGAAGATCAAGAAGTTCTCGACGCTGAACAAGCTGTGGAAATGAACGACGTGGTTGAAGCCACTGACGAAACCGTTGAAAACAGTGATGCAGAGCAAAACCAAGCTGAAGAAGCTCCCGCTGAAGAAATCGCTGAAACCACGCAAGTTGCTGAAGTTGCAGAAGCTACTGAGCAAGAAGACGCCGATGACAGCGAAGATGCTTATGAAGATGAAGCTGAAGATGATCTTCCCATGGAAGAGCTCACAGTTCCCTATCTTGCCTTATACGAAGATGCACGTTTTGCCCCGCTCATGGCAGCTTGTGCTTATCTTGCCGCTGTGCGCCGCAAGCAAGTAACCTTGCCAAGCCAAGCACCGTTGCATGAAATGGAATCTTTCTTTAATCACTTGGGCTTTGTTTATGGTGAAGAAGAAGATGCCCATTGCACCCTGGTGGCTTCGGAAGAATTCCGCGATCCTTCCGCCGTTTGGACAGCCCCAACACCTGCATGGGCCATGGCATATGCCGTATGCGCCGCCGCGCGTCCGCATATTAAATTGAGCAACCCCGGCATTATGGGTACTTTGTATCCACAATTCTGGACCTTGTATAATGCTTTACCCTCCTTTGATATTAAAAAGAATGTTACGGAGAACGCGAATGACAAACCTGTCAGACGACGCATTATTGCCGCAGACCAAGAAGGAATTGGAAGCGGAGATAGCAACGATAGAAACCCTGCTTAATGAAAATGATGCCGCTTTGCGCACCCTTCTGGCAGCAGAAGATCCGCAAAATGGCGTACATCATGCGCAGGATATACATAACTTACGCCAAGAAAAAATGGTGCTCATGACGCGTAAACAATTACGTGAAGTGCGCATTAGGCGTATCTTGTATAGCGAATTCGATAATTAACACTACGGTGCCCCACGCTTTGTGGGGTACCGTTTTTATTTTTTGAGGCATCATGACCCAAGAGCATACAGTCACCATACAAAGCCCAAGCTATGAGGAACAAGAAATCCTTAACATCACTGCCCCTGCAGTGAAGGTGCTTGCTTTTCATTTACCGCAATTCCACACCTTTGCAGAAAATGACGCATGGTGGGGAAAGGGCTTCACCGAATGGACCAATGTGCAAAAGGCTGTGCCCATCTTTCCTGGTCATGTGCAACCGGATTTTCCCCATGATGATGTGGGCATGTATAGCTTAACCTGTCCTGAAGATTTGGAAAAGCAAGCACATCTCGCCAAGACACACGGCATTTATGGCTTTTGCTTCCATCATTATTGGTTTGGTGGAAAAAGGCTTATGCAAAAACCCTTGGAAATGCTTCTTGAAAATCCGCACATGGACCTGCCTTACTGCTTGCACTGGGCCAATGAAAATTGGACAAGAACCTGGACAGGACAGCAGCAACATATTCTCATGCCCCAAGAACATAGCCCCGAAGATGATATGGCATTCATCAAAGACACCCTGCGTTATTTTCGTGACGCAAGATATATACGCATACACGGGCGCCCGCTTTTGCTCATTTATCGTCCAGAGCTTTTTGCCTCCATGGCCGAAAGTGTGGAACGCTGGAATGTTTACTGCCAAAGCCAAGGGGAAGAAAAACCCTATGTGGTCATGATGCAAAGCTTTGACA
>CAYJHD010000140.1:0-3605 GCA_964370015.1 uncultured Desulfovibrionaceae bacterium | reverse complement strand
GGTTTGGGAGGGGAAACTTTTTTTTCCTAAAAAAAGTTTCCCCTCCCAAAAAATAAACTTAAAAGCCTAAAATTTTATTCAAAACGGCTGGCACCGGTGATCATGATCATGTCAACGGGCACGTCGTCGTGAACGCCAACGCTCTTGGTTTTAGCTTTGGCCATTTTGTCTACAGCTTCCATGCCTTCGATAACTTTACCGAAAACGCAGTAGCCCCAGCCTTGCATGCTTGGTTGGGAATGGTTTAAGAAATCATTGTCCACCAAGTTGATGAAGAATTGTGCGGTGGCGCTGTGTGGGTCCATGGTGCGAGCCATGGCCAAAGTGCCGCGTTCGTTTTTCACGCCATTGTCGGCTTCGTTGGTCACGGGAGCTTGGGTTTCTTTTTCGTCCATGCGTGCGCCCATGCCGCCGCCTTGTACCATGAAGCCGGGGATTACACGGTGGAAAATGGTGTTGGCGTAAAAGCCATCATCCACGTAGGATAAGAAGTTAGCCACAGTTTTAGGGGCTTTGTCTTCAAAAAGCTCCACCAAGATGTCACCGGATGTGGTTTCGATTAAAACGGTTGGATTTGCCATAGTATACTCCTTTCTAGCAAGAAATGTTTTTATATATTATTGGTCGTCTTCTCTGGTGTATTTGCAATCTTTTTCTGGACAGCAAATTTTCACGGCACCGCCGCGCATGACCTTGCGTGTAAGTATAGGAAAATCGCATTGAGGGCAAGGCTCTGCTATGGGGTGATCCCAGAGGGCATAGTCGCATTGGGGGTATGTGGAGCAAGAGTAGAAAATCTTGCCACGTTTGGAGCTTTTTTCCACCAGTGTACCTTCTTTACAACGGGGGCAGGGGACTTTTGTGGAAAAAGGTGCGGCATGCTTACATTTAGGGTAACCGGTGCAGGCTATGAAACGGCTGCCGGTACGCGCTTTTTTGATGACTAAATCGCTGGTACATTCCGGACATTTACCCACCACTTCCAATTCTACTTTTTCGCGAGCCACAGGCACCACAGCACCGCTTTCATCGCGTTCAAAGTTAGAGGTGTAGGAACAGTCGGGATAGCCGGAGCAGGCTAAGAAACTGCCGGCCTTGCCAAATTTAATGACCAAGGGCTTGGCACATTCTGGGCAGGGGATACCGGCATCTAAGCCGCCCTTAACCGCTTGCATATTTTTAGCTGCGGCGTCGAGGGTGGGCACAAAATCGTTATTGAAATTATGCATAAGGTCCACCCAATTGTTTTCGCCTTCGGCCACTTTGTCTAAATTGCCT
Source organism: uncultured Desulfovibrionaceae bacterium (assembly GCA_964370015.1). Classification (GTDB taxonomy): domain Bacteria; phylum Desulfobacterota; class Desulfovibrionia; order Desulfovibrionales; family Desulfovibrionaceae; genus CAYJAD01. The sequence continues at coordinate 2,327 of CAYJHD010000140.1, read as the reverse complement.
TCCATTTGCGCTGTGAAGCCCACATCCATGAGGGTGGCAAAGTGATTTCGCAATTGATCGCATACAATGGAGCCAAGATCTGTGGGGGTGAAGTGCTTTTCCACAAGGCTCACATAGTCTCTATCCTGCAAGGTGGAGATGATGCTGGCGTAGGTGGAGGGGCGCCCAATACCTTGCTCTTCAAGCTCGCGCACGAGGGATGCTTCGCTATAGCGAGCAGGGGGCTGGGTAAATTTTTGCTCTTTGGTGAGCTGCTCTAATTTGAGCTCTTGACCTTCTTGCAATGGCGGTAAATCGGCTTCGCTTTCGTCGGAGGTGCGTGGGTAGGCAGCTGTCCAACCGGCAAAAAGCATGCGAATGCCCTTGGTGCGCCATTGTGCAGGGCCACAAGCGATGGTGACGGTGGTGTCATGGAAGCGCGCAGAGGCCATTTGCGAGGCCACAAAGCGAGACCAAATGAGTCGGTAGAGGGTGTATTGCTCTGGAGGTAAAAAGCTTTTTACCATGTCAGGAGTAATATTCACATCTACGGGGCGTATGGCTTCGTGGGCATCTTGTACGCTGGCTTTGCTCTTGGCAGATTTGCGCGGTGCTTTTCCACCTTTTTCTGGCAGATATTCATTGCCATAATGGCCGGCAATGAATTCCGCGGCGGCGGCTTTGGCTTCATCGGCAATGCGAATGGAGTCCGTACGCATATAAGTGATGAGGGCGGTGATGCCCATGTCGCCAATTTCCACACCTTCATAGAGGCGTTGAGCTATGGTCATGGTGCGCTTGGCTGTGTAGCCATGGCGTTGGTTGGCGCTTTGCTGCAAAGTGGAAGTGATGAAAGGAGGCAGCGGTGCCTTTTGTCTTTCTTTTTCTTCAATTTTTTCCACAACAAAGGGCTTTCCGGCCATATCTTGCTCTAGCGCTTCAGCGGCGGCGGCATCGGGGATATGGGCTTTTTTATTACGCACTTTGTATAAATCGGCCTTGATGACAGGCGGTTTTTCCGCCGCAAGTAAGGCTTTGAAGAGCCAATATTCCTCGGGGGTAAAAGCACGGCGTTCTTCCTCGCGCTCCACAATGAGGCGTAAAGCCACCGATTGCACGCGACCTGCGGAAATGCCACGTTTGACATTTTTCCACAAAAGAGGTGAAATTTTGTAGCCCACCAAGCGGTCAAGGATACGTCTTGCTTGTTGAGCATCAAAAAGATGCTCATTGAGAGGACGTGGGTTTTCCAAAGCTTCGCGTACGGCTTTGGCGGTGATTTCGTTAAATTGGATACGCTGAATGGTGTCTACCTTGTCCTTAATGAGCTCGGCCACGTGCCAAGCGATGGCTTCCCCTTCGCGGTCGGGGTCGGGTGCTAGGTAAACAATGTCGGCCTTGGCAGCGGCGGCGCGCAAGTCGCTGACAACTTTCTTTTTATTGTCAATGACTTCGTATTGCGGTGCAAAGTCGTTATTTTCATCCACGCCAAGAACCTTAGAAGGTAAATCGCGCACATGCCCCACGCTGGCAAGTACTTGGTACTTGGCGTCGAGAAATTTTTTAATGGTTTTAACTTTGGCCGGTGATTCCACGATGATAAGATTTTTTGCCATGCCGTCCCCTGTGTCAGTGTATTTTGAACAGATGAAAGATACGGCAAAAAAATTATACGTCAAGAGTATGAGACGTTGATTACCTAATTTTCTGGACAAAGAAGAATATTTTTTGTAGCAAGAACCCAAGGAAAATACTATGAAAAAACTTTTTATGCTTCCTCTTTACTGTTTATGCTTGATGCTTGCTGCTTGCGGCGGTGCTCAGTCTCCCTCACCTCAAGCATCTTCGCCCACGTCAACCCCATCGGCTTTACATGTGCCAGGGGTAAAGTCATCCCCTTCCATTTTTGTGGAGGTGGTTAATACCACCAAGATGCAAGAAGACCTTGCCGGCACCATAGCTTTGCTCATGCAAAGTGAGTATGGAGCACAAAGTGTAGATTCTGTCGCTCAAGCTGATTACCACATTCATGTTACCATAGATGGATTTGGCCAAGCAGGTAGCGAAACGCAATCTCCCTCCACTGGTGAGATGTTGCTTCCCGGCCTTGCTGGTGCTGCTTTAGGGGCTCAAGTGGGCGGTGCCTTTAGTGGGAATGGAACACTTGTGGGAGCCGGCATAGGCCTTGTGGCCGGACTCAGCCTAGGATCCATGGGAAGCTCTGAAGAGCTCCTTGTGTGGTATACCAATGCTCAAGTGAAGGTGACAGATAAAAAGAAAAAAATGTATTCAGCCACCCTTAGACCTCAGGAAAAAGGGAAAAATATGTCTGCTCAAGCAGCATCGGC
>CAYJHD010000139.1:0-3636 GCA_964370015.1 uncultured Desulfovibrionaceae bacterium | reverse complement strand
AGGAAAAATTTACCCGCTAGAGGGAGGAATATTCATGCAAATAAGTGACAATATATTTTCCGTACAGAACACATATCAAGTACAGCAAAGCACCTATGCTAGGTCGCAAAATCAGTCTGTGAGCTCCGGCGGTGCAGATACGGTGAGTATTTCTCCTCAGGCAAAGTTTTTATATGAGCAATCTTTGGCCAAAGAAAAAGAAGATGCCGAGGTGAAGGCTAAGCTTTTTGAAACTGAGCTGGCGGCAGCCATGATGAAAGAACAGGACGCAGCTAAGGAGGATGTATACTCCAGCGCGGCGCAAGAGTTTAAAGACACTTTACAAAGTCATAGAGGCAATAATAGCGGTAGCGGAGCCAGTGGTGCTAGCGGCGGCAGTGGCAGTGGCGGTGGAGCGTCATCCACTGAAGATGCCATGGAGGACCTAGAAGACCGCATTAAGCAAGTCTCTGCTGAGCTGGCGTCAGCCACAAGTGCAGCTGTAAATGATGGCAGCATGGAGGCAAGCTCTAAGGTGGATCAATTGCAATCGGAGCTTTCTCAGTTACAAGCGCAACTATCTGCCATGAAGGAGCAAAGCACTTCTGAAAGTGCATAAAGCAAGCTGTGACTTTTGTAAAAAACATGTTTTTTAGAAAGTGACATTGCGGCAAAATCTCCTCTCAAATGGTAAGGTTTTGCCGCAATGAAAGTTTTTTGGAAGGGCCTACCCAATGGGCGCGTAGCGTTCCCGTTGGCGAGTTTGCGAGCCTTACGGGAATAGAGAGTGAAGCGGGTCTGGGGCCAGCTTAGATGGGGGGCTTTTTTTCAAAAAAGGTTTCCCACCAGCAAACTTTGTCAGCAGTCTGAAAGCTCTATACATATGGTGTATAGAGCTTTTACTTTAGTGTATGGAGCTAGATATTAACCGGCTTGCTTTTCATCCATTTTAAAATCCACGCGGATCTTAAAGAGCTTGGTGGCCGGTAAGTTTAAGATTTCTATGCCCGTCTTTTGAGTGATTTCCGCAAGGGTAGCTTCCACTTTTTCCCAAGAGGCACCAATGAAGGTGAACCACACATTGTAATTATGCTTACGCAAGTAATTGTGAGTAACGCCCGTATAGCTGTTAACCACTTCCACAAAGCTGTCTAACTGATCCACAGGCACTTTGGCGGCGCAGAGGGTGGAACGGAAGCCAAGCTTTGCCGATTGAAAGTTGGCTCCCAAACGGCGGATGATCTTGCTTTCTTTCATGGCACGTACGCGAGCTAAGGCTTCGGCTTCGGTTATGCCAAGGGCTTCACCAAGCGTGGCGTATGGACGCGATGTGAGCGGAAATTCCGTTTGTATGATATCTAAGAGTTTTTTATCTATGCTGTCCATGGGAACCTCATTATTTGGCGTTTTTCTTGGGTTGATAGGTGCACAAGGGCTCTTCGCCTAAATGGTCATTGTCCATGCTGTGGGCGCGGGCGCGGCAACCACCGCACACCTTATGGTATTCACACACGCCGCATTTGCCTTTGTAATCTTCTTGAGTACGAAATTCTTGAAAATGCTTGGATGACTTCCAAATTTCCGGAAATCTCGTTTCTTTAATGTTCCCGCAATTAAGTTCTAGGTAACCGCAGGGTTGCACTTGACCCACATGGCTAATGAAGCAAAAGCCCGTTCCACCAAGACAGCCGCGGGTCATGGCATCCATGCCAAAGTTTTCCGGCGTCACAGGTACGCCTTCTTCTTTGGCGCGTTGGCGCATGATGCGATAGTAATGAGGCGCGCACGTGGCCTTTAAGTGCATCTTGGTTTCTTTACGGAAGTCGTAGAACCAATGCAATACCTCTTCATATTCTTCGGCAGTGATAACTTGATCAGCTAAGCCAGAAGCACGACCCATGGGCACAAGCAAGAATATATGCCATGCGGCGGCGCCAATGCTTTCGCAAAGCTTAAAGATATCTTTAAAAGAATGCAAATTATTGCGCGTCACGGTGGAGTTGATTTGAAACTCTATGCCTTCCGCCTTCAACAGCTCAATGCCGCGCATGGACGCTTCAAAAGCACCGGGCACGCCACGAAAGTCATTGTGGCTGGCCGCATCTGCAGCATCTATGGAAATGGAACAGCGTTGAATGCCGGCTTCACGAATCTTCTTGGCCGTTTCCGGTGTGATGAGTGTACCGTTGGGCGAAAATACACAGCGCAGGCCTTTATCTGTGGCGTAGCGAATGAGCTCATACACATCTGCACGCATCATGGGATCCCCACCGGTGAAGATGATGATGGGATCGCCCACTTCGGGGAAGGTATCAATGAGCGCCTTGGCTTCGGCCGTATCCAATTCACCGGGGTAAGGCTCGGTATGCGCTTCGCCGCGGCAATGCTTACAAGCCAGATTGCATGAGCGCGTCACTTCCCAGGCTATGAGGCGACATTTGGGTGTACCATCAGGCAGAAAGCGAGCGGCATGCGGATGTCCCCCTGCCAAAGCTTGACCATTACCGTGCGGGTGTCCAGCAGGTGCGGTGCCGTGGGGGTGTCCCCCTTTCATCATTTCATGGGGGTGACTCATGCGCGCACCAATCCTTTCAGTAAAAGTTCTTCAGTAAAGTAGTTGATAATAATATCCGCGCCGGCTCTTTTGATGGCTATGAGTGATTCCATAATAATGGCTTCTTCATTGACCCAACCTTGCAAGCCAGCCGCCTTAATAAGTGCATACTCTCCGCTCACTTGATAAGCCGCCAAGGGTGTATCAAAGCTATGCTTCAAATCGCGTAAAATATCCAAATACGCGCCGGCAGGCTTCACCATAAGAATATCAGCGCCTTCTTCCACGTCAGCGGCAGCTTCACGCAAAGCTTCACGGCTATTACTCATATCCATTTGATAGGATTTACGATCACCGCTTTGGGGGGCAGATTCAGCCGCCTCCCTAAAAGGACCGTAAAAGGCCGAAGCATATTTCACCGCATAGGACATGATGGGAATTTGCTCAAAGCCGGCATTATCCAAGGCTGTACGCAAAGCCAATATACGGCCGTCCATCATGTCAGAGGGGGCCACCATATCTGCACCGGCTCTCACATGAGAAATGGCTGTCTTGCATAAAAGCTCCAACGTGGGATCGTTTTCCACTTCACCTTCTTTGGTGAGCAGGCCACAATGTCCATGTGATGTATATTCACACAAGCACACATCAGTAATGACCAAAAGCTGCGGAAAGCGTGCTTTTAAGCGGCCAATGGCCTTTTGCACAATGCCATCATGGGCATAGCCTTCACTGCCTTCTGGGTCTTTTTTAGCCGGAATACCAAATAAGATAACAGCCATGAGGCCATGATCCACGGCCTTTGCCACGCGCTCTTCCAAGGCCGCAAGGCCCAATTGATACTGTCCAGGCATGGAGCTAATTTCTTTAGAAAAATGCTCGTCTTCCACATCAGCCACAAAATAGGGCATGACTAAATCCTCAGGGCGTAAGGGTGCCGTTTCTCTTACAAGAGCGCGCATGGTCGGTGTACGGCGCAAGCGGCGCCCCCTAAAAAAGGGCGGTAATGTATGTAGTGCAGATGTCATAAAATCCTCTATTATACTACTGTTTGTGTTTTATGTGGGGAGGGAGGGAAAAACCTTTTACAAAAGGTTCTTTCC
>CAYJHD010000138.1:0-3721 GCA_964370015.1 uncultured Desulfovibrionaceae bacterium | reverse complement strand
GTAGCTTAGGTACATAACCTAGGTACATTGGAGGATGCGTCTTTGTCTTTTATCAATCAAATTCCAAAACAAAAAAAGAGAAAGAGCTACAGTGCTCCTTCCTATCTATTGCTACAACGGTTCTTCACCAAAGATAGGGGCACTATTGGAAAAATACTTTTTTATAAAACAAGTACAGCCGGCGGTTCATGACTGGAAAAGAAATACGGGCTGAGCACCGCTCCGTAAGCACCTGCATTTGAAAAGAGCAAATAATTGCCTAAGGCTATGTTTTCCAATTCTACATCCCTTGCAATAGTATCAAGAGCCGTGCAAAGATGACCAGCAAGATGTATTTTTAACGCAGGAACACTTTTACCCACAGCGTGAGGATTTATCGTATGAGAGCCACTCCACAAGGGCTCATAAGGACCTTCTAATTTTTCTGTCTGCACCAGTTCGGCAAAACCCCCCATAGCAGGTCGTAAAAAGCCGCTAAGGAACCCAGGGGCTAACACAAACGTTTTTCCGCGAGAGTGTTTTATATCCACAATCTGCGTTACAAAAGTACCAGCTTCGCCCACAAGAAATCGACCACTTTCGATATATAATTGGATGTTGGGGTACCGTGCTGCCAGCTTTTCTCGTATGCGTGTGCTCTGCTCTTGTAAAGAGCTTAGCTCTAACCCTTGCATATGTTTAGCATAGGGGATGCCAAACCCACCACCAAAATTGATAAAAGAAAGCTCAAGTTCGAGGCCTTGCGTCCAGATATCTGCCAAATTTTCTATATGTGTGAAAAGTTGTTTAAGGCTGTCAGCGTATAAATTTTGACTACGCACAAAGACATGAAAACCTACGAGTTTGCAATGGCTGAAGCTGTGTAAGAATTCTTTATGAGCCAGCAAATCTTCTTCACTAACTCCAAATTTATCCGGTTTAGCTTCACTAATGCTAGCATTGTGCCCTGTAGTAAAAGCCACCGTTGGACTAATACGCAAGCCCACTCGTGCTGTTATTTGCTTCTGAGCACATAAAGTATTAATACGCTCAAGCTCTGTGTAAGAGTCCGCTATAATGATGCTATGAGGCAGAGCTTTGAGGATATCTGCATCACTCTTAGCTGGGGCAGAGTAAAGAATGGCATCCTGAGCACAGCCTTGCCCTAGGGCTTGTATAACCTCATTGCCAGAAGCAGCGTCTACCCCCAAACCTTGCTCCTTTATGCAGCGCAAAATCTCGGGATGATTGTTGCACTTTAAAGAGTATAACAAGGTATACCCCGCATAAGCTTCACGAAGTTTACGCGCTTGCTGCACAATTTTTTGTGTATTATAAATATATAGTGGGCATCCATATTTTTTTACCCACACATCTATTTCTTGAAAGGAATACGGCATTATCACCCTCATTTTATTAAATAAAAACACAGAAAAAACAGACTAATTACTGTCAATATAGAGCAAAAAAAGTGTTTTTACAAGCCGTAAACTACCTACTGCTATTCAGTCGCAGATGTGACACTAACAAAATACGAGCTTAACATTACAACATAAAAGATATTTCTTTTGAAAGAGGCAAGCAGCACGAATCGTGCATAACAAAGCTTCACACGGTAAAGGAACTTCACAATGTGCATAATATATCAAAAAGACCGTAATCATAAAATTTACAAATTGGCGACACTATCTAATAAGTCGATGCTTAAAAACGTGTTTCCACTCGTTTTTAAGAAAGGCACGCTCACTCCAAATACCCCTTTCGGGGACGCCGTAAGCAAGTGACGGCTTATTTTACGTGGCGGCAAGCCATGCCAGAGGCACGTCTTGTGTAGCCGACAGCTGAAAAAAGCATTTCATATGTCTAAATTTTTCCAGAAAACGTATTCCATACGTTTATTTCTGGCAAAATTTATTAAGCTTTTTGCGCTATAAACTCTATTTTTATTAACGTTTAAGTGCTTTTTCAGTGTCGACTAATAAGTATCGAGAAAACTTCCTTATGAGCCTCCCTTCTTATTTACTCCATCGTCCAAGTGAATTATGCTTTTCAACTAAAGTACCTAACGAACTCAAAAAAATTACTGAAGCACGAGTGCAAAGCTGCCCGAAGAACGTTTTAATTGCGTTATACATCTACTATACCCCATTTGTTTTGGCCTTTTTCTGCATGCAAGAGGGCGTAAGCGATGCAAAAGAGAAGAGCAGACGAACTCATTGATAAGAAAATATAAAATACTCATACAACCCCTCTTAAGGAGCTTGTGCCATGATACAGCTTAACCATACAATTAAGCATGATTTTTTTCCAAATAATAAAACAAGGCCTGTAATTTCTGTACTTATGGCCACATATAATCGTCGCGATAGGCTTGCAAAAGCCATCGAAAGCGTTAGAGCACAAACCTACCCTCACTGGGAATTGTGTCTTGTCTGTGATGGTGGTAAAGCTGTGGATGATATAGTAAAAAAATATGCTGATCCGCGCATTATTTTTCAGCACAATGCACAGAACAGAGGTTACGGACATACTGCTAATACGGCTTTTTCCTTGAGCAAAGGATCCTATATTGCCTACCTTGGCGATGATGATATATGGATGCCCGACCACCTGGAATGCTTACTAACAGCCTTGCTTAGCCAAAAAGAAGCTGGCTTCGCTTATGCAAATTCCTTGTGTGTTCGCCGCCGCAAAGCTGAGGACGGAAGTTTTACTATTCTTGATGAATATATCCCTCACCGCGGGCATGTGAACCTTGTTGATCTTTTAGAATTTAACCAGATAACAGGCATATCAATGCTTCATGAACGCGAGCTTTTTGAGAAAGCTGGCGGCTTTGATGAAAAACTCCGCTGTATCATTGATTTTGATTTATTGCGTAGAATGCTATGTTTTTCAAACACAGTCCATGTGGATAAAGTAACTTCGCTCTATTATGAAGATTTAGAGTGCGCCAATGATCATCTGACAAATTTGGCTACGAAAAATCCTTTGCACTATAAGCTTCAACAATTACGTATTTATAATAAAAAGCTCCCCAATGACATGGAGGAGCGTTTTAAACATTCTTTAGCATATTTACGTCGCAAGCATCTTTTTATTTACGCCATGGCAAGCAAAACTTTTGCAGAAGAACAAGGAGATGTACAAAAAGTACAAAAATTCTCCAAGATACTTGCAAAAAATCCATGCACCATCCCTATGGGGAATAATATGGATTTAGCCACATTTCTCATGCGTGATGGTGAAACATTGGCAGCATTGCGTTTATTCAAGCAACACCTTGCCACATCTAAAAGTGGCGCTGATGTATATTTTATTGCTTTAGAATGCGCCATTTCATGTAAAGATGTGTGGGCCCATGAAATCTTTCAAGCCCTAGAACACAATAAAGACAGATTACAGACAAAGGAAAAGCAACGTCTTGAAACGCTTGCACTAGATCTACAAAAAATCCCCCTCCCTTACAAATAATATGTAGTCATCATCTTCATTTGTAGTAATTTAGATTTTGCCACTCAGCGGACTCTTACACAGTATCAATCCGCAAAGAGCTACTTAAAGTCAGTGTGCCTTTTTGAAAAATGTATAAAAACACATTTTTTGGCTTCGGCTAGTTTGGGAAGTTTCCAACAGATTTCTGTTTAACTCTTTTTAGAACCTCCCATGCGGGAGGTTCTCTTTCTTCACAAAAAAGCCCCCGAAGCGCATGACTTCGGGGGCTTACGTTTATGTATTTAGA
>CAYJHD010000137.1:0-3814 GCA_964370015.1 uncultured Desulfovibrionaceae bacterium | reverse complement strand
CGCTTTTGCAAATTATGATGCTCATGGTGCCCATGTGGGGTGTGCAAATGGTGCTCGGGCGTGCCTTTTATGCCCTTGGCGATACCTTTACTCCGGCCCTGTGCGGTACAATCATCACCCTAATTTCCTTACCATTTTTCTATTACTCCCTACGTTGGGAAGCCATTGGCATTGCCTTGGTGAGCTTCTGGGGCGTGGTGGCGTATATTGTTATCATCATGTACATATGGAAAAAGCGTCAAGGCTTACAGGCTTTTGAAGGTTTAGGCACCATTATTCTCTTTGGGCTTTTCCTTTCTTTTTTAAGTGGCGTGGTGGGCTGGTATACCAGTGAAAGCATTTTGCGCATGACAACGCATTTGCCCTCAGTATGGCCGCATATGCTGGCTCTTGGGGGCAGTTTATGCACCTTTAGCCTCTGCTATATGACGCTGAGCTATAAGATTTGTCCCGAACTTGTGCGTCCTTTGGTGGCTTTTGTGCAAAGGCGCTATCTAAAAAATAGGTAGATTGTTTGCCTCATGTAAAACAGAGCTTCATGGAGAGGCTAAGCTGTGTATTTACAGATGGGCGTGGGCATGGTAGGTAAGACGAGCTAGGGGAGCCTTGTACAAGGCTGAGATTGGGATTGTCCCTAACCCTTTGAACCTGATGCAGATTATGCTGCCGTAGGGAAGCCTTCTTTTCCTTTCGTGGCTTAGATGCATCTTGATTTTCCAAAACAAGGATTTCAGATGTCTTTATTTAGTAAAAATACCGTATTAGCTCAATTGGCAGATACATTTCTTCCGGCATTGGCGCAAGAAGAAGGCCTTTCCGAAGAGCTGATTCGTGACGCCATAGAAAAGGGTACCATGGTCTTACTTGGTAACCCGCATCACCCCAATCTTAAGCCCATTTTGGTGGGGCAGCCTGCACGCATTAAAATTAATGCCAACTTGGGCACATCCCCTTTATCGCACTGCCTTGCCACCGAAGCGGAAAAATTACGCATTGCTTTGGAAGCAGGTACAGATACGGTGATGGATTTATCCATTTCTGGAGATTTGGATGCGGCGCGCTTAACCATGTTGCAAAACTGTCCCCTTCCTGTGGGCACAGTGCCCATGTATGCCGTGGGTCAGCAATTGCTTGATAATGATATGTCCATTAAGTCCATGACCGTGGATATGCTTTTTGATGAAATCACCAAGCAAGCCAAGCAAGGTGTGGACTATATGACAGTGCATTGCGGGCTCACACGTCGCGGTGCAGAATGGGGCGATATTCCCAAGAATGAATACGGCGATGGGCGTGTGTTGGGTATTGTGTCTCGCGGCGGTGCCATGTTGGCGCGTTGGATGCTGGAGCATGATCAAGAAAATCCTCTACTCGTACACTATGATAGATTGCTCGAAATTGCCCGTGAATATAATGTAACTCTTTCCTTGGGTGATGGTTTACGCCCCGGTGCTGGTTGTGATGCCGGCGATGCCGCCCAGTGGGAAGAAGTGATGACTTTGGGACGCCTTGCTTTGCGTGCTCGTGAATACGGCGTACAAAGCATGATTGAAGGCCCAGGGCATGTGCCTCTCCATGAAGTGGAGGCGCAGATTACCGGCATTAAAAAACTCACTCATGGCGCACCGCTATATGTTCTAGGACCTTTAGTGGTGGATGCCGCCGCCGGTTATGACCATATGGCCGGTGCCATTGGTGGTGCCCTTGGTGTGCGCGCCGGTGTGGACTTTCTTTGTTACTTAACGCCGGCTGAGCACTTGACGCTTCCCAATGCTGCCGATGTGCATGCAGGGGTTATGGCTTCTCGCGTGGCCGCCCATGCCGGAGAAGTGGCCCTTGGCACGACGCGTGCCTTGGCTCGTGAGAATGCCATGAATACGGCGCGTCGTAACCTTGATTGGGAAGGTATGGCCGCTGCTGCTTTGGATCCACAAGCGTTACATACACGTCGTGAGCCGCATAAAAAAGAAGAAGTGTGTGCCATGTGTGGTAAGTTTTGTGCCGTGAAAATGCTCAAAGATAGAGAAAAATAAGATGTAAACACCATATAGTCTTGGCCCTGTGCTTAAAAAGTTCGGGGCCAGGGCATGGTGGAGCGGGAACGCTCTTTTTTTATAGCAAAACATAGGAGAGCCTTGTGGCATCATCCCCCCTTACTTGTACCATAGGTGCGGCTTATGCCGGTCAACGTGTGGATAAAGCCTTACTTATGCTTTTTCCCGAAGCTTCCACCCGCGAGCGTAAGGCTTTATGGCAACACTGGGACATTACCCTCAATGGGCGAAAAGTGGCTGCGGGGGCTGTGGTGTGTATGGAAGATGTGCTTTGTGCTACTCTTAAAGAAACAGCACCGGAAATGCCCATGCAAAAGCAGAAGGCATTGGCATTGGAGCCGCGGCTTTTGCAAGAGACGGAGCATTGGCTTTTTTTCCATAAGCCACGTGCATTGCATACGGTGGAGGTTATGGGTGGGGAGCCTTCTTTAGAGCAGTATTTAACGTCTAAGCACGATACATATGGTGAGCTTTTTTTGTGTAACCGTTTGGATGCGCAAACCTCGGGCATAGTGGCTGCGGCGCGTTCGCCGGAAGGTGTACGTTTATGGCAGGACATGGAAGACAGAGGCCTTTGTCAAAAACGCTATGTGGCTTTGGTGCATGGAGAATGCTTTAAAGCCAGAGTTAGAGCCGCTCTTGATACGGATAAGCGTAAAATTACACGAATTTTAGAGCATGAAGCTTCTCCTTTGCGCCATACCTATTTTTTCCCTTTGCATAGTGTGAGTGCAGCGGAATATGCCGCTTTGCGCCCGCATTTTCCAGCTTTTACCCCTTATGCTGGTGAGGAATTGAACATGGTGGGGTGCACCATTTATAAAGGAGCGCGACATCAAATACGTGCCCATGCGGCCCATGTGGGATTTCCTTTGTGGGGAGATGTGCGTTATGCCATGCGGCAAGTGCCGGAAGAGGAATGTTTTTTGCTACATCATGGCGCACTTTTTTATGAGGACGGAGCTGTGCATTGTGATGCTCCGTGGCAAGATGCGTTGCAGGACGGGGGAACTGTTGCGGAGTTCTTTAGGTAAGTTGAGCCATGGGGTTGGGTGTATATGTGCTTTACTGCTTTTGCGTTCTTTCGCAAAATCTATCTTTTTAACGCGTACGGTGTCATAAAAATTTTCCCTTATGCGCACGACCTTGAGGTCGCTTACGCAGGAAAAATTTTTCTTCCTTGTACGCGTCAAAAATCTATATATTTCTAAAATTCCACAAAAAACAACCATTGGCGCTTTTGCTGCCAACTCATCATGGCAATCTTTTCTTTCGTATCCTGTAAAAGGAGACAAAAGCGCCAAATGATGGAAGGGAACCCCCTGTCACTAACGCTTCACTGCGTTTCGCTTTCGTGACATCCCCTTATTGCGCTTTGCGCAAGGGGGAAAGGTGGCTTTGCGCTAACAAAGCACCATATGCTTTGTTAGACATGTTTTTTGCGTTGCTCTCGATTTATGTAAGGTTCGCGAACTCACCTAACATAAACGCACTTTGTGCGCCCGTGGGTCGGTCTCCGGTCACGCATGTTTCACGTTCCCTGCGAAAAAACGTCGTCTTCCTTGCCTCTGGCACTTTTTCAGCGCAAAGCCATTTTGTGGAGTGCATAGAAATTTACTGAAAGTAAGAGCAAAGGAAAAGGGCATCATGGTTTTATCAGCTAGATGAAGCCTCATGTGGTCGAGATGTGTTTTTGAAGGAAGGATGTAGCCACAATGAAAGTTTTTTGGAAAGGGGGAGGGGTGTGGGGAGGGGGAAGA
>CAYJHD010000136.1:0-3990 GCA_964370015.1 uncultured Desulfovibrionaceae bacterium | reverse complement strand
AACGGCTCGACATTCATCGGCATTTGGTAACGCCTACAGATGTCAATTTTAACTTCGGTTCAATGCGCTCTTTGCAAAGCTTCACTAAACCTGTGTCAAACACAGCAGGATGGGCTCAACCCACCCTTCCCTGCCGTCCAGGGAATCCCTTACAAGAAGGGCAAGAGGGAATGTACGCATAACTGTAACAAAGGTCAACATAATTTTTCATAAAAATTAAAAAAATTTATTTATGCCTTTACCCCTTGCCAAAGTTTCATACGATACTATTTTATAATTAGTCAACGAGAAAATGGAGCTTACTACGCGCAGACTTACAAAGCCCCATGAAGGCCTTGCAAGTGTAGGGTTTCCATTTTTTCTAGGCACTCATTTTAACGCATTTGCTGCCTAGGCAGTAGATCATAAATCCATACACCTCAACCTCCAACGCGGCTATGGCTATGCATTTTGCATACACCAAAAAAGTAACAGTTGATCTTTAACATTTATACGGTGTCACAATCCGACCTGCAAAGTCATTGTGTTTCCTTTTTTAAGTGATACCGTATAAGCGATTTGTGTGAGTTTTGCGAGTTTTGCAACCGTGCCTAACCCCTTACTGTGTCACAGGAGTCCCGTCCGTTAACCTTTACGTGGCTGGTGTTTTTGAGAGCATTCTTTAGAAAATCAAGGGCAAGACGTTTATTCTACCTAACCATGTCAGATGTGAATACGCAATTGTGCATTTTACCCTTGATAAAACTGCTATGAAAACCACCTCAGGAAGTACATGGTGTTTTAGCAACAAGTCAACATAATGGATAGTTACCTAATGAGTGAAACTAACCCCAACAGAATCCCCTAGTGCAGAGAGAAGCCTGCACTAGGGGATTCCTTTTTTGCATAAAAAAGCCCAAGGAAAAAAACTTGAGGCCAGACTAAGGACAAACCCTATGGTGAAGATTGGACTTTGATTTTTACGAATTAAACTTCATTTTTTTAATAAACACCTTAAATAATGTATAAACAAAGCATTATTTAAAAAATCACATTGCGCCTAGATCTTACATTCAAAGATAAACATACGCCGCAATTAAAGTTTTTTGGAAGGGCCTACCCAAAGGGCGCGCAGCGTTCCCGTTGGCGAGTTTGCGAGCCTTACGGGAATAGAGAGTGAAACGGGTCTGGGGGAGAACCTTTTTTTCAAAAAAGGTTTCCTCCCAGTAAACTTTGTCAGCACTCTGAGCCCCAAGGAAACCTTGAGGCTTAGTTTATACATATATTGTTTATTAGCCCATGACTGTTTTCAAAGCTTTAAGTACAGTGGCCACGTTTTCTTCGCGGGCTGTATGACCCATGAGACCAATGCGCCAAATTTTACCAGCTAAAGGCCCAAGGCCAGAGCCTATTTCTATATGATGCTCTTTGAGTAAAGCTGTGCGAATGGCAGCTTCATTGCTCACAGATTCAGGAATCTTCACAGCATTGAGCATGGGTAAGCGATGTTCTGGCTTTACCAGCATATCTAGACCCATTTCGCCAAGGCCCTTCACCAAAAGTTCATGCATGGCCTTATGGCGCGCATACACATTTTCAAGACCTTCATCTAGCACCAATTTCAAAGCCGCATACAAGGCATATTCCATATTGATGGGTGCCGTATGGTGATAAGTGCGTGTGGTACCTTCCCAGTAGGATGCAATGAGGGACAAGTCTAAGTACCAGTTGGGCACTTTTGTCTTACGGGCTTTAAGCTTTTCCAAAGCGCGTGCAGAAAAAGAAATGGGAGCCAGTCCGGGAGGGCAAGCTAAGCATTTTTGTGTGCCGGAGTATGCTGCATCCACATGCCATGCGTCCAAATGCACAGGCATACCACCAAGGGAGGTCACGCAATCCAAAATAAAGAGCGCACCGTGATCTTTTACCAAGGCCCCGATGGCAGCGGCATCGGAAACCACACCGGTGGAAGTTTCGGCATGCACAAGGGCCACCATGTCATAGGTATCTTCGCTAAGCTTTGCCTTCACCGCGGCAAGGTCCATGGCTTCGCCCCAAGGAGCGTCCAAAACATGCACTTCGGCACCAAGACGACCGGCCACATCTTGCATGCGCACACCAAACACACCATTGGTAAGCACAAGCACCTTATCGCCTTTTTCCACAAGGTTCACAAAACATGTTTCCATGCCGGAAGAACCGGTGCCGGACATGGGCATGGTGAGGTCATTCTTGGTGTTGAAAACCGTTCTGAGTTGTTCCTTAATGGCGTCCATGATGGTCACAAAATAAGGATCCAAGTGCCCAATGGTGGGCTTTGCCATGGCGGCATATATGGCATCGGGCACCGTGGAAGGACCAGGGCCCATGAGTAATGTGGGGGTAATACCTTGTAATAAATCTTGCATTGCATTCTCCTTATGACATGTATTTTTTACATTCTTCTTTGCCGTGGCAAGCACCCTAGACAAGCGCATAATCAAGCAAAAAGATAGCCATGAGTTTAGAGAGAAAAATTTCCAAAGTAAAGAAAAAGACATTCACAAAGAGTACTTTTTACCCTAGCATACAGCCATGGACATGACACTTCCCCCCTCTACCCTGCGCCAAGCCCTCAAAACCCTCAGCACCTTCTTACAAGATGGCGGCAGCGACGCGCCCATATTGGCGGCGCAGCTCCTTGCCATGCACGTGCTTATGGTGGATAAAATATACCTTATCACGCAAGGCCAAAGCCCCATAACGCAAAAGCAGTGGCAAAGTATTTTCCAACTGGCTCAGCGTCATGCTCAAGGGGAACCCTTGGCCTACATCTTAGGCAGCAAAGAATTTTACGGGCGGGACTTTATGGTCAATGATGCCACCCTCATTCCACGACCCGAAAGTGAAGATGTGCTAGAAGCCGTCATGGCTTTGGCGCGCAAAATACCGCAATACACTCTGCCGAGCGAGCGCCTACTTTTTGCAGATATCGGCACCGGCTCGGGTTGTTTAGCGTGCACCTTTGCCGCAGAAGTTCCCTATGCCCATGGCTTCATGCTGGACATTAGCCCCGAGGCTTTGCATACAGCTTGGCGTAATGCTGAGCAACATAATGTCCACACGCGCATGCAAGCCCTACAAGGTTCTCTCTATGCACTGCCTTTTGCGCCTCAGTCACTGGACGTGCTCATAAGCAATCCGCCCTATATAAGTGAGGCAGAGTTTCAAGAATTGGAGAAAAATGTGCGAGAGTTTGAACCCAAAACAGCATTGGTGCCCGTAACCACCGCGCAAGACCCCGCGGGCTTAGCTCATTTGCACGCTTTGGCCGAACAGGCTTGGTCTCTTTTACGTGAGGGGGGGCTATGTGTGGTGGAGCATGGTTCCACTCAAGGCCCTGCGGTGCGCGAGCTCTTTGAGCAGCACGGGCCGTGGAAGCAGGTTTTCACCGGACAAGATTTGGCTGGGCTTGATAGATATTGCTTGTGTGAGAAGTAGATAGTGTCTCAAATGCGCCTTTTTGGTTTTCTCTGCGTCAGATTTCGCGAGCTTTTTCGGTCATGTATGTCTCTATACATTCCCTCAAAGCTCATTCATCTTCCTTGATAAAACTCAAAAATTCACAATTTGACGACACTATCTAAGAATTTTTGTAGATTCTTTTGTGAGAAAAGCCCTGTGTAAATGCTCACTCCCTTTTCCAAGATGCTTATATAAAAAAGCAGGAAAAGCCTTAGCTCTCCCTGCAAAAATTAAAAATAACATTTCTCGACGTTAAAACAGCGTCTTCTTATGTTGCGCGCCGCCCACGCCATCGGACAGTGTTACCTTCTTGCGTTTGGGCCCCGAAGACCATGAATCGTCGCTTTCGTAGGATTCGTCTTCATAGGCTTCTTCATAATCGCTGGAATATTCACCTTCATAGTCTTCGGCATAATCTTCAGAATACTCATCTTCATATTGATCATATTCGCCAGATTGGGCATCGGAGGCATTTTGGGAAAGCTCTCCCCCATCATTATATATATC
>CAYJHD010000135.1:0-4033 GCA_964370015.1 uncultured Desulfovibrionaceae bacterium | reverse complement strand
CTGTTTTTCAGCGCGTTTACCCAAGATTCAAAATTCTTTTTCTCTGCCCCTTTTTCTTTAGAGATAATAGGGGAGATGTTTAAAGATTTAAAAAGGGAGAATGAACCGCAAAGTGTATCATAATCCATATTTACTGTTGGGATATCGTTACTTTTTTTGTATGACGCCAAAAGGAAAGCTGTGGTGCTTTTGCCGCAGCCGCCCTTGCTGTTAGCTATGAGATGGTGTGTTATCTTTTTCATATATATATCCTTTTTGTAAGATGTTATCGGCCTCTATAAGAGGAGTTTGTTTTGCCTATTTGCATTGCATGATGGCTTTCTGAAGCTCTTGAAATTGCTCGAGTAAGACGTCGTAGGATTTGGCTGAGTTTTTCAAAGGCTGTTCCCATAGCGTCATTTCTGCATGCAATGCTTCGAATCGTTCTAACAAAACTGTCATTTGTTCTGACGCTTCTAATACCTGACTCTGAATCTGCTCCTTGAAGGCTGCTAGAGTCTGTACTTCTTTTGCTAAAATCTCTTTGTGCTCGGTCTGCATTTGTTCCAGACTCTGCATGAGATAGGTTGTTATTTCGCTCATATATATCTACTTTTGTATAAGTTTTATGACTTCCTTGCCCCGTAGTTGCCACCCCGTTTCCGCTTTCATGCCGTGGGGTAAAATGAGTATTTTCTCTTGGAGTCCATCCTTGTTCTTTTCTTGATGAACCTCCACGCCCAAAGTCTGTATGGCTTGGTAGTGTTTTTCCTGCTGTAGAATATCCATTTCTATTTTCGCCAAAAGGAGAGATTTCTCTGCTATCTGAGAGCGTAAAGTTTCCACTTCTTGCATTTTTAGCAATATTTCGCCGTGTAGATATTCCGATAGAACCAAGCTCCCCAAGACTATGCCGATGATTAAGCAAAAGGAGAGAATGGCGTTGAAGAGGAATATTTTGAGGCTGAATTTGGTGTATATCTTTGTACGATTGCTGATTATTTGCATATCGTGCTTTATTGTATGCACCACGCCTTGCATGGATTCCTTCAAGCTTTTCTCGAAGTCTTGTAAGTTCTCGCTGACGGCTTGCTCCATTTGCTGCTTCTCTATTTGTAGTCGTTGCCTCGTTTTCTGTTGTAATTCGCCAAGATTCACAGAAAATACCTCCTTTTAATCGTATTCTTTTGCCATTGTCTTGGTCGTGAACGGTGATATAGTCCTTTCCTTGGCGTGGCACTTGAAAACCTAATTCTTTAAAGGAGTTCACGATGTCTTTTCTATCTGTGATGGCTCCTAACTGTATTTTTTCAAGGGTATAATTAATAAGCTCTTTGCGTATGGCATGGAGCTCACCTTGTTTGCTTGTTTTGCCCATCTCTTTGAGTTTAAGCTCTTGAATTTCAGCACGAGATGGTGAATGTGTTTTTGCACGAGCTGGGTCATCAGGGCGTGCCCACTCTTCTTGCAGGTTGTGCAAGTCACGCCATATATCAAAATCCTTTTGCCAACCGGGGGGGCACGCATTGAAGGCCTTTCCAGTAGCTAATTCTACTCGTGGTATGACAAAATGCAGCTCGTGGTGCTGCGTGTGGCTATGGCGTACCCAAAGTATATTGTACTGGTCTTGCTCAAGGCCTGCACAAGCCATTTTCTCAAAGCTTTTTATTATCTCTTGCTCCTGCTGTGGGGTCACTTTGTCCTCAGGATGCCATGAGAGTACGCCTGAGGTATATTTCCATTTGGTATCAAGGCTGTTAATAAGGTCTGTGGTCAAGCCCACATCTCCCCGTACCACTTGGGGAGGTGAGTTTTGCCTATTATACCGCTCAATGCTCATGAGATAATTTGTGACACCTTCACCGCGTCCTGTGCCTGTGGGGAAGACTTTCATGTACATTGGCGCACCGTCCTTAGTTCTTGCTCAATGCTTTGCAAGCTCAATAAGATATAGGCTTTGTCTGCGCTGTCCTTATACGTGAGGGAATGGCGTGCTATTTGGTACAGGTTTGCGGAAATGCGCGCCATGTGCATAAGCAGCGTTTTTTGCCTGTCGTTATTCCGCACTCTATGCTGTAGTGATATGTAGCGTAAGAAATCAGACACTGAAAGGCCGCACTCTTGCGCTTTATGGAGTATCTGTTTTTCTCCTGCTCACTTACACGTATCTTGATGTATGAGGATTTTTTTCTTGGAGTCATATATTGCCTTTTTGGGGTTTGAAGGGGCTTGCCCCTCACAAGCCCCCATGTGGCTAAGCACACGAAGTGTGCCCACATGGGGTAGGCTTGTTCTCGAAAATAATAACGGTATGAGATGGCACCTTTTAGTATGAAAAAGTGAGAGCTCGTACATTATCCGCTGGGTGTCCCAAAGTTTCCTGTGCTAGGAGCAGGGACAGTGGGACACGCGTTTTCAGCATCAACTTTACTTTTCAGCCGATGGATGGAAGACTTCGACATACCCATTTTTTCAGCACATCCGCGCAGGGAAAGGCCATCGTTAAGCAGGGATTTGAGAGCTTTTAATTCGCTGTCGTTCACAGCGGAAACTTCCCATCGTAAGAGTTTATTTTCTGAGCGTAAGTGAACTTCAAAAGGAAGGGCTTCTTTGCCTGTGATGCCTCTGGCTTTTGTGAGGTGTACTTGAAAGCGTGCACCGTCTGCCATAGTATATTGGCTCGGCCTGCGTAAGCTTATAACCGTATCCATGATGTCCTCACGCGCGGATGTGCCTCTCTGGTCACCAGACTTTCCCGCGTGATGCACAACTAATACGGCTATACCGCGTCTTCTAAGCTCAAGAAGCCATGCTTGCATTGTTTGCCACGATTGAGACTCATTTTCTTTTCCTGTGCGGCAAAGTGTTGCTATATTATCAAGGACAAGAAGCTTTACGTCATGTAAGAAGGGTTCAAGCATTTCCTGCCCTGAAACCGTAGCAAGGTCTGGCATGGGGCGACCCTGTATATCAGGGGTGAGAATGGACATGTTCTTCATGGCAATTTCGGGGGCTGCCATTCCGCAGGCCAAAGAGTGTAACCTTTCTTGCATGGTAATAGCAGGCATTTCGCCATCAACGTACAGTACTTTGCTCGGTGTGCTGGCTCGCCATGTATATAGAGAAAGCCCACCAGCCACAGCAAGGGACATGCTTAAGGCAGTGAATGTTTTTCCTATACCGCGAGGAGCATATAAAATAACGATGCCTTGTGTTGGAATAACAGGTTGTAGCAAAAAGCCCCGTTCAGGCAACTTCATAGATAGGAAATCAGCCATATTTATTACCACCAAATATTTTGAATTGTCATTGGGAGGAACTGTTGAATTTTCCATAGGAAATTCTTCAAGATACTCATTCATATCTACAGTTCTCCATTCTCTATTTGGGAAATAAGCTGCCTAATATCTGCAACGCGCCATGCGTTCATTCGCGCACTTATTTTAATGGGCGCAGGAAAGCGTCCCTCTTTTACGCGTTGTAAAAAAGAGGTTTTACTAATAGGGATAATGGATAGGATTTGAGGAAGTCGTACAAATCCTTCATTGGGAAGCTCAGAAGCTTTTTGAACTTTTGACATGTTTTCTCCTTAAGTTTTAAGCATAAAAAAGTTAACCAACAACAAGCAAATACGACCAACAAGGGTCAATATCGTGCTGTAGTTTTAGTTCTTAGCTTGTTCTCAGGATGAACAGTCAAGGGTAACGAACTGTAAAATTATTTAATAAAATTAAATAATTATTTTCTTTATAGTGTGTTTTTTGTGTTACTCTCAAGCAAAGGATGGTATTTCATAGTGCAAGGCATCTTGTTGATGACTTTTTCCACGAATCCATCGCCTTGATGTAGGACGTAGAGAAGTTGCTTTAATGCTCTCAGGATTAGGATGTAATAAGTGAACAATATCCGCATGTATGAATCCATTTTCTCTTAATTTTATAGCAAGGATTGTTCTTATATATTTTACTTTTACAAAATTTTTAGTAAGATTATGCTTAGTTAGAAAATCTTGAATAGTTTTTTTTGCAATTTCAAATTTTTCTTCATGTGTAAT
>CAYJHD010000134.1:0-4167 GCA_964370015.1 uncultured Desulfovibrionaceae bacterium | reverse complement strand
CGTAACGAAACAAATATGGTACGCCTTTTACTTGGTGAGGGCTCTGCTCTTATCTATGCTGTGGAAGGTTCGGTGCGCATGAGTATGCGCCAAAAATCACCGGTTCAATTACAGAGAACTTTGCAAGAATTGGTAAATTCCGATGTGCGTTTTGTTTCTATACTTATGCCTGATGGTACCATCATTGCGCATAATGATGTGGCGCGCCTTGGTAGTGTCTTGCGTGTGGATGGCAAAGAACTTAACGAAAAATTGTTGAAAAATATTTCTCAATGGCGAGAAAAGGGCGACTTACGTTGGTTTATAGCACAAATTGATGGTAGAGAAACTTTTGTGGTGTACCGTGAATTTATGCCTGTGCAGCCTCCTCAAAAACGTGTTTCAAAGCGTGGGGCTCAAGAGAGGCAAAATGCAAGAATGTCACGCCAAGATGATTTTCATAAAAATACCATAGAGCCTCCGCATATGCGCCCACTGCCACCACAAGGCGTGCGACCGCTTATTTTTTTGGGCTTAGACATTGGACCCTTTGAAGCCAGTAAAAAGCAAGATAGGATATATTTATTTTCCTTAGCTTTTGGGGTAACTCTTTTGGGTGCAGCTTTATTGCTTGTGCTTTATTATGCTCAGCGTGCGCAAGAGTCTCGCCGACGTCAAGATGTGGCAGAGGGGCAAGTGCGTATGCTGGAAGAAGAAATGCGCCGTAAAGAAAAAATGGCTGCCATAGGTAATTTGGCCGCAGGGGTGGCGCATGAAATTCGCAATCCTTTGAGCTCCATTAAAGGTTATGCTACCTACTTTGGACAGCGTTTTCCCGAGGGTAGTGAAGACAGAGAAGCAGCTGGCGTCATGGTGCGCGAAGTGGAGCGTTTAAATCGTGTTATTACTGACCTCATAGGTCTTTCCAGACCAACAGATGTACAAGCGAGGCCAACGGACATATTACCAGTGCTCGAGCATTCGCTACGCTTATTACGGCCCGATGCCGAGAAAAAACATATTCAGCTTACTTTACAGCGTCCCAAGCGTCCCTTGCCCTTGGTCTTACTTGATGTGGATCGCTTTGGACAAGCTTTGTTAAACATATGCCTTAATGCCATGGAGGCTATGCCTCAAGGTGGAGAAGTGACTCTTTCTGCTAAAGTGCAGGAGAAGGTTGGCCAAGATTTTATGTTGGTGGAAATTAAAGATACAGGGGACGGTATTGCAGAGCAGCACTTAGCTCACATTTTTGACCCGTATTTTACCACTAAAGGGCAGGGCACGGGATTGGGATTGGCAACGGTACACAAAATTGTGGAAGCCCATGGTGGAGAGATTTCGGTTTCTTCACGTCAGCAGGGAGATGCGTCTGCAAATGCACTCCTTTTAGGCAAAACTTTTGGCACACAAGTGCGTATTCTTTTACCCTTGGCACAAGAAAAAGGTTCTTCATAATGATATATAAGCCGACAGTTTTAGTGGTAGATGACGATAAAGCGCATGGGCAGATGCTTCGCATGATGCTCAGCTCATGGAACTATACTGTACATGAGGCAGAAGATGGCGATATTGCCGTGCAAAAAGTGCAAGAACATTCCTTTGATGCTGTGCTTATGGATGTGCGTATGGCTCGCATGCATGGTATTGAAGCGTTACAAGGCATTTTGACGTATAATCCTGCCTTACCGGTGATTTTAATGACAGCCTATTCTTCCGTGGAAACGGCGGTGGAAGCCTTACGGCTTGGCGCTTATGACTATCTATTAAAACCTTTGGATTTTGATGCCTTACAAAATACCTTGACCAAAGCTTTGGAGCAAAGTCGTCTCACGGTGGAAAATAGAGAATTACGCCGTCAGCTTAGCGAAAGTTCAGTGGTTCCAGGGATTTTAGGGCGTAGTAAAGCCATGGAAGATATGCGTCATATGATTACCACGGTGGCACCCACCGAAGCCACGGTGCTCATTAGTGGACCTTCCGGCACGGGTAAAGAGCTGGTGGCTAAAGCCTTGCATCAAGGTAGTGCCAGAGCGCAAAAGCCACTGGTCATTGTGAACTGTGCAGCTTTGGCGGAAAATTTGCTTGAATCTGAACTTTTTGGGCATGAGCGAGGTGCCTTTACCGGTGCTGATAAGAAGCGTGAGGGGCGTTTTGTGCAGGCCCATGGAGGAACGCTTTTTCTAGATGAAATAGGGGAGATGCCCTTACTTTTACAAGCAAAACTTTTGCGTGCTTTGCAAGAAGGCGAAGTGCAACGCGTGGGCTCAGATGCTCCTATCACTGTGGATGTGCGCATTATTGCCGCCACCAATAGAGATTTATTGGAAGAAGTGAAGTTACGAAATTTTCGAGAGGATTTGTATTTTCGCTTGAATGTCATTACCTTGGATGTACCTTCTTTACGGGCTCGCAAGGAAGATATTCCTTTGTTGGCGGCGTATTTTCTGGAGCGTTTTGCTCAGCGTAATCGTAAAGCCATTAAAGGATTTTCGCCTCAGGCTTTGGATACCATGCTGCGTTACACTTGGCCAGGTAATGTGCGCGAATTGGAAAACGCTGTGGAAAGAGCTGTCATCTTATGCCTTGGAGATACCATTACTGAAAAGGAATTGCCTTTAAGTCTGAGTGGCGGTGTCGTGGAGGAGCCAGAAGTAAAGTCGGCTTCTCTGGCAGGTTTATCTCTGGATATGGTGGAAAAACAAGCCATAGCACAAACTTTAGAAGAAGTGGATGATAATAAAAGCGAAGCTGCGCGCCGTTTAGGTATAACACGTGCAACATTGCAAAATAAATTGAAAAAGTATGGTATAGAATTGTAACGTATACTTGACAAAAATGTAAAAATACATAAAAAACTCGAGGAAACGCGTTTTAAATTACGTCTTATTCTTACTTTTACTTCTCTAAAGAGGACTACGTGAAAACAATTCTTAGCCTTGTTTGTGCTTGTTATCTAAGTTGTGCCGTTTTTTCTCATGCGGCCATAGCCCCTTCACCCATAGCCGTTAATGAAAATACGCCGGCAGAAGTGGTGGGCTTGCAAGA
Source organism: uncultured Desulfovibrionaceae bacterium (assembly GCA_964370015.1). GTDB lineage: Bacteria > Desulfobacterota > Desulfovibrionia > Desulfovibrionales > Desulfovibrionaceae > CAYJAD01. Next base: position 1,140 of record CAYJHD010000134.1, on the reverse strand, counting down.
GGCGCAAAAAGCCATCGAGCAAAAAGATTTTGCCAGGGCTTTTGCTTTACTGGAACCTCTTGCTAAGGCTGGTAATGCCGAAGCCATGTACTTTGTGGGGCGTTTGTACGATACAGGTGAGGGGGTAAAGCGTAGCCCCAAAACGGCCACTTCTTGGTATGCCAAGGCGGCAAAAGCTGGTGATGTGAGTGCGCAAAATTCCTATGGTGGTGCTTTGGCGCGTGGGCAAGGCATTAGGAAAAATACGCGTGAAGCTGTGAAGTGGTTCACCAAAGCCGCAGAAAATGGACATGCCATTGCTCGGTATAACTTAGCATACATGTACACGCATGGGCTTGGCGTTAAGAAAAATGAAGTAAAAGCCGTGGAGTGGAATGAAAAAGCCGCCGAGCAAGGCCTTGCCGATGCACAATATTCTTTGGGTTGGGCATATCTTTATGGGCGTGGTGTTAAAAAAAGTGATACCAAGGCTGGTTTTTGGTTTCAAAAGGCCGCCGATCAAGACCATATGATGGCGCAAAATAATCTAGCCTTCATGTACGCTGAGGGACGTGGTTTCGAGCAAGATTATATTAAGGCCTTTAGTTATTACGCCAAAGCAGCTGAAAAAGGCTATGCACCGGCACAGTATAATTTGGGCTATATCTATGAACAAGGTAAAATGGATGCGCCCAATTATGAAAAGGCTGTGGAGTGGTATCGCAAGGCTGCTGCACAAAATGACGCCGCCGCACAATTTAGTTTAGGTTATATGTATGAGCAGGGTACAGGCGTGCCTCGTGACATTAGCCAAGCAGAGCATTGGTATAAATTGGCGGCAAAAAATGGGGATAAGACTGCTAAAATTGTTTTAAAACAGTTTACCAAGAAAACGCAGTAAAATACTCTGTTTTTTTAGATATAAGAGGGCTTAGCGAGAGAAATCTTGTTAAGCCTTTTTTTGTGTTTCACGTTATTTTCAGCACAATATTGACCTTAAAGTCATAAAATGGTACACGGAATACACTAAAAATGTTGCGTCGCATTGGGCGAGTTGTTTTAATGTTACTTTTTTAAGGAGATTATATGCAAGACAGTACCAATCTAAAAGCCATCCAACGTGGCAAGGAAATGTTTTCCAGCATTTCCGGAGAAAAACCT
>CAYJHD010000133.1:0-4184 GCA_964370015.1 uncultured Desulfovibrionaceae bacterium | reverse complement strand
CTCTCCCCCTCAAACTCCCCCTCTCCCCTTCCAAAAACCTTTATATATACCCATCTTGAACTTTACTTGTACCAAGATACATACTTTTTTTGAAAGAAAAGTGTGTCTTCTTTATATATCACTTCTAAAAAACATCATTGCCCAACAATGTTTGGTTGAGGATGAAGTGTGATGGCCGATAAAAGTTTTTGAGGGTGGGGGAGCGAGTGAAACGAGCGGGGGCGGGAACTTTTTCCAAAAAGTTCCCGCCCCCGTAAATCAAAAAACTAAAACTAAAACTTAAAAACTACCATTTTCTTTCTTGCTGATGTCCTACAACACCGCCAGCCACAGCGCCGAGCCCTGCACCTGCCAGGGCGCCCCAGCCTGCTGCACCACCTGAGAAGGCTGCAATACCAAGCCCTGCGGCGGCACCAAGGGCAGCACCGCTGAGGGTGCCTTGAGAGGTTTTGGACATGTTGGTGCAACCAACACTGCTGGCTAGAGCCAGTGCAAGAATGCTAATAAGGGCTATTTTTTTCATGATTACCTCGCTATGAGCTTAGGTTGAATGATATTTTTCCAAAGAATTTGAAAGACAAAGGAGTCTTTATCTTGACTATGGGTGGTATACCAAGCGTCAATTTCATTGACAATTTGACTTCTGTCTACGTTTTCAAAGGCCAGAATCCAATTTTTTGCAAAAGGACTTAAGGAGTTCACAATGCTTTTTTCATCGGTGAAGGAAGCGCTCTGTTTAGCTTTGTGCTCGGCTATGGCGTACTCCATGCTAACGGCGCATTCAACTCCAAAAATGAGCGCTTGTTTACTTTCTTCTGTGGAGGCCATCCATACATCTCCCGTTAATTGCTTAAGGGGATTTTGCGCTGCCAAGGCAAAACTTGCAGTACAAAGCAAAAGTAAGATGAAAATGCTGCTTACTAGTGATTTTTTCATATAAATTCTCCTTATATTTTAAGGTAGTATGAATATCTTCTAGAGGCTTGTCAACACTTAGGTGTTAAAAAAGGGCCGTTTTTTGTAGGCGTAAGCGTAAAGCATTTCCCACCACGGTGAGGGAGCTCATGCTCATGCTGGCGGCGGCGAGCATGGGGCTAAGGGTAAGCCCAAGGCTTGCAAAGGCACCTGCTGCCACGGGAATAAGTAAAATATTATAAGCAAATGCCCAAAAGAGATTTTGCTTTATGGCGCGCATGACGGCTTTGCTTAAACGTAGAGCTTGTACCACTTGCTGCACATCACTTTGCATGAGCACCACATCTGCAGATTTTATAGCAATATCTGTTCCAGCACCAATGGCTATGCCCACGTGGGCACAGGCAAGGGCAGGAGCGTCGTTAATGCCATCTCCCACCATGGCAACGTTATGGCCGGATTTTTCGAGTTTTTGCACTTGCTCAGCTTTTTCTTGGGGAAGTACTTCGGCCACAATGGTGTCTATGTCCACTTGATGCTGCACGGCTTTAGCTGTTTGTGCGTTATCACCGGTGAGCATGAGGACATTGAGGCCAAGATTTTTAAGGTTGTGTACAGCTTCTTTGGACGTTTTTTTGACGCTGTCTGCCACGGCAATCAAGCCTAATAATGTAGTGTTATGCACGAAATATAGAACGGTTTTACCTTGACGAGCCCATTCTTTTTCTTTTTCTAAGAGGGGGTTCTCGATGTTTTCCTTGGCAAGAAGTCGTGCATTGCCAGCCATGATGATACCTTTTTGAAGGCTTTCTTGTGGCACTGTGAGCGTTGCTTTAAGACCAAGCCCAGGAAGCTGGGTGAAGTTTTCAAAATGCTCTCTGGGGAAAAGCGAAATATTTTTTTTCTGTGCGGCATGAACTATGGCTTGCCCAAGGGGATGCTCAGAGAGTTTTTCAAGACTGGCAGCGCATTGTAACAGCTGTTGCTCATTAAGAGTTTTTTGCTCTTCATGCACATATATATCAGTAAGAGTAGGAGCGCCATGGGTGAGAGTGCCTGTCTTATCGAGAATGACAGTGTCTACAGCTTGAAGATTTTCCAAGGCGGTGGCGGATTTGAATAGAATACCGCGTTCAGCCCCAAGCCCCATACCCACCATGATGGCGGTGGGAGTGGCAAGCCCTAAAGCGCAAGGGCAAGAAATAACAAGAACGGAAATGGCGGCACTGAGAGAAAATTCCCATGAGGCACCAAGGAAGAGCCATGTTCCAAGGGTGAGCAAAGCTATGGCGATGATGATGGGCACAAAGATGGCACTAATTTTGTCGGCAAGGCGTGCGATGGGAGCTTTGGAAGCTGTGGCTGACTCCACCATTTGGATAATGCATGCAAGGGTACTATTTTCACCGCATTTGGTGACGCGCATGTGGAAATAACCTGATTGGCAAACCGTGGCACCAATGACACTGTCACCTTCCTTTTTTTCTTGAGGCAGACTTTCACCGGTGATGACTGAGGTGTCTATAAATCCATGACCTTGTGTAATAATACCATCGGCGGCGAGACTTTGTCCTGCATATACCACTAAAGTATCCCCCAATTTAATTTGAGATGTGGCAATGCTTACTTCTTCACCATTACGCAAACAAATTGTTGTGGGCGGGCTTAAGCGCATGAGGGCATCAATGGCAGAGCCTGCGCGTGTTCTAGCTTTGGATTCGAAATGCTTTCCAAGGCCAATGAGGGCTAAAATCATACCTGCAGAGTCAAAGTATAAATTTTGGCTGAAATACCAAAGGGCTTTATAGTCTCCAATGCTTTGGGCCCAATACATTTTCCCCAGCGCGTAAAAACCAAAAAGAGCCGCCGCTGCGGAGCCTAGGCCCACAAGGCTGTCCATATTGGGGCTTTTCTGAAAAAGGGCACGAAAACCTGAAGTAAAGATACGAGCATTGAGCCATAAAATGGGTAAACATAATAAGGCTTGCGTTACAGCCCAAAAACATGTGGCAGACATATTTTGTGTGCTAGGCTGTAGGAGTTGAGGTAATGGCAAGGATATCATGGGTCCCATACCCACATACATAAGTAGGGCGGAGAAAAAGAGCGAGCCATAAAGTGCTGTGGGGAATGGTTCGATGTCTTGAGGTGTAGCAGAGGCTTGCGCATTTTGCTGATCCACTTCTTGTGAAATTGTGGCCTGTTGCAAAACTGCGGGTTGTGCCGTATAGCCAGCGCCCTCCATGGCAGCCATGATGCCTTTAGCGTCTATGCACGTGGCGTCAAAAAGCACCGTCATGGATTTGCGCAAAACATTAACGTCTATTTTTTGCACACCACCCAAGGCCGAGAGGAGCTTTTCCACCCTGTTTTGGCAAGAGGTACAATGTACATTGCCAATGGTAAAGCTTTGTTCTTGAAGGTGTTTTTCTTTCTCGACGGGTGCATTCTCTAAACTAGATTTTTTTTTTTCGCTTTCAGGAGCCTGCAAGGCTTGATGCACATCCGCACGCTGGGGGAGCTTTTTTTGTTTCACATCTTGGATGGATGGAATAAGTGGTGGTAAGGCATCCTTCTGTACTTTTTCTAAAGCATATTTTGTGCCCTCAAAGTTTTTACAAATGTCTTCGGGACGAATGCTATCGTCACGGTATTTGACCACCACGGAGCGGCTTAAGGTATTCACACTGGCTTCCTCTACGCCACTAAGGGCCATGAGTGCTGCATGGATTTTTCCTTGGCAGGAAGAACAATGGGATCTGTTTAGGAGAAAGGCTTGTTCTTTAAGACTATGTGTGGTTTGTGGCGTGGTGGGGGCAGATGGTATGCCACTGGGAGCCATACGAAAAGGATTAATGAGTTCTTTTACGGGGGGTGTTTCTTTTTCTATATTTTGCGAAGTGGTGGGAATGGCTGTATAGCCGGCCTTTTGCATGGCAGCTTCAATATCAGCCACTCTCACCACTTGAGAATCAAAGGTCACAAACATTTTTTTACGAAGCACATTAACTGTGACTTCTTCAATACCGTCAATAGCCGTTAAAAGCTTGATGACTTTTCCTTCGCAGGAAGTGCAGTGAACATTGCCTATGGTAAAACTTTGATTTTGCATGTCATTTCCATATTATGTCCTCTGCGACCTTGCCGGTATTGATGTTAGGACATTATTTTTTTTGTAAACCTAATTTATTAATGATGATTTCAGCCACTTTTTTGGTATAAGTAACACTATCTAACCCTTCTTTTTCCTTGGCGTCAAGAAGAAGTTC
>CAYJHD010000132.1:2304-4225 GCA_964370015.1 uncultured Desulfovibrionaceae bacterium | reverse complement strand
CTGCGCCCACCTACACACCGGAAAAACCACAAGTGGCAAAACCTGTCACCGAAGCCGCCACGGCGGCACGCGATGCGCAAAAGGATAAAGCGGCCAAAGCTTCTGGCATTGGCGGTTCCATTCTCACTTCGCCCCTACAGGCAAAACAGCAAGATAATGCCACAGGGGCTAACAATTACTTAGGGCGATAGGTGCACCATGGCAGAGGAAAATACGCATGAACGCTGGCTACAGCAACGCTTTCAATCCCTTTGGGAAGCCAGACAAAGCTATGAACCGGCGTGGCAAGATTTGGCCGACCACTTTTTGCCCACGCGCTATGGCAATACGAAGCAATATGCCCACACATGGCGGCAAATGCCTTTGCTCAATGACAAATTGGTGGATGCCACGGGCATTTTAGCCATGCGCACTTTGGCGGCAGGTTTGCAAGGGGGCATGACTAGCCCCGCGCGGCCTTGGTTTCAATTGAGCCTAGAGGACAGCAACTTGGCCCATCATGGCCCCGTGAAAGAGTGGCTGGCGGAAGTTTCCAAACGCATGGCCAAGCTTTTCAATGGGTCTAACTTTTACCATGCCGTGCACACGCTGTATGGGGATTTGGGCACCTTTGGCACGGCTTTCATGTTGGAATTGGCTGATTTTGAGCATGGTTTTCGCTTTGTACCCTTCAGTGTGGGGGAATATTGCCTGGACACCAATGAAAAGCAGCAAGTGGACGTGGTGTTTCGCCGCTTTCATATGAGCACACGTCAGCTCATGCAGCGTTTTGGCAAGGATAGATTGCCTTCGCACATTTTATCAGGCCCCCATGCTTTGCAACAAGGCCACACGGTGGTGCATGCCATTTATCCGCGTAAGGATAGGATTTCTGGTGAAGGCTCGGGCAAGCACATGCCCTATGCCTCGGATTATTGGTTGGAAGGGCAAGCGGGTTCTTTGAGCCCCAGCCGCGGTGGGCGCACGCATATGCTGTCCCAATCGGGCTTCATGGAATTCCCCGGTTTTGGGGTGCGCTGGCAGGTGGCAGGCAATGATGTGTATGGACGCTCGCCGGCCATGGATATTTTGCCCGATTGCCGCATGTTACAGCAAATGGGCATAACCATGCTCAAAGCCATACATAAATCGGTGGATCCACCCACAGCGGTGTCGGCATCGCTGAAATCTGTGGGCTTAGATTTAACCCCCGGCGGCGTCAATTATGTGGATGTGGCACCGGGGCAAAGTCCACAAGCGGCCACGCCCATCATGGAAGTGCGCCCCGACATTCAAGGGGCACGTTTGGCCATGCAAGATGTGCAAAAGCAGATTCAACAAGGCCTGTATAATGATCTTTTCCGCCTGCTTTTGGATGGCAAAAGTCAACACATCACCGCCAAGGAGGTGGCGGCTCGCGAAGAAGAAAAGCTTATTTTGCTGGGGCCGGCCTTGGAGCGTTTACATGCTGAGCTGTTCACGCCGCTCATTGAGCGCACTTATCAGCTCATGGTGCGTCATGACATGGTTCCCCTGAGGCCCAAGGAATTGACCGACGAGTCCATCAAGGTGGAATTTGTGAGCCTTTTGGCCCAAGCGCAGAAAATGGTTAGCACGTCCGCCGTGGATAAATTGGTGCATTTTGTTCATTCGCTCAAAAGCATCAAACCCGAAGCCGCCGACATCATCGATGCCGACAAGGCCGTGGAGGAATATGCTGAATATTTGGGCGTGACGCCGTCCATTTTGCATTCGGCTGAAGAGCGTGAAGCCTTGCGGCAAAAGCGTTTGCAAGCGGAGCAGGCCACGGCGCAAAGCGCACAGCAAAAGGCCAGTATGGAGACCTTGAAGGGCATGGCCACTGTGGCCGAGGACATGAGCAATGTTTCCTTGGAGGGCAATACGCTCATGACGGCTCTTTTGGGGGCGGTGAAGGATGGGG
>CAYJHD010000132.1:0-2204 GCA_964370015.1 uncultured Desulfovibrionaceae bacterium | reverse complement strand
GCCAAGGCAGAGCCCAGCAATGAAGCCAGTCGCGCCTTTGACAGAGATATGCGCGAGGTCATGCGTCTGCTCATGGCGCGCAGGGAAGGCAGAACCTTTTTGCGCTGGCTTGGTGCAGGGCAAAGCGCACACAGCATTTTACAATTAATCATGGCTTATGAGGAGGAAAAACATGGATAATATGGCAATGGATGAAAGAACTATCCCCACCATGCAAACGCTTTTGAGTCAAGGCGTTTACGGCGAGCAAGGTGCGCAAGACGGGCACGGCATGGCCCCCTGCTATCAACTACACATTCCCGAAGGCATGACTTTAAATGAGGCGCAACAAGCCATCTTTGAAGAGCAAGCCCGCGAATTGGGCTTGAGCAATGGCAGTGCTCAAAGATTATTGGAAATCTCCCACCGCAATGCCAATGCCCATAAGCAAGCCCATGCAGAGCAAGTGGCGCGCTGGGCCGAGGAAGTGCGCCATGACAGGGAGCTTGGCGGCTCTGCCATGGAAAACACCTTAAGCTATGCCAAGGCAGGGCTAGCGCGTTTTGATCCGCAAAGGCAGGTGTTTAAGCTGCTTCAAGAAACGGGCTATGCCAATCACCCTTGCATCATTCGCTTTTTGGCTTCCATTGGCAAGGCCCATGCCGAAGATGCAGTGCTCCTAGGGCAAGCGGCTCCAAGTCAAGCTCCACGTCATCAACGTTTTTACGGTAAATACAATAAGTAAGGAGTGTATCTCATGGCGAAAAAACTCACAGGACTTGTGGCCACACTGGCAGAATTACGTGATTTTTACCATGGCGAAGCGGCAGGTTCCATCATTGAGCTCATGAATGAGACCAATGACATTTTGGACGATGTGCAATTCATGGAATCCAACCAAACTGACGGGCATTTAACGCGCATTCGCACGGGCCTACCCGAAGTGTATTGGCGTCGCCTCTATCAAGGAACCCCCTACAGCAAAAGCCAATGGACCCATGTGAAGGAGCCTTGCTCCATGATGGAAAGCCGCATGCTCATTGATGAAGCAGAGTCCCGCTTATACGGCGGCAATGCCTCCAAATTCATCGATGGCGAGTCGGTGGCCTTTGCCGAAGCCATGCGTCAAAAGGCGGCGCGCACGCTCTTTTATGGCAATTCCGATGTGAATCCCGACGAATTTAAAGGGCTTGCCTTGCGCTATCCTGCCAAGGATGCTCCCAACGTGTTGGATGCCGGCGGCACAGGTGAAAATTGCACATCGGCATGGCTTATTTCCTGGGGCGAGCGTTCCATTCACGGCATTTATCCCAAGGACAGCACCGGTGGCTTTGAGCATAAAGACCTTGGCATTCAAACGGTGGAAGACAGCGAAGGTCGCCATTATGAAGCCATTGTGAATCGCTATCAATGGAGCCTTGGCCTTGCACTGCGCGATTGGCGCGCTTGTGTGCGCATTGCCAATATTCCTGTGGATGCTCTCAATAAGCGCAAGGGGCAAAGTGGCTTTGTTGATTTGCAGCAGCTCTTCATCACCGCCAAGAGCAAGATGCCCGAAGTTCTACGTCAAAAGGCCGTGTGGTACGCCAACGAAGACCTCATGGCTGCCATTGAATTGCAATCCACCGACGCAGGCAATGTGCATCTCGTCTACGGTGAAGCCTTCAAGTCCGAAGGCACGCCGCTGATTTTTGGTCGTCCTTTACGTCAATGCGACGCCATTGCTTCCACCGAAACCGCCATCTAAGGAGCCACCATGATCATTGATAGTCAGCTTATTTTATTTGAAGGAGCCGTGACCACCAGCACAGGCACGCCCATTGCGCTCACTTCGCTGCAATGCCCAGGCAAGGTGGCGCCCATTCTCATCACCACGCGCTTCACCGAAGATTTGGCCGGTGCCACGTCTGTGGCTTTGAGCCTACAGCAATCGGCAGAAGAAAATGGCGTGTTTAGTGATGTGGCAGGGGCGAGCATGACCGTGACCGCCGCCAATTTTAAGGTGGGTAAGCGCACGGGATGGCGTTTTTTACCGCGATCGGTGGAAAAGCCTTGGCTGCGGCTTAAAGTCACCGTCACGGGCACGGCCACGGCGGGTAAGCTCTTTTGCGCCTTAAGTGGCTATGAGGATGAGCCCTACGAAGACGCACAATTGGTGGGCTAATAATCCGTTGAAAAAGCGCCATTTACGGCGTCAGCTCAAAAAATCAAAGAGCTTATGTATG
>CAYJHD010000131.1:0-4295 GCA_964370015.1 uncultured Desulfovibrionaceae bacterium | reverse complement strand
TGGCTGATGTCACGCTCATGCCAAAGGGCTTGGTTTTCCATGGCTGCCACGGCATTGGAGCGCAACAAGCGGGAAAGACCTGTCATATTTTCTGCAGAAATGGGATTCTTTTTATGCGGCATGGCAGAAGAACCCTTTTGGCCCTTTCTGAAACCTTCTTCCACTTCAAGCACTTCGGTGCGCTGTAAATGACGCAACTCAACGCAAAGACGCTCAATGCCACCGCCCATGATGGCAAGGGCTGTGAAGAATTGAGCATAACGGTCACGTTGGATGATTTGGGTGGAATGCGGATCCACTTCAAGGCCAAGATGCTTCATGGTAAGAGCTTCCACATCGGGACCAAGGAAGGCATACGTGCCCACGGCACCGGAAAGTTTGCCCACGCGCATGTTTTCCAACGCGGCTTCCACGCGAGCCAAGTGACGGCTAAATTCAGCGTAGTAACCGGCCATCTTTAAACCAAAGCTGGTGGGTTCGGCGTGAATACCATGGGTGCGGCCCATGCAAATGGTGCCTTTCCAATCATGGGCAAGCTTTTTGATGGTTTCCAACAATTTTTTAATATCTTCCACAATGAGCACACCAGCATCTTGCAACATAACAGCATTGGCTGTGTCCACAATGTCAGAAGAGGTGCAACCAAGGTGAATGAAGCGAGCCTCAGGGCCCACAAATTCCTCCACGGAAGTTAAAAAAGCAATAACGTCGTGGCGTGTGGTTTCTTCAATTTCCAAAACTCTGTCCACATTAAAAGCAGCTTTGGCGCGAATAACTTCCATGGCTTCGGTGGGAATGCGACCCAATTCATGCCAAGCTTCACAAACGGCAAGTTCCACTTTAAGCCATGCGTCATAACGCTTTTCCAGGGTCCAAAGGGAGCTCATGGCCTCGCGGCTATATCTCTCAATCATGCTATTCTCCTTGCCTTAGGCACTGGCGCTTTGGGCGGCACCTTGGGTGCTTTGCGCGCTGCTAGATGTTGCTGAAGGTGCTGGCGCAGCACTTTCGGCCGCGGCAGGCTGAGTGCTTGTGGCACTACTATTGTTGTTGCTCGTTTTACGATTGCCATATTCTGTCACATACCAACCGCCCCCTTTAAGCACAAATGCCGTATTAGATATAATACGGCTAGCTTCGGTTTTACACTGAGGGCAAGGGGCTTTGTCTGTGGATTCGCTTATACTGAGCCACTCTTCAAAAATAGCTTGGCACTGCGGGCACTGATACTCATAGATAGGCATGGTCTGTCCTAAATTTTTGGAAATATGAAGAAAAAACCTTATTCAAATATATTGATAGGGTCCTTAAAGATGTAAAGCAAGGGCCTGTCCCAAGCGCTTTAAAGGGTACTCCCCATAAAGTGCTTAGAACAGGCCCAAAAGGTTAAAAAACCTTATTTCGCCTTGGCTTCAGCTTTGGCAACACGAATACGTTGCTTTAAGCGTTCTGCACGACGCTTACGGCGACGATCTAATTCTTTTTTGCGTTCGATTTTCTTTTGCGCCATGGGTGGCTCTCCTTATAAAATCAAGATAACACTTGCATAGTTCAATTTCTGGCAAATGTCCATATTTTTCATGGAAGAAAAGCTATGGTACAAGCCAGCGTATGAAAAACACATCATCCTTTTTCTCCGTTATGGCCTGTACGGCTCTGCTTACTGTGGCCTTAAGTTTTGGCATTGGAACCAGTTTTGCGCTGGCTGAAAATACTTCCCCAAAAATGGAACATCTTTCTAACGAAGCAAAACTCTTGGTTCCCCTTAGCACAAAAAGCGCACAAAAGCGTGCCCTTGCCTTACAAAAGGAACGTATGGGGCTCACTTCATGGAAAGAGATTGGCAAAGGCCTTGAGCAATCTTTAGCCTACACGCGCACGCAACCGCAAAAGGATTTTGCCCTCATCCATAAGGATAGACGCATCACCTGGGCTCAGCTCACCGAGTCTCTTTTATTCTTGCAAAAACTTTTACCAAGCTTAGATAAAGACCCCACCCTCTTGGCAAAACATTTTACATGGTTGCACCTAAGCCCCAAAACGCATTTTACCTCATACTTTTCTCCGGTAAAAGCCGCCAGCCGCACCAAGAAAGAAGGCTATACCCATCCCCTATATCGCGTTCCCGAAGAAATTGCGCCGCATTTAGCCTATTGCCTAGCCACACACACCTGCCCAGAACAAGCCTTTAGCAAGGTCATTCGTCCTAATCCTCCTTATTTTAGTCGCGCGCAAATTGACTTGGACGGCGCATTGCAAAATCGTAACCTGGAAATAGCCTGGATGCCACACATTGTGGATACCTATGAGCTCATGCTGCAAGGCTCTGGCTTGCTGGCCTTTGACGATGGCACCACACAGGCCATTTTATTTGGCGGCCTCAATGGTTGGAAAGGTAAAAGCATGCTGGGCTATCTCATGTCTGCCAAGGAATTACCGCGTAAAAAAGCCACCATGCAAGGCATGCGTGAATGGTGGGATAAGGCCTCCGACAAAAAGAAACGTGCTTTTTTAGAAACTTCCTCGGGCTATGCTTTTTTCCGTTACGGCGCACCTAAACCCCAAGGAACCGTGGGCGGAGCCTTAACGCCTTGGGTGAGTATGGCTTCTGACCCGAGAGTATTGCCATTGGGCGGCATTTTAGCCTATACTCTCCCAACTACGGGAAAAACCAAAGCCGGAGAACTCAAAGGAAATACTAAAGTACTCAACGGACTTGGTTTTGCGCACGATACAGGCGGCGCCATACAAATGCGACGTATTGATTTGTATGCCGGAGAAGGGCAAAAAGGCCATGATAAAGCCATGTCGGTCTATACTAAAGGCGACGTTTGGCTTTTACTCAAAAAATAACACCTGTACACACGCAAGGAGTCTCGCATGCAAAAGCGACTTTTTGGCACCGACGGCATTCGCGGTAAAGCCAATATACATCCCATGACAGCAGAAATGGCCTTACGCCTTGGCCTTGCGGCCGGAACTTACTTTCGCCGCGGAGAACATCCTCATAAAGTGCTCATAGGTAAGGACACACGTCTTTCCGGCTATGTATTTGAGTCCGCCCTGGCGGCAGGTTTTTGCGCCATGGGCATGCATGTCATCATGGTGGGTCCTTTACCCACACCGGCCATTGCCTTTTTAACTCGTAGCATGCGCGCCGACCTTGGCGTGGTTATTTCTGCTTCGCACAATCCTTACCATGATAATGGCATTAAATTTTTCGATGCAGAAGGCTACAAGCTGGCCGACGAAACCGAAGATACCATTGCCAATCTTGTGCAAAGCACCCAAAAATGGGATTATCCTTCTTCTGAGAAGATTGGCCGCGCCAAAAGAATTGAAGATGCCAGCGGTCGTTATATCGTCTATACCAAATCCTGCTTTCCAGCCCACATGTCCTTGACTGGCCTGCGTATTGTTATTGACTGCGCTCACGGAGCCGCATATAAGGTGGCCCCCATGGCTTTAAGAGAGCTGGGTGCAGAAGTTTTCACCCTGGGCACCGAGCCCAATGGCATGAATATCAACGACGGCTACGGTTCTTTGCATCCTCAAAGGGTGGCCGATAAAGTGCGCGAAGTGCGTGCCGACATTGGCTTAGCCTTAGATGGTGATGCAGATCGCCTCATTGTGGTGGACGAGCACGGCACCATTTTAGATGGTGACCAAATCATGGCCCTGTGCGCATCGGCCATGCTTGAGCGCGGTGAACTCTCACAAAAAACGCTGGTTTCCACCGTCATGAGCAATATGGCATTGGAAGTTTTCATGCAAGAGCGCGGCGGCACTTTGGTGCGCACGCAAGTGGGTGACCGCTATGTGATGGAAGCCATGCGTAAAAATAATTATTTGCTGGGCGGCGAGCAATCGGGCCATCTTATTTTCCGTCAGTACAGCACCACGGGCGATGGACTACTTGCCGCGTTACAAATTTTGCGTTATATGTGCGAGAAGGAACGTCCTCTGTCTGAGTTGGCAGGTTTATTGACGCCTTTCCCACAAGTACTCATTAACGTAAAAGTGGAGAAAAAGCCTCCCATTGAAACGGTGCCTGCCGTTCAAAAAGCCATACAAAAGGCTGAAAAAGATTTGGCAGGAAGAGGACGCGTGCTTTTACGCTATTCAGGAACAGAAAACCTTTGCCGTGTCATGGTGGAAGGTGAAAACAATCAGAAAGTGCGTGAACACGCTGAATATTTAGCAGAAGTTGTGCAAAAAGCCTTGGTGTAGCCAAATCAGATTTTGCTTTTTAGCCCTAGAAAAACTCATGAAGGTATACATTATATCACGTTGCG
>CAYJHD010000130.1:0-4304 GCA_964370015.1 uncultured Desulfovibrionaceae bacterium | reverse complement strand
CACAAAAAAGCCCCCGAAGCGCATGACTTCGGGGGCTTACGTTTATGTATTTAGATACTATTTATTTTAGAAGTTACCGCTTTCAAGTTGTGACTTAGATATCAAGATAGTAATATCACCATCTTTGTACTGTTCGTACACAGTATTATCCTTACCAATAACTGAGCCACCATCAACTTTCTGCCAGTTAGCATTCACATTTCCATCATCATCTGCAATGTCAAGTTCATCGATGATTTCATTGGCAGTCTTACCTTGTATATCACCACCAAAAACAAGCAGTTCTACATTTGTAATTTCGCCGCTCGCAAGAGCATCCTTTGCAGCATTAAGACTATCAACACCAGAAAGGAGTACATCCATGCCATCACCGCCGTCAACACTTAGGACATCGTTAATATCTACTTTGGATAATTCTGGTAAAATAATAAGGTCATTACCAGATCCACCAACGATTTTGTCACTCAAGTCGCCAATGATAATATCATCTCCGACACCGCCATCTAGAAGGTCAGACCCGCTACCGCCAATGAGAATGTCATTGCCTTCTCCGCCGTAAAGCTTGTCATCGCCGCCGAGGCCAAGGAGGATGTCATCGCCGGTTTCATTTCTTTCCCCATCAGCAACATCGACAGTATCATCTATATCACCGCCGTAGAGGGTATCATTACCGTCAGTGCTGCTTTCCATGGCATCGGCTGCGGCTTTGAGAACATCCAAATCGGCATCTTTAGCAGCCTCTGTTAAGTCTGCTACAAGTTCCTGCATTTTTTCAGCATAGTCTTTAAGAGCTTCTTCTATTTCCTTTTCAGTTAAACCTGTTAAGTCAGGAAGCTCTAAGTTAGCTGCTTCATAATCTGCTTTGGTCAAACCTAACTTTGCAGCAAACTCAGCCAACATAGCATTAGTACCGTCACCAATGAGCATATCTTCGCCGCCCTGGCCGTAAATAATGTCGTTGTTGCTACCACCCATGAGTAAATCAGGATCTTCTGCCGTACTTACTGCGTCGGTTATTTGCTCTAAAACCCACTCTGGATTTTTACGCATATACTCAGCAAGTGCAGCATCCGTAACCTTTGCTCCCAATTGAGTTTCTAGGGTGGACCTTAATAAATCAACATTCACGCCGCCCACTAAAACATCTTTTCCATTGGCAGTAATGCCTATGCTTGTTTCAATGGTAGTAGTATCCACGCTACCTTTTTCAGCAGTAAATAATTTACCAATATCACTATCAGATACACCAACAGAATTATGTCCTGTTTCTGGGTCAACTTCAGTGGTATCAAACTTATCAAGAGTGCCTAAGTTAGCACCAGCACCAACACCAACTGCCTGAATTTTATCTTCTTGTCCAGGTTCAGCTCTGTTTATTGGAACTTTTTTACCATTAATCAAAATAGGATTACCTGTCGCAGGATTCGTCACATAGAGAAGATCCCCATTACTATCTACTGCTTGAGTATATGTAATTCCCATGGCGTCAAGTAATTTTGTATATGCTAGCTCACGCTCAGCCTCTGTGTCATGGGGGGCACCATCGGTTATAAGGAATGCTTCGTTGGTGAAACCTTCTTTTGACACTTGTTCAAACCACTCAGCAGCAGTCTCAAAGCCTTGATGGTATTCAGTTCCCCAGTGGAAGCCGGTATCGGTGTCATCTAAAGGTTTGTAGACATCATCAGCGTCCATGGTTGGATCTTTTAAGGCATCAGTGAGATTTTTGTGAGCTTCAGCGTCATACTTAAACTCACCAGTAGCTGCATCATATGTAACACCCACGGCATTCATGGCTAAGATTTCTGCAATGGCTGAGTATATTTCATCTTCAGTCATTTCTGCGAAATCCTTAGGATCTAATGTTTCAATATAAGTGGCACCACTGCTTCGCTTATCATCAGAATTGTATATATCTCCACCACTATACTCACTACGTTCCCAGAAAGTAGTAATTAGGACATTAACTTCGCCGCCCAATTCGCTATTGGCATGATTGTGTAAAGTACCTACTATAAAATCAGCAATGGCGTCGCAAGCTTGTCCAAG
Organism: uncultured Desulfovibrionaceae bacterium; assembly: GCA_964370015.1. Lineage (GTDB taxonomy): Bacteria > Desulfobacterota > Desulfovibrionia > Desulfovibrionales > Desulfovibrionaceae > CAYJAD01. The sequence continues at coordinate 2,255 of CAYJHD010000130.1, read as the reverse complement.
GCGAGACTCTACAGTGCTGGCATCTCCATCGGCGCCATCTTTAATATCATTATTACCATCATCATACATGGAACCCGACGTATCAAGAATAATGGCAATATTGTAGTTAGCACCTGGCTCAATTTGCGTGGCTGAACCAGCAAGACCAATAACCTTGTCATCTGGTATTTCAGTTGTATTTTGAGCGGTGATGTCAAAGCTTGTGCTATCGCCATCGGCATCAACAACTTCAAACTTTTCAGTCTTTTCACCGTTGGTAGGCACGTCAGTAACAGTGGCAAGCCATCTGTCACCATCAGCACCGCCAGTTTGCAATGTGGTACCGTCTTCGGCTTCTAATCTTGTTGCAGTGGATTCAGTCACACTATGTGATTGTAAACTATCCCCTTCACCGGTGGTAGCTGTCCAAGTTCCACCAGTAAAGGTAAAGGTGGTACCGTCAACAACATGACTATCCCCGTCAGCAGGAGCATCTTTAAGCTCAAGGAAGGTTCCGTTGGCGCTGATAACATCCAGCTCTACCACAACACCTGTGGGACTTGCTTCACCTTCAGAAGCTACTGCAACCCATGCAGTACCATTAAATTGGAACGCTGAATCACCAAAGATTAACTTCTTACCTGCACCATTATCGGCACCAAAATCGATGTCTACAATGGTTGTGGCTGTATCCGTTTGGGTTAAAGTGGGCTCTGTTTGTTTATCTGGTGTAGCCGGCACATCGTCTTCAATTTGTATGGTAATGTTACCAGAATCAGTGTCACCATCACCGTCAGTAATTGTGAAGCCTAGGTTAAGGTTGCTATTATCAACACCGTTGGCATCCTTACCATCATTGCTCGTGTCATCATCTTTGCCTGTGGACGATAACTTGCCGTCTGCATCTGTATCTGTATTTTTATCAGAGATGCCATCTTCTGGCGCATCGTGCATAATGGGTTCTTTAAGTTCCACATCAAACTTTGCAGGGTTTGTGGAAGTATCCACTGTGGCAACAACAACTTCTTTACCACCAGCAGACCCTGTAAGGGTTAAGCCGTCTTCAGAAACTGTCCAGGTAACTTCTTCACCTGCGCTGGTCCAAATTTGGGGTTGCCCGTCTGCATTCCATGCAAAAGCCTTGTCATCTGCCTTGTCATCTGCGCCGAAGTCAAGGTCCACAGTACCAGAAATTATGCTACTTCCTGTTGCACCGGTGAGATCTTGTTCATGTAAAATGGCGTCGCCATCTTTAAACTCTACAGCACCGACTATGGGTTCATCGTCAACAATTTCAACGTTAATATGTGTTTTACCTGCATCACCGTCTTTGTCCGTGAAAGTAAACGTAAAATCATCATTTTCCGTGTCACCGGTAACATCTTTGGTTGCTTCGGTAAGTTCGTATTTGTACTCTACGGAGTAGCTACCATCACCATTTGAAGTAATATTTGTTACATCAATGGTACCGTGCTCAAGTTTGCCTTGAGTACAGGTCCATGTACCATTTTCATTCAATGTGGCTAATACTGTATCGCCCACGGATACCGTGGCTAAGCCATCCACAGCGCTAACTATCACAGAACCTGTGGCAAACTCAGCTTCGCCATCAGGATTTGTGCCCACAGACAGATTTGACTCATGCACAATGTGAGCACCCGTTGTGGTACCAACACCTTCACGGAAAGCATTCACACCATAGTCAATATCCACTGTGGTTTTAACGCTGTCACCATCTTTATCTGTAAACTGGATGTCAAACTTACCATCAGCACCTTCTAAGGTATACGCTCCGGTGACTGTATTGACAGTTACAGTACCCCAGCTAAATGTATACGTTGCTTCATCACCATTGGTGGAAGTAGGCTTTTGATATGGAATGCCAAAGCCATTGGTTGGATCTTCAACAACGTTGAAACTTGGGTCATTGGCCGTAACAGTGTATTCACCGGACGTATTATTCATGGTGACAGAGCCCCATGAGAATTCGTAGGTGGTTGTGCCTGTAACATCATTTACGGTAGAAGAAGTGGCACCAACAACGACATATTCGCCGCCATCACCATCCGCACCTTCATTGAAGTAATCAGAAGCTTGATATTTTGTGCTATCAAAGTCAGAAGACTTAACGTCCGGCTTTGTGGCAGATAAAATGGGAGCGTCATCGGTAATGGTTACTTGAATTCCACCTTCGCCAGTGGTTTCGTCGTATTTAGACTCAGTTGTCCCGCCCTTTCCATCGGTTATGGTGATGTCAAAGCTGTCGCCATGCTTAG
>CAYJHD010000129.1:0-4309 GCA_964370015.1 uncultured Desulfovibrionaceae bacterium | reverse complement strand
TTCATGAGGATGTGTATGAAAACCAAAATTATTGCCACCATTGGTCCTGCGTCTAATAGCAAAGAAAAAATCATGGAATTGGCTTTAGCCGGTGTACGAATTTTCCGTTTAAATTTTTCCCATGGCGATGCTTCTAAATTTGTGGATATCATTCAACACATTCGCGATGTGGAGGAAGTAACCCGCATTCCGCTCACCATCATGCAGGACCTTTCCGGTCCTAAAATTCGTCTTGGAACCTTACAAGGCGAACCTAGCATTAACGTCACCAAAGGCATGCAATTTTTGCTAGGTCCCACGGATAAATACTGCCAAGACATGCCCTATTTACCCTTTGACCACGCTGTCATTTTGGAAAGCCTCGTACCCGGAGATCGCTTGGTGCTGGCCGATGGCGGCTTACAATTTCATGTGGTGCAAAGACGCGAAGACAATCTCATCGTTTTAGAAGCCAATAATGTAGGTATTGTAACTTCACGCAAGGGCCTTGCTTTGCCAGGCAAAGCCACAAAGGTTCCGGCCCTCACAGAAAAAGACCGCAAAGACTTGGCCCAAGGGCTTATTCTTGGTGTGGACGCTGTGGCCATTTCTTATGTGCAAACACCCGAAGATGTTATTGAAACCAAAAACATCATTTTGGCCGCCGGTAAAAGCATCCCCGTGGTTGTTAAGCTAGAACGCCAAGGGGCCGTGGATAGGTTGGAAGAAATTTTACACGAGGCTGACATTGTCATGGTGGCACGTGGAGACCTTGGCGTAGAATGCCCTCTCCCCATGTTACCCGGCATTCAAAAACGCATCATTCGCGCCTGCAACAAAGCCGCCAAGCCCGTCATCGTGGCCACACAAATGCTCTTATCCATGATGAACAGCCCTGCCCCCACCCGCGCCGAAACCACCGACGTGGCCAACGCTGTGCTTGATGGCGCCGATTGCGTTATGCTTTCAGAAGAAACAGCCATGGGCAATTATCCTGTGGAAACCGTGAGCTACATGCGTGAAATAACAAAGCAAGCAGAAGCCATCATCACCGAAAGACATAAGCTCAAAGAACCTTCTGCAGAAAAAGGCATTGCGGAATTTTTGGCTTATTCTGCCTGCCTTTTGGCGCAAAAGTCTAAATCCGTCGCCATCGTTTCCCATAGCATGAGTGGCTCTTCCGCAAGACAAATTGCCGCATGTCGCCCACCACAGCAAGTGTATGGCTTAACACCTGAAAAAGAAGCGCTAAAGGCATTAAACTTTTCTTGGGGTGTGGAACCTGTTTTCATTAGCGACCCCCACGGCGAACAAAGCCACACCGCACGTTGCGAAAACTTTATCCTTTCCCACGCGGCTTTCCACATGGATGAGCGCATGGTCATCACAGCCGGTCAACCTCAAAAAGGTGGCAGACCTCGCGGCACTAACCTTATAAAAGTATTTTGGAAGTAACTAATGGCAAGAAAGAAGTCTTCGCTCGTTCCAGACAATATTACGGAACAATATTATCAAATCAGCCTTGAGGTACTGGATTCATTTCCCAAGTATCGCTTGCCCATTAACCTCTTTACTTTTAATGAGGATATTGCCGTTTTACAGCCTTATAGTCGCCCAGACCAAAGGCTGAGTAATGAACAAGTGGAAGAAATTCATACCCTTTGCCAAGAAGGTATGCTCTTTGTTTCACGTGCGGACTTTCCCATATACTCAGAGCATATCGTTAAACAACTGGATTTAATCCTCCAAGATGCCAACCTAAAACCAGGGGAAGTGGCGGACCTTTGCGTACGTTCCATCACACAGCACTTTACCACTTTCAGTGATAGCCCCGTGAAGCTAAGTTTTGCTCCCTTGTATGAAGCACTCATGGCTCTCACCGAGTGGATTTGGCAAGATAAGCACAGAATAAAAGTTTTCATTCGCCGCCTCCCCTTGGGCTACTCCCATGCCAACCATGCTTTTATTTCCATGGTGGTGGGATGCTGGCTGTGGTTTGAAAGTGAAAGCGAAAATAATATTACAAAACGCAATTTTGATAGAATGGCGCTGGCCTTTCTATTACACGACATAGGCATGGCCAAAATTCCAGCCTTCATTTTACAAAGAGCCTCAAAGTTATCCGCTGAAGATCAAGCCAAGGTGCGCGCGCACCCCACCCTGAGCTATAAAATCATGCAAAAACTTGATTTGGCCTTTGATGAGCTTAGCCGCTGCATCATGGAGCACCACGAACGCTTAGATGGCTCTGGATATCCGCAAGGTCTTAAAGGAAATCAAATTAGCAAAGTTGGCAGAATGTGCGCCGTGGTGGATTCTTTTAGCTCCATGATAGCAGAGCGTCCCCACTCCAGTATCAAACCACTGGAAAAAGCCGCCATGGAATTGGTGGGAGATGATAGCCGCTTTGATAGAATGTACAGTGCAAAAATTCTTTTGGCCATTAAAACAGACCAATTTGGTTAATACCGTGCAACAAAGAGGTACTTAATGAGTCTAAACCCCACGCAACATGCTGATTGGGAATTGGCAGCAGACGCTGAAAGTCGTATGGCTCCCATCACCAAAATAGCTCAAGATATGGGTCTTGAAGCACAAGAGCTGTTACCCTATGGACATCATATGGGTAAAATTGACTATCTAAAAGTCTTACAACGCCTTGAAAATAGCCCCACGGGAAAATATATTATTGTTACAGCCATTACCCCCACGCCCCTTGGTGAAGGTAAGTCCACCACCACCATTGGCTTAACACAAGGTTTTGGCAAAAGAGGTAAACGCGTTTCTGCCGCCATACGTCAGCCATCGGGCGGCCCCACCATGGGTGTGAAAGGTTCTGCAGCAGGCGGTGGTCTCTCCCAATGCATTCCTTTAACCCCTTACTCTCTGGGTTTCACCGGCGATATTAACGCCGTCATGAATGCGCATAACCTTTCCATGACAGCCCTCACTGCGCGCATGCAGCATGAACGCAACTACGATGACGAAAAGCTTGAAAAGCTCTCCGGCATGAAGCGACTAGACATTGACCCCACACGCGTAGCCATGGGTTGGGTCATGGACTTTTGTTGCCAATCACTGCGCAATATCATCATTGGGCTGGACAATGGCAGTAAAAGCAATGGCTTTATGATGCATTCGCATTTTGACATTGCCGTGGCCTCTGAAGTCATGGCCATTCTTTCCATCAGTAAGGACCTTGCCGACATGCGTGAGCGCATGGGTAAAATCATCATGGCCTATAGCCGCTCAGGCGAGCCCGTCACCGCAGAAGATTTACGTGTGGCCGGCGCCATGACAGCTTGGATGGTGGAAGCCATAAAGCCCAACCTCATTCAAACCATGGAAGGCCAGCCCGTGCTTGTGCATGCCGGCCCCTTTGCCAACATTGCCCTTGGTCAAAGTTCAGTCATCGCCGACTACATTGGCACCAAGTGCAGTGAATATCACATCACAGAAGCTGGTTTCGGCTCCGATATTGGCTATGAAAAATTCTGGAACCTCAAATGCCGCGCCAGTGGGCTTAAGCCCGACGCCGTGGTCATTGTGGCCACCATCCGTGCTCTCAAAAATCACGGCGGCATTCCCTCCCCCGCTCCCGGTCGTCCCTTGCCCGAAGCCTACAAGCAAGAAAATGTGGAAGCCGTGGAACGCGGTTGCGCCAACCTTTTACATCATATCAACATTGTGAAAAGTTCCGGTGTGCCCGCCGTGGTGTGCATCAATGCCTTTGCCACCGATACCCCCGCAGAAATTGCTAAAATACGCGAGATTTGCCAACAAGCCGGTGCTAAAGTGGCCCTTTCTACCCATTGGGAACACGGCGGAGAAGGAGCTCTTGAGCTCACCGATGCCGTCATGGAAGCCTGCGAAGAACCCAATCAATTCCGCTATCTTTATGATGACAACACCTCCTTCCTTGAGCGCATTGAGCGCATAGCCTGGGAAGTATACGGTGCCGAAGGTGTGGAATACTCCCAAGAAGCACGCGCTAAGCTTGCAGAAATTCAAGTTCTGCCCCATGCCAAAGAACTTGGTTTATGCATGGTCAAAACCCAATACTCCCTCTCCGACATAGCCAGCAAAAAAGGCGTGCCTGAGCGCTGGAAGCTCTATGTGCGCGATATTCTCCTCTTTGGCGGTGCAGGTCTGGTGGCGGCCGTGGCAGGTGACATCATGCTCATGCCAGGTACAGGGTCCGCGCCTTCATTCCGCAATATAGATGTGAACACGGAAACAGGAAAAGTGACAGGTTTATTTTAAAAATTGTTTTATGTTTTTTTGTGGGGGAAGGGAAAACTTTTGCTAGCGCCAAAAAGTTTTCCCTTCC
>CAYJHD010000128.1:0-4363 GCA_964370015.1 uncultured Desulfovibrionaceae bacterium | reverse complement strand
TGAGCGTGCCTTTCTTAAAAACGAGTGGAAACACGTTTTTAAGCATCGACTAAGTAATCGTCAAATTCGCCTTTTTGCTTATCTCTGCGTCAGACTTCACATGCGTTTTCGGTCATGTATGCTTTATACACTCCCTCAAAACATGCTTATCTTCCTTGATATAACACAAAAAATCATAATTTGACGACGTTGCCTAGGCACATGTCGGGAAAATTAAAAACAAATTCCTGTTAAAAAGAAACTGTTGAGCTTTCTTTTTAGCAGGGATTTGTTTAGTAGGTATTTTAGAGTTACCTACTTGGCGGACCAAAGGGCGCGGCCTTTTTTCAGCGTGACTCTACCAAGGGCTAAAGCTTGTCCTTTTATATCAAGGTAAAGACCCGTTTCGCGTCCGGCAATGCCCGTTTGCAGGCTTTGCCCTTGCAAGAGGGCGCGTACACTGGCTAAAGAATCCAGCACCAAAGCGTCCTGTGGGGGGGAGCTTGGCATAAGCGCACGACAGCGTGGGTTTAAGCGAATGCTGTCGCCCATGACCTTACCTAAAGGAGCCGCTTGCCATTGTAAGGCTTCGGGCAAAATGCTGGTGGCAATGGCAGGAATAAAACGCGCCGTGTCGCCAAACAAAGCTATATGTCCCTCTGGGAGTAAAGAAATATCGGTGCAGGGGGCTTCCAACGCGCTGGTAGGTAAAGTCAGTTCAGGCTCAAAGAGGGCACTTTCTTTCCTTGTAACTTCGGGGCAATGTAGAGGTTTGCGGAACTTGGCAATGTAAAAACCCTGGGCGCGGGATTTTTCACCATCCACGCGTAACGTTCCGCCACCATAAGGGCCATAGCTTGTGGCATCTTCCCACACAAAGCCCTCAAAGAAGGGCAGCGGCACCACTTCAAAGCCCAGTTCTTCCACGGCAAAGCGTACCTGATCCTCATTTTCTTGCACATTGGTGGTGCAGGTGGAGTACACCACATGTCCGCCGGGGCGTAATAAATTCCATGCTTTTTGTAAAAGTAATTGCTGCAAACCAATGAGGGGCTTTACTTTATCCCCTTGCCATAGTTTGAGCACGTTGGGATTTTTTTCCACAGTGCCCCAACCGGAGCAGGGCGGGTCTAGCTGAATAAAATCAAAGCTGGCATCTTGCAGGGGCAAAGCTTCGCCGCCATAGGAGCAGGTGCCCACATGTACAAAGGAAAGACCTTGCATATTGGCGCGAAGGGTGGCCAGGCGTGGCTTGGCCGGTTCGTTGCCAAGCACCATGGCATGCTTTCCTGCCAATTGCGCGAGGAAGCCCGTTTTGCTGCCGGGGCTGGCGCACATGTCTAGTATGGCAGGGTTTTGGCAAAAGGTCTCGCTTTGCGTGGTGCTTTCATCCAAAAGAGCCAAAGGTGGTAACATGGAGGAGCGATCTTGAATATAAATGAGCCCAAAAATTGCCGCAAGGCTAGAGCCTAAAGGGCGTGGTTCTTCTGTGAGAATACGGCACCATGGGGAAAATGGTTCGGCTTCAAAGGCATAGCCTTCGGCTTTAAGAAGGGCTTCCACCAAGGGAATACAGGCTGGCTGACAAACAAGACGAAAGGAACGTAACATACACACTCTTTTTTAGTTTCTATGGGGCAATTATTTTGGCTGAGCATATGAAATACTGCGTGTAAAGGCAATACAAGAAAGGGGGGCGGACAAAATTTTTGTACGCTTTCAATGTATTATGTGTATTTTCTATGATTATAGAGGGATAGATGTGTTTTTTTGGCTTGAAATCTTATGGGGCTAATGCTTGCTATAGCAGGTAAGTATAATGTATAAGACGGTAACTAGAGAGAATATTCTCGCACAGTAAGGAGACTTTCATGAAACTAACATGTCGTATTGCCCTTGTTACCATGGTGACGTTGCTTTGGGCAAGCATTGCCTTGGCTGCAAAGTCCGTCATGGTATTACCTTTTACTGTAAATGCCCCAGAGGGCTATAAGTATCTTGGTCAGGCTGTTCCTTCCACCTTATCTGCTCGCCTTGTTTGGCCCGGTCAAGTGGAACTCTTTAAGGGCAATGTGGATAAGGCCCCCACTTCCAGCTCCATGGCTGCACAAATTCAAAAAAGTGCCGGAGCTGATTATGTGGCTTGGGGTACTGTCAATGTATTAAATAATAATGTCACCTTAGATGTGACCATGCGCGATAAAGCCGGTAAAGAGTGGAAACGCTCTGCACAAAGCACCGTGGGTAACCTTGTGGGTTCTGTGCAAAACATTGCCGATGGCTTTGGCACCGAAGTGTTTAATCGTCCTGCACGCCGTCAAAATACCCCTGTGTATAGCGGCGGTGGAAAAGGCCCTGTGAACCAAATGAATGCCGGTATTGTGGTCAATGAAACCACCCAACAAGGCGTGTATTTGAATCCTCAGTTCCGTTATCAAGGTTCCGGCACGGAAGACGGTTCCCGTTTGCGCAGTACTGCATTGCCTTATAACATGGTGGACTTCACCGTGGGAGACTTTGACGGCAATGGTTCCACAGAAGTGGCTGTGCTTGGCGACCATGCCTTATATATTTACGACTGGAACAATGGTAAGTTACAAGAAAAGGCCTCTGTAGAGTTTGGTCTTTCCAATCAAGGTTTTGTGTTGCGTAAGGCTCCTTTGGCTGGCCGCGGTGAAAAACTTGTGGTGGCCACCTTTGGCGAAGACGATAACAGACCTTTATCTTTCATCTACGCCTATGACGGCGGCGCATTGCGCGAATATGTAAAGCCTGCTCACTACTTCTTAAACGTAGTGCCCATGGCTCCGTCCTATGCTCCTACCCTTGTGGCTCAAAGCTGGGATAGCGTAAAGCTTTTCCGTGCAGGCGTATACTTAGCCAGCACCAATGGCGGCACCGTGACCCTTGGTGGCAAAATCAACTTGCCCACCGGAGCCAACGTATACAACTTCTCTTGGCTTCCTGCCGGTAACCAAGGCGATGGCGACAAACTTTTGATGTTCAGCCCTGAAGAGCGTATCACCGTATATGGTCCTTCTGGCAAGCAAAGAATGCACCAAACCATGGATAAGTTCTCCGGTTCTTCCGTGGGTATGGTTCACTACAAAGGCATTGAAGGCCTTGGCGTGGATAAGAAGTATCAAATCCCAAGCCAATACTATGCTCCCATGCGTTTAACCTCTGTGGACCTTGAAGGTCGCGGAGAGTATGTGGTGCTTATCAATAAGCCCGTGTCCACCGCTTCTGAAATCTTTGAAAATTACCGCATGTATCCCCAAGGCGAAATTCATGCCTTGTACTGGGACGGCGTAGGTCTTGGCCTTAAGTGGAAGACCAGACGCATTCGCGGTTCTGTGGTGAACTCCGATGTGGGTGATTTAAATAACGACGGCATCATCGATTTGGTGGTGGGTTTAAATACACATCCCGGCGCCATGGGCGTGGGTAGCAGAAAGGGTGTTATCATGGCTTATCCTTTAGATTTGAGCCAAGCTAACCCCAACACCGCTCCCGATGTGAGTGATTTTGAATCCGGCAGCAACTAAGCTGTAGGAATATGCCTATGAAAAAGCCCTTTCTGCCAAAAAACAGAAGGGGCTTTTTTGTTATATATGATGTGGTGAGTAGAAGAAGCCTTTTTTGGGGTTCTTCTGTGGCTTTGTAGTGCTGCCTAACAGTGACTAGGCTTCTGCCATGAGGGCATCATGGGCATCAAGATTGTAGAAGCCATGCACCACAAAGGGTAAATTATAATCGGCCACGGCGTCAAAGCGTATGAAGCCCATGGTTTTTCCTTCGGGAATGGCAGAAAAAGGCACCATGCCCAGCGGCACTGGTATTTCTACAGGGCTTACCACCACTTCGGAAATTTGTTCTTCATAGCGTAGTTTTAAATAGTCTAGCACTTGATTTCCTTCATTGGCAGTGAAAGCCTCCAAAATGGAGCGCAAGGCATCTTCTGGGTTGGCACCTTCTGGGGTGTCGTTGGTGGCTTTGTCCACAAGGTCAAGGCTTTGTAATTCTTGCAACTCTTCTTCGCCGGTGTCTGTACGGAAAAGATACACGATAACGTCTCGCCGCCCCTTGAAGCTTTTGAGTGTGGCTTGTATAAGGTACACACGTTCAAGATCTAAAAAAGGGTCCGAAGCGATGATTCTGTACTCCATGAAAACTCTCCTCAAAGGTAGAAATGAAATATGTCACAACAAATTTTTTCTATGCAAAGCCACTATACGCCAAGAGGCCATCAGCCTCAAGCCATATCCCAACTTGTGAGCAATATTCAGCAGGGAGTGAAGGATCAAATTCTTTTGGGGGTCACCGGATCTGGTAAAACCTTCACCATGGCCAATACCATAGCTCAGTGTAATAGGCCTGCCCT
>CAYJHD010000127.1:0-4507 GCA_964370015.1 uncultured Desulfovibrionaceae bacterium | reverse complement strand
GAGAAAGGCATCATATTTTTGGATGAGCTCAATGCCGCTCCGCCTTTGGTTCAAGCTGCCTGTTATCAATTGGTATTAGATAGAAAAATTGGTGAATACACCTTGCCAGAGGGATGGACTGTGGTGGCCGCTGGAAATGGTGAAAAAGACCGCGCTGTAACCCATAAAATGCCCACGGCTTTGGCCAACAGAATGGTGCATATTGATATGCAAACCAGCACTGAAGACTGGATTCTATGGGCACAAGATGCAGGAATAAGAAAAGAAATCATAGCATTTTTACGTTTTCGGCCTAAGCTTTTGCACGACTTTGATCCGCAAAAATCCGCCAAGGCTTTTGCTTCTCCACGTTCATGGGCCTTTGTGTCGCAAATTCTAGAAGCCAATGTGGATGCATCCATAGAATATGAATTGCTGCAAGGCACCATAGGCATGGCCGCCGCCACTGAATTCACAGGATTTTTACAAGTGTGGCGTCATCTCCCCACCTTGGAAGATATCACATCTAAGCCCGAGGAATGTACCGTGCCTTCGGAGCCTGCTACATTATATGCACTGTGTGAATCTTTGGGGTCCAAAGTGAGCATGGGAAATATTGCACAATTGACCTCCTATGCCCATCGTTTGCCCGTGGAATTTGCGGTGCTTTTCATGCGTACGGCGGTGTGTCAGGATGAAAGTATTGTGCACAGTCCGGCATTTACCCAATGGGCGCAAGAGCATGCCCATGTAATTATGTAGAACTGCGGGCTTATCATGTCATCAATGCAAGAAACTCCCACTGCCTTACAATGTATGCAAAAGGCTCGCACAGAGCTTTTGCTGTCTCATCCTTTTTTTGGTTCGCTAGCTTTGAAATTACAATTTAAGGAGGATAAATCCTGTAAAGATTTGTGGACCGATGGCAAAACTCTTGCCTATAATCCTCTTTATATTTCTGTGCTTAGTCCCGAACAAGTGGTGGCTGTGCAGGCCCATGAAATATTGCATTTGGCGTGCGGGCATCATTTACGCCGCAAGGGTCGCGATAAAAATATGTGGAATAAGGCCTGTGACCTTGCCATCAATGGCTACTTGGAGGAAGCAGGTTTTCGTCTCCCTAAAACATTCGTTGTGGATAAAAAATACCTCAATGAAAGTGTGGATGCCATTTATGCTGAACTTATCCTTGCGTGGAATGATGAGTTTCGCGGTGGTGGACAACATGCCAATTTCACCGAAGAGCGGGAAGAAGATGTGGAAAATGCCAGTGGCGGAGCCAAAGGTGAAGAGGGCGACACCATAAAAGAAGAGCAAAGCGCGTCCAAGTTCGACCATAAAAAGCCGGATCAAGGGCCGCAGGATAAAAAAGAAGAAGGGCAAAACACATCGCCCGAAGATAAAGATGGTGAAAAAAAAGAAAAGGCCGAAGCACAATTTTCCGGTGAAGTTTTAGATCATCCTTTGTTGGAGGCTCAGAGCACCGACAAAACAGAAGAAGCAGAGCGCGAGGCCATGATTAATCTTTCGCAGGCTTTGCAAAGTGCACAGCATTTTGGAGATATTCCGCAAAATCTTCTTCGTCTTTTTCAAGAGACATTACAACCCAAGCTCAATTGGCGCATTCTCTTACAACGTTTTATCGAGAGTTGTAATCAAGGGGACTATACATGGTCTGTGCCCAATAGGCGTTATCTTTCGCAAGATTTGTACTTACCCTCACGTCAAGAACAACGTCTCATGACCATAGCCCTTGCCATAGACACTTCCGGCTCCATTGATAAAGACTTGCTGGCGCATTTTTCTGCGGAATTGGAGAGTATCTTAGAAGCCTATGACAGCGATTTATGTATTTTATACCATGATACCTTGGTGAAAACCCACACTATATATAGGCGCGAGGATAGACCCTTACGCCTCATGCCCCAAGGCGGCGGCGGTACGGATTATCGTCATATTCCGCAATATTTAGAAAAAAACGATATCAATCCCGTATGTCTGCTTTGGTTTACGGATCTTGAATGTGCTTCTTTTCCGGAAGATCCCTTTTATCCTGTATTGTGGATTAGTAGCAAATTGCCCAAGCAAGAACCTCCCTTCGGAGAGGTGTTGCATCTCTACGAAAATTTTTAAGCAGATGTTTGAACAAGGACTGTTTAAAAAGTTGGTTTTGACAAACAATGATGTGCAAGGAGTTATAATGAAAATTCAATGGAAAATAGAAAAGAAAAGGGGCAATATGCGCCCCACGCTAAGTTATTCCTTTGTGGTGGAAGAGTATGAACGTCAATTGGCTTTGCCGCCGGTGCGCATTTGCTCTAGCATTGCCGAACCTGTGGACTCATGGCAAGAGCATTGCTACCCTAATACCCATGAGCGGGCGCAAGATCCTCAGTATCAGGGCTTTTATCATTTAGAAATCATATCGCATAAGGGCAGAACATGGACGCAAAGCATGCGTTTGCCTTGGCGTGAAGATAATGCCTATCCAGAGGTGGAAGCTTCCTTTGAGTTGCTTCGTCAAGCCTATGAAGAAGAGCTCATGCGCGCCGATGCCAGTTTGCCCATGGTGGAAGAGCGTCATGTGGTCATCAGTGATCATACAAAACAAAGTATGGCACCTTCAGTATTTGCGGAAAAATTTCTTAATTTCGCTAAAAAAAGCTCGGGCATCATGGAGGCCAATGCGTAAGCGCGCACAAAGTATTAAAAGAATTTTCTGTGTAAGAAGGCATTTCAAAGGTTGACCTTAAGCACAAGGCAAGGCAAAGTACCTCATATTTGACGAGAAGCTATTTAAAATATGCCACGGCGTAATTGTGAGATAGCGTCTATACAGTTTATATAAAGTGTGAGGTATATATGAAAGATGAAAGAGGTTTGTACTACTATCCCCAGCCGGGTAACGTCAAGGTTCGCGTCTATGTGCGCAGAGGGGAAGACCAAGGTATAGAATTTCGCCTATGGGAATCTGAGCATGAGCATGTGTGGGAAAAGCACGATTGGCTGCCCCATGCTGTTATTTTAGAAGCTGCGCAAATGTATAAAAAGCTTGGCCGCGGTGCAGAAGGTTCAGATCCTTTAGTATTGTATGATGCTTCGGTGGCAGCAGCTCTTTTGCAAGAGGCAGGAAAATAATGGATATGTGGCGCACCCGCAATGCGGAAGTTCTTTCCCGAGACTTATTGCGCGATTTTTGCGTGGTGCACGGCATTCTCGCAGAACAAGTGCAACGTTTTTCTCATTCACAAAGCATTTCTTATGCTGTTTTGCGTGAGCTTTTGGGTGAGGCCGTGAGCAAGGGCGTTTTTTGGCGCTTGAAGGATACGGCCCATCATCTTTTTCGTAAATCTGCTCAAGGTAAACGTAGCTTTGAAGGCTATGGCATGGCAGAAGATTTTTCTTGCAAACAAGAAGATGCTTCAGGCTATGTGCTGGAAAGTATGCTTGATTGGTGCATTGGGTATGCCTTTCACGAATGTTGTAAATTGCGTGAAGATGCATTCCAGCTGCAACATTATTCCAACCGTCTTTTGCAATTGCAAAAACGAGCCTCTAAATATCATGATGTCATAGATTCACTATGCCCCTTCACGGCACAAACCAAGGAAAGCATAGCCAAAGAACTTGCTCGTATCTCGGGTGTGCTTGAGCAAGTGCGCGCTTTACTCCTCTTGTACTATGCTGGCCATAAAGACAATGGGCATGTGGCGCGTTTTATCTGCACAGAGCAAGCGTCAGTGCAAAATTGCTTTGGTAAGGACTATGACACCTTATTGCAATCTCTTTATGGGGACAATACAGCCCATATGTATGTGTTGACGGCGTCGGCATACTTGGAAGGCGGCCATAGAGAAGAAGCAGAGCGTTATGCTGTGAAAGCACAAGAGCTGGGATCAAATGCGGTGTTGTTACAAGAAATTTTTACCCGAGTGCAAGAGCTGACCCCTCGCATGGCAGCTCCTGTTTAGAGAATACCCCATGTATGCGTGCATGAAAAACACGAGGCAGTGGGCGTGGCTTGTATGTATTATCTTGCCATTTTTTTTAGCTTCTTGTGCCACACAACCTAAGAGCACGGTTCGCGGCACGTCTTCCTATACGGTGCGCGGCGAAACATATTACCCCCTGCAAACGGGCGAAGGCTATGTGGAAGAAGGTGAAGCGTCTTGGTATGGCCCAGGCTTTCACGGTAAAACCACCGCCAATGGTGAGCGCTATAATCAAAATGCCATGACGGCGGCGCATAAAACCCTCCCTTTGGGCACCGATGTGCGCGTGACCCATTTGGAAAATGGCAAGAGCATTGAAGTGCGCATCAATGACCGAGGCCCTTTTTTGCATGGGCGTATTATTGATCTTTCCAAGCGCGGTGCAGAAAAACTGGGCATGAAGGATGCCGGCACTGGGCTGGTGCGTGTGGAAGCTCTTTCAGAAAATGGCGTTCCCTTTGCTTCGGGTGCAGTGCAAGACGATATATATAATGATGGGGGAGAGCTTTCCCAAAATGCCTCCGATGCCCAATCTG
>CAYJHD010000126.1:0-4602 GCA_964370015.1 uncultured Desulfovibrionaceae bacterium | reverse complement strand
CTTACAACTTTACCGTCCACAGGAATGCCGGAATCTCTGGCATCTTCAAGGGCAGAAACACCGCTACCGCTACGGGAGAGACGAATTTCTTGTGCACTTACAGAAGTTACCCAAGACTCTAAAGTGTCGCCCACGGACAAGGTGGTTTCACCATTGGCATCGAGGATATCTTTACGGTCCATAATGCCATCTACTTTAATGCCGATATCTAGGAAGATATTTTCCCCGGTCATGGCAATGATGGTACCGCTCACCTTTTGTCCGGGCTGCAAACGCACCGCAGGTGAATTATAGGTTTCAAGAAGACTTGCAAAATCTTCACCAATATTTTCAGATTCTTGCAAATTTGATGGAGTGTTATCGCTCATGAGAAATCCTCGATACAATTGAATTTAGGTGTTGTTACTATACTATAATGTTCGCAAAGGCAATCATTTACTTTCGATGGTCAAATACAGGTCGCCTTGCCATTTGCCCACTTTTTTACCCAACCCACGTAAACGTAAGGGTTTTCCAACCACAAACTCTGAGGGAAGGGTTATTTCCACTGTGGAAAGTTCTTCGGATAAACCGCGACGAATTTGTAAGCGAATGCGGGCGCCTACAAAAAGATGTGAAGCGGGCATTTTTATGGTTTGTTCATCATCAATTTGATGCTTAAACCAACCCATAATTTTACTGGAAAAAGAATTGGCCGCATGCAACACGCCCTTATCATCGTTGAGCGTCACTTGCGCTGTGGGCGTGGCATTGGTGGCTTCCACCTTTGTTACAGTGGGTTTACTTTCTTTTTTGGGCTCTTCTTGAGCTTTGGATTTTTCTTCTTTGGCTCGCGTTTCCTCGGCTTTTGCGGTCTGCTCTTGGGCCTTGGAAGTCTTTTCTTGCACGTCTTCAGCGGCGGCCTTGGCACCTTGCTTATTGACAGCACTGTAAATATCTTCAAAGACGCGTCGCGCAAAGGGATCATCCAAAAGATCGCGGAGCACATCTTCTTTGGCATAGGCTTGATTGGCGCGCTGGCGCTCACTATGCATGCGCTCTGCCCACTCTTCTCTTTGCTTTTGCCAATCTTGCTCTTGGCGGGCTTCAGCTTTGGCCTTAGCTCTTTCTTTGGCTTCTGCTTCGGCCTTGGCTCTGGCTTCTTCGCGCTGGCGGGCTTTTTCTTGACGTTCTTTTTCTTTTTCTAAACGAGCCTTTTCTTTTTCTTCACGCAGACGATTCTTTTCTTCTTGCGTGGCTCTTCTTTCGGCCTCACGTTCAGCTTCTCTTTGCGCCCTTTCTTGTTGACGCTTGGCTTCGGCGGCTTCTTGAGCGCGACGCTTTTCTTCTTGCGTTTCTAAAATGCGCGTAAGCACTACATAAGCTTCGTTTAAATCTTGAAATTGTTGTCCTGCATTGGGGTCAGCATTTAAGTCTGGGTGCAATTCAAAAGCCCTGCGCCTATACGCCCTTTTGACATCGTCTAAAGTGGCATCTTTCGTGAGCTCTAAAACAGCATAACACTCATTAAGACTAATATGGCGCGCCTTTCTCATTACAAAAAACTCTTTCTATTTACAGGGAAAAAGTGCATGTGCTTCGGTTTTGGCACAGCTGGCACCAAGACCATTTTCTTGCAAATATTGCTTACCCTCTGCCACAAAGGCCTTATGCGTACTATCCTTATGAATGCCGGGACAGTAGTCTTTAGCCAAATAAAAACTCTCGCTATCCACCATATTTCCACGGAAAAACGGCCATGCGCGGCAAATATCAGGTCGCGCCACATGGGCAGCACAGCCCACACCTTCTTTAAAGAAGATGCAAAAATTATCTTCGCCCACACGCACTTTGAGCTTACCATTATGGATATACCCATATTGCTCCGTAAAGGCCTGTGCATCCACACTGAAATGCGCACAAAGACGCTCTAAATCTGTGGGACTTACTACTATACCGCCTTGTCCCTCACAGCATTGTCCGCACATGGTGCAGTCAAAAGTCGCTGCTGTCATTTTCTATACTCCAAAAATTTGCTGATGCACCGTTTTAATACACAGATTTTCCACAATTTGTATGGGTTTCTCTGCCAAAAGAGCACCTGCTTCCGGCGAGAAGATACCTTCTTGCATCCAAAAGCATTGAGAGTTAAGGCCACAATCCAGTACTTCCTGCGCATGCTTGGGGCAATGGGCAGAAGCTCTGAAAAGATTTATAATATCTACATGTTGGGGGAGATCTGCAAGGCTTTTATAGGTTGGTAATCCCCACACATTTTCCCTTTGAGGATGCACAGGAAACACCGTATAACCTGCCCGCAAAAGATAAAGCCCCACACCGTTCACCGGTTGGTTGGGTTTGTCCTTAGCACCTACAATGGCAATGCTTTTTGCTTCCGTTAAAATCTTTTTCAACCGAGTATCAAAGAACATGCAACCTCCAAAGGATTTCTTATACCCTTGTCTTGAAAGAAGTGCAATTTCTTTTATGCAACGTGGCTGAGTAAAACACTTTTACAAAGCTAAGCCCCTCCATAAGCCTTGTCATTTGGGGGGAAAAAATATATTTCAATGAATGTCAAAAGTATAAAGTTACAACGAAACAAGGATTTCTCCATCATCATGAATAATTCCCCCCTAAGTGTAGAAAAACTCCCTCTTGAAGAAATGCAAAACCGCCACAGCGCATGCATACATCTTTGTCAAAAGATGCAGCCCCATGCCGGAGGTATGCTCTTTTTTTCACGCCTTGCCATCTATTATATGACAGGAAGCTTTGCCGACGGCGTTCTTTGGTTGCCAATTCAAGGAGAGCCCCTCCTTTTTGTGCATCGCGGGCAAGAACGCATTGCCTTGGAAAGCCACCTTACACATGTACATGCCATGCCCCATTGGAAAGATATACCTCACCTTTGCCAAGAGCTCGGCTCTCCCTTAAGTCCTACCCTAGCCGCTGAAATGAGTGCACTGCCATGGAATATGGCTAAAACTGTGCAGCAATCCTTAACCCAGCACAATTTTGTGGCCGGTGACGCCATTCTACTACAGGCAAGGTCGCGTAAGTCTGCATGGGAGCTTAACAAGATGCGCATAGCCGGTGCGCGACACCATGAAGGCGTTTTTACCCTATTACCGCAACGCATGCAGGCAGGTATGAGTGAGCGCGAGCTAGCCATTCTCTCATGGGATGTGTTCTTTAGCCTTGGACATAGCGGCATGAACCGCATGGGGCATTTTGGTGAAGAGTGCTTTTTAGGGCACATTGCCGTGGGAGATAATGGCAACTATCCCAGCCATTTCAATGGCCCACTAGGCCTTAAAGGGGAACACCCAGCCGTGCCTTATATGGGGCACAGCAAAGCCCTTTGGGAAAAAAATCAAATTCTTGCCATGGACATTGGTTACGCTTTAGAAGGCTATCATACCGATAAAACCCAAGTGTATTTCTCAGGAAAGCTACAAGACATGCCCTCCGTGGCTCGCAAAGCCCACGAAGCTTGCATAGAAATTCAACAAAGAGCCGCCGAACAATTGCGCCCCGGTGCCATACCCTCAGAAATTTGGAATGACGCCAAAGCCAGAGCCGTAAAATGGGGCATCGATGAAGGATTCATGGGCCTTGGCGGCAATAAAGTACCTTTCTTAGGCCACGGCATTGGTTTGGTTATTGATGAATTTCCCGTCATTGCTTCGCGCTTTGATGCGCCCCTTGAGGAAGGCATGACCATTGCTCTTGAGCCCAAAGTGGGCATAAGCGGTCTTGGCATGGTGGGTGTGGAAAATACCTTTGAAGTGACCCCCAAGGGGGGTATCTCCCTCACGGGTGAAGATTACGAAATCATTGAGGTGCTCAACTAATGTTTACCGCGGAACAACTCCCTTTAGAAGAATTGCAACTTCGTCAAGAAAAATGCCGGCACTGGTTACAGCAACTGTCACCGCACGTAAGTGGCATGCTCATTTTTTCTCGCACCAATATCTATTATCTCACAGGAACACGCGCCAATGGCATACTTTGGTTGCCGCGCCAAGGCGAACCTGTACTCATGGTACGCAAAGCCCCTGAACGTTGCCGCCTTGAAAGCCCCATGAAGCATATTGTTTCCTTTAAATCTTACAGCAACATACCGGAACTATGCGCTGCTTATGATGTTCCCTTGCAAGGCGTTGTGGGAGCGGAAATGCGTGCATTACCTTGGTCCCTAGCCAAGATGCTGGAAGAACGTCTTACGGATTTTTCTTTTGAAGATATCAGTGCTGTTTTCGATGGAGCTCGCCATGAAAAAACACCCTACGAGTTAACACTTTTGCGCTATGCCGCCAAACAGCACAGCACGGCCCTTCAAGAGCTTATTCCAAATGCTTTGCAAGCACCCACCTCAGAGCAAGATATAGCCCACACAATTTGGGAAAAATTCTATGCTTTGGGTCATGGTGGCATGTTGCGTCAAGATCGTTACAATAGTGATATTTTTCTTGGATCCATAGCCAGTGGCACCAACACCCTTTACCCCAGTGCCTTTCGTAGCCCCCTTGGTAGTGTGGGAGAGCACCCTGCCATGCCTTATATGGGCTATGCTGGTAGTGTTTGGAAAAAAGGGCAATGCCTCGTGCTGGATACAGG
>CAYJHD010000125.1:0-4617 GCA_964370015.1 uncultured Desulfovibrionaceae bacterium | reverse complement strand
GGAAGAGTTGACCTTTTTCTCATATTGTCCTATGCCATTCTATTCATTATGGGTTAAAGTGCATACACAGCACCCTTCCAATTACAACAAAAACGAAAAATTTAATGATGTTAAGCCGTTATTAATTTTCTAGGAGATTCTCGGTGGAGAACAAGGGACAGCAACCAAAGCGTAAGGCAGTAAAGATTGCCTCCAAGTCGCCCCATGTGGCTTATTTTTCTTCCATGTTAGAAAGCTTTGCCGCGCGTGATGATTTAAATGAAGTCGTAAAAAATCGTGTCGTCAAAGCATGTGACCTTTTGGACGCTGGCGTTGCGCTCTACCCCAATGACTTTCAGAAAAAACATGTCATTGAGGAAATATTGCAAAGCTACGGCGGCTACGATGTGGAAGCATTGGAACAACTTGGCAAAGAACGATGTTTTGCCATTGCCGGCCGTATCATGGCTTTGCGCTCCTTCGGCAAGGCAGCCTTCTTTCATGTGATGGACCAAAGCGGTCGTTTGCAATGTTATGCCGTGAAAGCGGACATGGGCGAAGAAGCCTATGCCATTTTCAAGAAATTTGACATCGGCGACATTGTGGGCTGTGAAGGAACACTGTTCTTAACCCAAACGGGCGAGCTCACCTTGCATTGCACCAGCATTCGTCTTTTGTCGCGCTCCATGCGTCCTTTACCGGAAAAATATCACGGCCTTAAGGATATGGAAACTCGCTACAGACAGCGTTATGTGGATCTCATCGTAACGCCCAAGACCCGCGAAATTTTCCAAAAGCGTAGCCAAGTGGTGCGCGAATTCCGTAACTTCATGGAAGAGCAAGGCTTTTTAGAGGTGGAAACACCCATGATGCAACCCATTGCCGGCGGTGCTGCGGCTCGCCCCTTTGTGACGCACCATAACACCTTAGATATGCAAATGTATTTGCGTATTGCGCCAGAACTGTACTTAAAGCGTCTCTTGGTGGGCGGCATGGAAAAGGTTTTTGAAATTAACCGTAACTTCCGCAACGAAGGTATTTCCACACGCCACAACCCAGAATTCACCATGTGCGAATTTTACTGGGCCTATGCCACCTTTGAAGATTTAATGGACCTCACCGAAAATCTTCTGGGTCACATTGCGCAAAAGGTATGTGGTAGCACCATCATCCATTATCAAGGGCATGACATTGACCTCACCCCCGGCACTTGGAAGCGTTTATCCTTCCACGGAGCTTTGGAAGAAATTGGCGGTCACGCTCCGGAATTTTATCAAGACTACGATAAAGTGCGTGATTATGTGCGCAGTCGCGGTGAAAAAGTAGTGGAAAACGAAAGCCTTGGCAAAATGCAAGCCAAGCTTTTCGACTTGGACGTTGAGCCAAAGCTCATTCAGCCCCACTTCATTTATCATTACCCCACGGATATTTCACCCCTTTCGCGTCGTAATGATCAAAACCCCGACATCACCGATCGCTATGAGTTCTTCATTGTGGGCCGTGAGCATGGCAATGCTTTCTCCGAGCTCAATGACCCCATGGACCAACGCGGTCGCTTTGAAGATCAAGTGCGCGATAAGGAAGCCGGCGATGATGAAGCTTGCGCCATGGACGAAGATTACTTGCGCGCCTTGGAATATGCCATGCCACCGGCCGCCGGCCAAGGTATTGGTATAGACCGCCTTGTGATGTTGCTCACCGATTCGCCCTCCATTCGCGAAGTTATCCTCTTCCCCTTGCTCAAGAGCGAAGGTTAGAGCATGCGTTTACCCATGTCTTTTGAATTGTTTGTGGCGCTGCGTTATTTATTTTCGCGGCGCAAGCAAACATTCATCTATATCATCTCCATCATGTCCATCTTGGGCGTAGCCTTGGGGGTGGGTGCCTTGGTGGTGGTGCTGGGTGTATATAATGGTTTTTCCACCGACATTCGAGATAAAATCCTTGGTGCCAATGCCCATGCCATAGTCATGTCGCATATTCCCGATGCCTTTAGCGATGCACAAAAGGTCATGGATACGGCATTGAGCGTGCCCGGCGTCATAGGTGCCACGCCCTTTATCTACACAGAGCTCATGCTTTCGGCGCCAGCTGGTGTGAAGGGTCTTATTTTACGCGGCATTGATCCGGAAACAGCACCAAAAGTGCTTTCCATGCTCAACACCATGCAGCAAGGCTCGGTGCAAGGACTTATTCTGCCCAAGGATTATGTGGGCGCGCCCGGCATCATCATTGGCAATGAGCTGGCCAAGCGTTTAAGCCTTGGCGTGGGTAGCCGCGTCAATTTGCTTTCCGCTTCCGGCGATGCCACTGCCAAGGGCTTTACGCCCAAGGTTCGCCCCTTCACCGTGGTGGGCGTGTTTAAAACAGGTATGTTTGAATACGACGTGTCCTTGGCCTTTGTGACCTTACCTTCGGCGCGTACCGTGCTGGGAGTACCGGAAAATCGCATCACCGGCATAGAACTCTTGGTGGATGATGTGTACAAGGCCGACACCATTGCTGAAACCGTGGCGAAAAAATTGAGCTCACCCTTCTATGTGCGCCATTGGATGGAAATGAATGCCAATCTTTTTGCGGCCCTTAAGCTGGAAAAAGTGGGCATGTTCATTTTGCTCACCATGGTGGTGCTCATAGGTTCTTTCTCCATTGTGACCACCTTGGTCATGCTTGTCATGGAAAAGACACGCGACATTGCCATACTCATGTCCATGGGTGCCACGCGTAGTAATATTCGCCGCATTTTCATGTTGCAAGGCACACTCATTGGGCTTTTTGGCACCATACTGGGCTATATTTTAGGCTTAAGTGTAGCTTATTTACTTAAAGAATATCAATTCATTAAGCTACCCCAAGGGGTCTACACCATAGACCACTTGCCCATTTTACTCACCTGGTCAGATTCTTTGCTTGTGGGTGCTTCGGCCATGCTCTTATGCTTTTTAGCCACCATTTATCCGGCGCGCCAAGCGGCCAAGCTGGAACCGGCAGAGGCATTGCGCTATGAATAATAAAATTTTATACAGCTTAGAAAATATTTCCAAGACCTTCTCAGAGAGTAGAGAAAGTCTAGAGATTTTCAAGAATATCAACCTCATAATACATGAGGGTGAGGCCCTTTCCATAGTGGGTTCTTCGGGGTCTGGTAAATCTACCCTCTTGCATCTTATGGGACTTCTTGATATTCCTTCTTGTGGTACTTTACATTTTGATGGGCAAGATGTGCAAAGTCTTACGGCAGATGCCAAGGCTGCACTGCGCGGATCGTCCATGGGATTTGTATTTCAGTTTCACCATCTTTTGCCGGAATTTAGCACGGTGGAAAACGTGGCCATGCAGGCGATTATTGCTGGTATGCCTCGCGGTGAAGCAGAATATAGAGCAAAAGAAATGCTCGAAAGGGTGGGCCTTGCTCATAGAGTGTACCACCGTGTCACCACATTGTCCGGCGGAGAACGGCAACGTGCAGCCATTGCACGTGCTGTGCTCATGAAGCCGCGCGTGTTGTTGGCAGATGAGCCCACAGGCAATTTGGACGCCAAGGCCGGCGACGGCATTGGTGCTTTGTTATTAGAGCTTAATCGTGAACTTGGTATGACCTTGGTGGTCGTAACACATAACAATGAATTGGCAGCAAGTATGGAGCGTAGCCTCGAACTTCGTGCGGGAGTATTGTATGAAAAACATTGTGCTTAAATGGACGCTACTGTTAGCGATGATCATAACGGTGCAAGCCTCTGCTTTGGCCGAGGCCGCCACAAAGGTGCTTATATTGCCCTATGAAGTCAACGGCGGCGATGATAAAGCATCTATCAAACAAGATGTGCCCAATCTTTTAGCTGAAAGATTGCGTAAATCTGGCATGACCGTGGTCTCTCAGGCCGAGGCTGAAGCCTTGTTAAAAGCACAAAATGTGCAAGATGTGGACATTATGACTGCCCGCAAACTAGGACAAGCTGCCAATGCCAGCGCCGTTGTTTACGGCGTGTTTAACCAATTGGGTGATGGCTTTTCTTTGGATTCACGCATTGTGCCCATCAGCACCAATCAAACTCCTGATGTGGTCACCGTGGAAAAAGGCTCCATGCTCGAGCTTGCCGGTGCTGCCGATCAATTGGCAGGTCGCGTGAGCGGTCTTTATGCCTCCGCTGCCCCCGCCGCACGTAAAGCTTCCACCTTACCCAAGGTAAACAATGCTCCCATTGCCAAGGGCGCCATTTCCGATGTGCAAATCGAAGGTTTACGCATCATGGATCCCGACGCTGTGCTCATGCGCTTGTCCCTTGGTCGCGGCGATATGCCCGATGAATTGGCCATCAACGAAGAAGTGAAGCGCATTTGGGATATGGGTTATTTCAGCGATGTTAATGCCCGTATGGACAGCGGCAACGTGCTTGTTTTCCGCGTTGTGGAAAAACCAAAAATTGATCTCATCCAAATCGAAGGTTCCGACGAAGTGGATGAAGAAGATATTCTTGCCAGCATGAGCACCAAGACCGGTTCTGTGCTCAACGACAGAATGCTTGCCGACGACATTCAAAAAGTCATCGAATTGTATCGCAAAGAAGGCTACTACTTGGCCGATGTGAAGCATCAAGTTATCCCCCGCGACAATGGCGCAGGCGCACGCTTGGTACT
>CAYJHD010000124.1:0-4701 GCA_964370015.1 uncultured Desulfovibrionaceae bacterium | reverse complement strand
GAGCTACGCTTTGTACGGAAAAAGTGGCGCAGGGTATTTGCCAAGATGGGCAGGTTTTCATGCATGGGCCCACGTTCATGGCCAATCCGCTGGCTTGTGCCGTGGCGGAGGCATCGCTGGATATTTTTGCCGACGGGGCGTGGCGTGAGCAGGTGTTGCGCATGGAGGCTGAGCTGAAAGCTGGACTTGAGCCTTGTGCGGAGCATGAGGCTGTGCAAAATGTGCGTGTGCTGGGAGCCATAGGGGTGGTGGAGATGCGTCAGCCTGTGGACATGGCGAAACTGCAAGCTTTTTTTGTGCAAGAGGGGGTGTGGATACGGCCCTTTGGAAAGCTTATATATGTGATGCCGCCTTATGTGAGTAGCACGGAAGATGTGGCGGCTTTGTGTAAAGCTGTGTGCGCGGCGGTGATGAAGAGCTTGAGTTTTTAAGGTGAAAGATTTTTCTGGGAGGGGGAACTTTTTTTAGGAAAAAAAAGTTCCCCCTTTCCCCCCACAAAAAAACAAAAGTAAAAACGAAATATAAACGGAGTTACAATGACAATACTTTTACTTTACGCGGTACTTTTGTGCGTAATTTCTTACTATAGCGTGGGAAAACAGAGCACCAGCGCGGCATTTTTTGTGAATAACAGACAATCGGGCACGGTGGCCGTGGCTTTTTCCATCATAGCCTCCTGCGTGGGCGGCTCTGCCACCTTGGGTATGGCCGGCCTTGCATGGAATGTGGGCTTACCGGCCTTTTGGTGGCTGGGCACGGGGGCCATGGGCTTGTGCGTGTTGGCATTCTTTTTGGCAAAGC
Source organism: uncultured Desulfovibrionaceae bacterium (assembly GCA_964370015.1). Lineage (GTDB taxonomy): Bacteria > Desulfobacterota > Desulfovibrionia > Desulfovibrionales > Desulfovibrionaceae > CAYJAD01. Next base: position 3,900 of record CAYJHD010000124.1, on the reverse strand, counting down.
GTGTGCGTGAAAGCGGTGCCAGCACCTTGCCGGAAATGGTGACGACGTTCATTGGCGCACCGGCAAGACCTTTATCGTCCATCATTATTTTGCTGGCGTGGTTTGCTATAACGGCGGCGCAATTTAGCGCCATGACGGCCTTACTTTCTCCTGTGCTCATGGAATCTTGGGGTCTTGGAGCAGAAGAAGCAAAAACTGTTGGCTTGCTCTTGGGGGCTTCTGTGGTCATTGTGTATGCTTGCCTTGGCGGTCAAGCGGCCATCATTAAGAGTGATGTGGTGCAATATGGCGTGCTCATGCTGTCTTTATTGGTGGCCTGTGCCTTTTTGTGGCAAGGCAATGCCGATGCTCTGCTTTCTGCACCCGTGGAAGTGCTCAATGAGGGCTTTACGCTGAGCAAGTTTACCTACTTTTTACTCATTGTGGGTGGCTCGTATGTGGTGTGCCCCATGCTTTTTGGGCGTTTGTTTTCTGCCCGTGATGCTAAGGTTGCCAAGCGCGGTGCCTTGTGGGCAGTGGTGGGCCTTGCGGTAACGGCGGCTGTCATTGTGAGCCTTGGTATTTTGTGTCGCGGATTTGTGCCTGCGGCGGCAGAGGGAACCTTACCGGAAACGGTGCTCACCACGGTGCTTTTTGCACAATTGCCTGACTGGGCATCCATGCTGGTGCTCTTGGGAATATTCTCTGCGCTCATTTCTTCGGCGGATTCCAGCTTGGTGACGGCGGCCACCATCGCTTCCAATGATATTTTCCGCTCCACCAAACCCAGCGTGTGTCGCTGGTGTATCTTGGGCATGGGGCTTGGATCGGTGCTGCTAGCCATACCGGGTAAGGGGATTTTATCTTTATTGCTCATGGCCAATGATATTTATGTGTGCGGCGTGGTGGTGCCTGTGTTCATGGGCATGGTGCTGTATAAGAAAGCTACTTTGCATACGGGCGTCATGACGCTGGCCATGGCTGTGGGCGGTGGCTTGGGGCTTGTATCGGCGTTAACTGGCGATACTTTGTATGCCTATGCAGGGCTTGCTACGGCCTTACTGCTTTCACTGGGAGCAGCGTATGCAGGGCGAATGTGCGCCCAGAGGCATGAAAGTTTGTCCTTGTAATAGGCTTTATTTTTTATAAAAAAAGGTTCATATTCGTATGAGCCTTTTTTTGTATGTATATGATGAAATAAAAAATCTGTGTAATGGAAAGTATAAAAGGGATGAATATGGCGCGTATTAAAGTACTTTTTCTGGGTTTTTGGAAAGATTTTGATCCCAATGATAATTTCATTTTGGATATATTGCGTGAAAAGTATGAAGTGGAATTAAGCACGAACCCTGATTTTTTATTTTACTCCACTTTTAGCGCGGATCATTTGTACCATACCGATTGTGTGAAGATTTTTTATACCAATGAAGCCATTACACCGGATTTCAATGAATGTGACTATGCCGTGGGTTTTGATTATATGTCTTTTGAGCAAAGATATATACGCATGGATAGGTCTGTTCCCCATGACGTAGAGCAAAAAAAAGCCTTGCCACAGAGTATGGCTCAGAGAAAATTTTGTAATTTTATTTATTTTAATAAAGATTCAGGCCACGGAACTCGATTGCGTCAAGACTTTTGCCAAGAGCTCATGCAGTATAGGCATGTGGATTGTCCTGGTAGAGTTTTGAATAATATGCAAGATGCCATTAGTCCGCGTTTTGAGCGTTGGGAAGAGGGAAAGCTTGCCTTCATTAAAGAATATAAATTTACCATGGCCTTTGAAAATTGCTCCAAGGCTGGCTATGTGACGGAAAAGATACTACATCCTTTCATGGCGCATTCTGTTCCCATTTATTGGGGGGATCCGCTCATTGCGCGAGAATTTAACTCAAAAGCCTTTGTGAATGCGCATGACTTTGCTAGTACTTCAGAGCTTATAGACTATATTCGTTATCTTGATACCCATGATGAGGCTTATATGTCCATGTTACGAGAACCACCCATGCGTGAGGATTATGTGTATGAGCCACACAAGTTACATGAATTTATCTATGCCATAGTGGAAAAGGGTAATAATCCTTTACCTAAGGATCCACGAAATAATTGGGATACCAAGAAGGAAATCATAAAAAAACTCTTGCAAGAAGCGTGTTATTTTCACGCTGCATCTCATAATGTGGCCAAGGTGGAAGAATATACTGGCCTCGCCATGTGCTTAGATGCAAACCTCACATGGCCGCATAAACAATTGGTTGCTCTGTATAAAGGGACAAATTGCGGGCCGCATACCTTGCCTGAGTGGCAACAAGAAAAACTTTTATCGCATATGACATTGAGCAAAATGCTGGCAGAAGGGCTTTTGCAAAGTGGTGATGTGCAGGCGTGTAAAAGAATTTTGGAAAAGGTCACACAGCGACAACCAAGGGCCATGTGGGCACAAGAAATGCTACGCTCGCTGACGTGATGTAGCAAGATGTAAGTGCTCATAAAAAGACCTCTGTACAGAACTGGTATTTAACATAAATTGTGCAGAGGTCTTTTAGTATTTTTTTTATGGCAAATGAAAATATGTAAAAGTTACGCTTAACTCACCCAATATTGTGTAAGTATTGCACAAAAACTTGTGACAATAGCAGTGAGTACAAAAGCATAAGCCATGATTGCATTGACAGCTTGCGGTGCATCTATGGAAGAAGCGGCGCCAAAAAGCTTCGATGGGGATATGGCTGATGCCAAGCCGCCGCCAATGCCATTGGCTGTAACCAAGGTGAGGGGGGCTATGTTTAGTTGTTGGGCAGCTGCCACATGAAGCTGCGTAAACATGGCCACAGATGAAGAGGCTGATCCCCCTATGAAGCCAGCCAAAAGTCCCAAGAAAGGCGTGGCGGCAGGGTAGTAAGGGCCAAAAATAGTGGCTGCGGCATGGGCCAGAACTAAAATCATATTATGTTCTTGCACCATGGTGCCGTCGGCCAGCTTACCCGAATGGTTCATGACATAGGCTATGCAAAAGTATACTGCCGTGGCGCCAATGGTGCGCCATGCACGAAGACATCCCTTGGTGATCATACCGTTCTTGCCCAATAAGGAAACACGAGAAACCTTTAACAAGGGTAAACATAATACTGTGCTGATGGCGACCCAAAAGTAGGCTTGCCAAAATAAGCGTATTTTTTCTGTTTGTCCGGGGATAATCTCCACAGGCATGGCCCATTGATTGAAGGTAATATCAAAAAAAGGTAGTATCGGTGTATTTACCACCAAGGATATACCAAGGAGTAAAAGCCAAGGAGAGGCCGCGCGGGCCAAGCCCATATGTGCTTGAGCTTCTTTATCTTTGGCAGTGAGTAATTGATCATCTTGCCAAGGACCGCCGCGAAGTTTCACATAGAGTAAGAGGCAGAGAACAATGGCCATGCCGGCTATGATGGCAGTGACGGTGATAAGCCCGAAGGAAGCTAAAGCCATGGCCACAAGGCCAGAGCTGATACCGCTGATGGTTGCCGGCCAAAAACCACTGCGCATGAGGGAAAAGCCTCCTGCAATATGCAAGCAAGCAAAGGCCACGACGGTGGAAAGAACAGGCATGAAAGCCGCAAGGTCCACGCCGGTTTCCAAAAGGGGTATGCCTGAAAAATGCGCCATGATGACGGCGGGAATGCCCAATAAGGCGTACATGCAAAGGGCTACATAGCCCACAGCCGGCAATAATATGGCGGCAGAAACGCTATAGCCCAGAGCTAAAAGCAGTGGCGGGAAAATAGCCACCGAAGCAGCCCCAAGCCCCGTGAGTAAAATACCCATGCCCACGTTGATCAGCAGTACTTGCACAGCCTTGTCTTGTGGACTGAGAGTTTTAATGTAGGCCACAATGCGCGCCAAAGCACCGCTTTCTGCCATGATGGTGACTTGCATGAT
>CAYJHD010000123.1:0-4735 GCA_964370015.1 uncultured Desulfovibrionaceae bacterium | reverse complement strand
TGTTTGTGTATCCGCACCAAGTGGAACAAGTCATGAGCAACTTTGAAGAAATCAAGCGCTGGCAGATTGAAGTTACCAATCCCGGCGGCATTGATGAAATGGTGCTCTTTGTGGAAACCAGTGATTTCAGACGCGAAGAAGAACTTTTACACGCTTTCCGTGAAAAAATTAAATTGCGTCCCACATTGGAAGTTCTCACACCAGGTAGCCTTCCACCGCAAATTCGTCCCATCGAAGATAAGCGCGAGTGGGATTAATAAGCAAGTAAAGTACTTATTGGTCGCATAAGTATCATGGATCAAGCATCCGCAAACGCCATGACCTTGTGTAGCAAGCTTATTAAGTATATATTTTCTTTGGAGTTTCAATTCATGCATGAGGATGTAAAATATTTCTTTTCATCCTCATGCTTTTGTATAAATCCTTTAAAATAGCAAACGCAATCAGTCTAGCATGGCCACGGAAATAGAAAGAAAATTTCTTGTACACGGTAGCCCTTGGCAAGAAATGAACATAGAGGGCGCAAAGTACACCCAAGGTTATTTAAGCACGGATCCCCAGCGTGTCATACGCATACGCCTGCGCCAAGAAGGCACACAAGAAAGTGCTTTCATCACCATAAAAAGCTTTGTCTCCGCCCTCACGGCCGCTGAATACGAATACGCCATTCCCCCCGAAGAAGCACGCGTCTTGCTAGACACTTTAGTCACGCCCCCCCTTATAGAAAAAATACGCTATCAAATCCCTCATAAAGAACACGTCTGGCACGTGGATGTCTTTTTGGGTGCCAATGCCGGCCTAGTGGTGGCAGAGGTAGAACTTGGCAGTGAAGCTGAAAGCTTTGCCACGCCCCCCTGGCTTGGACCAGAGGTGAGCCATGATATGCGTTATAAAAATGTCCACTTGATTAGCAATCCTTATTCCCAATGGTAAACTCATTCCCCACACGAGGCACTCATTATGGCTCATAAAGGCCCGCATATTTCCATTTCTCCTGTATATGTGGTTAACCGCATTCTCCGCATCAACCGCAATGACTTTGAAGAATGGCCAGAATCCGTACGCAATTTGGCCATTGCCATTGCTGAAGAACTTTTTCTTGTGGCCTACAACCCTTTCATCGACGCCGAAACGGTGCGTCAAAGCGTGCAAAAGACCTTTGAAAGAACTTCGCTGGCTCTGGCTCACCACTATGCCACCTGCATTGGTGAAGGCATCACCATGTTTTGGTCTGCTCACGAGGCAGAAATGGCTTTCCGCGCCGAACTCATTGCAGCTTTCCGCACTTTTATGCCGGAAGAATGTATCATATTGCGCCCCGGTGCATTGGTGGAAAATGCCACCGACGCCACTGACTTGCGCATGGAACTTCCCCTTTGTGTGGTGGAACCTAGCACCACAGAGCAAGTGGCAGAATTAGTGCGCCTTGCCAATGACAAAAAATTTGCTCTCATCCCACGCGGCGGCGGCTCCGGCATGACTGGCGGTGCTGTGCCTGCACGTAAGCGCACTGTCATTGTGAGCCTCACCCGTCTCACAAATATTGCCGAAATAGACACCGAAAACCTCACCCTCACCTGTGAGGCTGGCTTACTTACCCACGAGGCCATCAAAGCTGCCGATGCCAAAAATCTTTTCTTTTCCATTGATCCGGCGTCCAAACTGGCCTCATCCATTGGCGGTAATATTGCGGAAAATGCCGGCGGCCCTTGCGCTTTTGAATACGGCACCACCTTGGACAACTTGCTCTGGTGGCGCATGGTTACCCCCACGGGCGAAATCATTACCGTGGAGCGCAAAAATCACCCAAGGCATAAGATTTTACCTCAAGAATATGCCACCTTTGAGATTAAAGACATGTCCGGCGGTGTACGCAATGTGGTACAATTGCACGGCGAAGAAGTGCGTCTGCCAGGCCTTGGAAAAGACGTTACCAATAAAGCCCTTGGTGGCCTTCCCGGCATGCAAAAAGAAGGCGTGGACGGCATCATCACCGAAGCCAGCTTTATTTTACACAAAAAGCCTGCGCATTCTAAAGTCATCGTGCTGGAATTTTTTGGTAGATCCATGCATACGGCGGCGGTGGTCATTGGCGAGCTAGTAAAATTGCGCGACCAAATTCGCCAAGATGGCGACTATGCCAGCATTTCTGCCCTGGAAGAGTTCAACGTAAAATATGTGCAAGCCATTGGCTATAAAAGAAAATCCACCACGTATGAAGGTGACCCCATTTCAGTTATCATTGTACAAATTGATGGCGACGACGAGATCCTCTTGGAAAAATGTCAAAAAGCCATTGTGGAAGTGGTGGAAAAGCAAGACAATGTGGACTGCACCGTTGCTAAAAATGCCAAGGAAGCCGAACTCTTTTGGGAAGATAGGCATAAGCTCTCCGCCATTGCCAAGCGCACTTCTGGCTTTAAGATTAACGAAGACGTGGTTATTCCCATGGCGCGCATTCCGGACTTTGCCCTCTTCCTTGAGCAATTGAATCTTGAATGTGTGGCTTCTGCTTTTCGCTATGCCATGCAGTCAGTGGGCCGCTTACCTGGATTCCCCTTGGAAGATAAAGAATTTAACCGTGAGTTTTCCTATATTTCCAAGGTGGCCCGAGGGGATGTTTCCGCATCGGAAATCAGCGATGAAGAAATGTTCATGCGTGCAGTCTTTTTCTTAAAAGATTTAGCCACAAAATATGACACCTTAGAAAAGAAGATACACCAAATCATTGAATATATGTATGCCAGCCGCATCATTGTGGCCAGTCATATGCATGCCGGTGATGGCAATTGCCACGTGAATATTCCTGTGAACTCCAGTGACCACCACATGCTGGAAGAAGCGGAAAAAGTGGCCGCGCGCGTCATGACCACAGCACAAGACATGGGCGGCGCAGTTTCCGGTGAGCATGGCATAGGCATCACCAAAATTGCCTTTTTACATCAAGACAAAATCAATGCCCTGCGCGAATTCAAAGACAGAGTGGACCCGCGTGATATTCTGAATCCGGCAAAACTCATCAATAAAGAGTTGCCCGTTCGCCCCTTCACCTTCTCTTTCAACGGTCTCATCAATGACATTAGAGAAAGTGGCCTGCCAGACAAAGAGCAACTCATGGACTTGCTAAGCCTTGTGCAAAACTGTACGCGCTGCGGCAAGTGTAAACATGTGTGTTCCATGACCTATCCAGAACGCTCCATGCAGTGGCATCCGCGCAATAAAAATATGGTGCTGGGCATGTTACTGGAAGCCATCTATTATATCCAAGCCAATACGGGTCGTATGGATGAAAGGCTGTTGCAGCATATCAATGATATATTTGAACACTGCACAGCCTGCGGACGTTGCTCTGCCGTATGCCCTGTGAAGATTCCTTCCGGTGAAGTGGCCCTCACCTTGCGCACCATGTTGCAATCCAAAGGCAATGGCGGCCACCCCATCAAAACACGCGCTTTGCAATGGCTCATGACGGATCCGCAAAAACGCATTCCTCAAGCGGCGAAGTTGGCTTCCTTGGGACAAAAAACCCAGAATAAAATGGTGACCTTCATCCCTGCAGCATGGCGTAAAAAGATACAAAGTCCGCTTTTCTCCGGTAAGGGTGCTAAAATTGGGTATACCAATATGTACGAATCCTTGAAATTGCAACGCGGTCATATCTTTACTCCAGACCTTGGCGAAAACGAAAACCCCAAACCGGCAGTGCTGTACTTCCCCGGCTGTGGCGGCTCGCTCTTTTATGATCGTATAGCCATGTCCACGCTCTTGCTCTTGCTTAAAGCCGGACATAGCGTGCTCATACCACCACGTCACTTGTGTTGTGGCTATCCCTTGCTCACAGCGGGCATGGAAAAACCTTTCCGTCGCAATCGTGAAAATGTGCGTAAGCTTTTGGCAGAACTTTTGGAAGAAGCCTGCGCCTCGCATTTCGATACCCATTATGTGGTCACAGCTTGTGGCACATGCATTGAAGGCATTGAGCCCATCACCACACAATTGGGCCTAGAGCATAAAGACGCCATACAGCTGGTCTTGGAAGGACTTCCTGCCCAAGCCAATCTGGAAGGAGCCCCGCGCCTCTATCACGAATCCTGCCACGCAGAATGGGCCGGCGTGCATAAGGTAAAAGGTCGCAAGGCATTGTTGAAAGCCCTTTCAAGCTTCACCGGTGCCAGCTTTACCACATCCCCCGGCTGCTGCGGCGAATCCGGCATGGGTGCCATGACCTCTCCGCACATTTATAATACCCTGCGTGAGCGCAAGAGCCAAAACATCAGTGAAGCTCTAAGCCATTATGCCGGCCCTGTCATTGTGTCTTGTCCGTCGTGCAAAGTGGGCATTGGGCGCGTTTTGGAAAACCTTTCCATAAAACGTCCTGTCCTCCACACCAGTGAATGGCTAGCGCAACACTTGGACGGCCCCGACTGGCGGCAAAGCTTTAAAAAGAAATTGCTAGAAACTCGCGGCCATGTGCGTAAAATAAAAGTATAAACTCATAAACCATCTCCACCATACCAGCGGGAAAATCTTTTAAAAGGTTTTCCCGCTTTTTTCTTGCTCAAGCGCGCTTAAGGAGAAAGATGGACATTTTCCTCCCCCCCATAAAAACTCATTTCTCATATGTTTTACATTGCTTGAGCCCTATGCTATGAGGACATTTACTTTTTACATTTGTGAGGAATTATGTCTGAAAAATTAGAGAAAATGTTTGCCATAAAAAAAGCCGGCGCCAATT
>CAYJHD010000122.1:0-4767 GCA_964370015.1 uncultured Desulfovibrionaceae bacterium | reverse complement strand
TCTTTAGAGGTGTTTAGATGATTACCCTTACTCCGCGTGAAGTTGTTGCAGAGCTAGATAAATATATTATTGGACAAGAACAAGCCAAACGCATGGTTGCTGTGGCTGTGCGTAATCGCTGGCGTCGCAGTCAACTTCCTCCGGAATTGCGTGATGAAGTGGCTCCTAAGAATATTATAATGATGGGACCCACAGGCGTTGGTAAAACAGAAATTGCTCGCCGTTTAGCTAAGTTATGTTCAGTACCTTTTGTTAAGGTAGAAGCAACAAAGTTTACTGAAGTGGGTTATGTTGGGCGAGATGTGGAGTCCATGGTGCGCGATCTTATGGAAATAAGCATTAAGCTCGTGCGTGAAGAGGAAAATATTCGCGTAAAAGAGGCTGCAGAAACGGCGGCTGAATTGCGTCTTATGGATTTACTACTTCCTCCATCGTATACTGGTGATAGCGGACGTGAGTCCACCAAGGAAAAGTTACGCCAACAATTTCGCCAAGGCTTTTTGGATGATCGCGAGGTGGAAATGGAAGTTATGGAACAGTCCGGTCCTTCCATAGACATGTTTGCCATTCCTGGTATGGAAAATATGGGTTCGCAAATGAAAGACATGTTTGGCAAGGCTTTTCCTCCCAAGGCTAAGCGTCGCAAGATGAAGATAGGTCAAGCTTTTACCGTTCTTGTGCAAGAAGAGTCAGCAAAACTTGTGGATGAAGAAGCTCTTATGGACAAGGCACGTGCTCGCGTGGAAGAGGGGGGTATTATATTTATTGATGAAATTGATAAAATAGCCAGCACGTCTTCACAGCGTTCATCAGATATTTCACGCGAGGGTGTACAGCGTGACTTACTTCCCATTGTGGAAGGTTCCGTGGTTAATACCAAGTACGGTATGATAAAGACAGATCATGTTCTCTTCATTGCGGCAGGAGCATTTCACTTTAGTAATCCTTCAGATTTAATTCCTGAATTACAAGGGCGCTTTCCTTTACGTGTGGAATTGCAAGCACTTGGAAAATATGAGTTTTTGAGAATTCTTACCGAGCCAGACAATGCTCTTACGCGACAATATGCTGCTTTACTCGGTACAGAGCAGGTAAGTATCACTTATACAGATGACGGATTGCAAGAGCTGGCAGCCTTTGCTGAAGAAATTAATAATGAAACAGAAAACATAGGGGCCCGTCGCTTGTATACCATTATGGAAAAAATTCTTGCTGATATTTCTTTTGATGCACCTGATAAGCCAGGCGAACAAGTGGTGGTTGATGCAGAATACGTTCGTGAGCATCTTAAGGATGTGCGTGAAGATAAAGATTTAAGTCGTTATATTTTGTAAAATAAAAAAAGATCGAAGACACTCTATAAAAAAGTCCCCACATATATATATGAGGGGACTTTTTTATGAAAATTATTCTTTTTCAGCTTTTGCTTTTTTTTCTCTACGTGCTCGCTGTGCTTTAATGACGTTGGCTTTCATGCGAGTCAGATGTTTTTCAGACATGAGGTTTTGGTCAGCTGGATAACTGCAAAGTTTTAGATACCCTTCACGAGTAAGGCCGTTATGCGTAGCGATGTGACGCTCTGTAAGAACTTGGCAAGATTTTCCGCAAAGACAGCACAAAATTTCATCACTTTTGATGGCTTCTTTAGGATTAACAACTAAGCTGCGCTTTGTATAGCCGCATGTAAGAGATGGTTTCGAAACTTTTTCCTCGTTTTTTTCTTCTTGTGCAGTGCAGTCTTTGCTTTCTTCACAAAAATTTCCTTGAGGGGCTAAGTTTTCTCCATGAATATTACTTAGACCTTTTAAATACAACGTGTACTGCTCTAATACATATGCAGGAGATTGGCCTGGGTTTGTTTCCATAATCATGCGTAAAAGTTCTGTTCTGTCTATCATTAGTAACTCCTTAAGTTGTTAATTAATATAATCTGTAAAATATTATAGTAGTATAGTCAATGGATAATTTTATATTTCTTATTTTCTAGCTAGTTTTATATACAATCTTAAGCAAAGTTTAACAGATTGTTGAAAAGAGACATCTATGTCATCTGAGTAATCACTGTTTTTTTAGTTGACAAAAAATGTAATAGTGAATTTGTATTGGTTAAAATAGGAAAGAAATTTTATTAATTATTTTAATATATTACAGTGATTGTTTGCATGAATAAAGAGTTGCTGTGCAAGAGGATACAGTTTCTTTCTACAAACTCTTTTTTTCTCTTTCATAATATATTAATTTTATTTAATAAAAAAAATATTTACGAAAAAAAGCACTTTTTTTTCATTTACCCCCTTTTCAATTTCGTAATGAGGGTTATACTACATATCGTTCGCGCATGGTCCTAAACTGTGCGCGCAACTAAATTTATAGGCAGTATGTAAAGCACAAGGCTTTATGCGCTGCAAAATTCATTTTTTTGTGAGGAAAGGAAATTATGACACTGAAGCCCCTTAACGATCGCGTGCTTGTAAAGCGTCTTGAAAGCGAAGAAAAGACCGCCGGTGGTCTTTACATCCCTGACACAGCCAAAGAAAAGCCTTCTAAAGGCGAAATCATTGCGGCTGGCCCCGGCAAAGTTGCTGACGACGGTAAGCGTGTAGCCATGGAAGTTAAAGTTGGCGACGCTGTTCTTTTCAATAAATACGCTGGCACCGAAGTTAAAATCGACGGCACCGAATACCTTGTAATGCGCGAAGACGATATTCTCGCCGTTATTGCTTAATTATACATTATATATATTCTCAGGAGAATAGAACATGTCTGCTAAAGAAATTTTATTTGACGTAAAAGCCCGCGAAAAACTTTCCCGCGGTGTAGATAAACTTGCCAACGCTGTTAAAGTAACTCTTGGTCCTAAAGGCCGTAACGTTGTTATCGAAAAAAGCTTTGGCGCTCCCGTTATCACCAAGGACGGCGTAACCGTTGCTAAAGAAATCGAACTTGAAGACAGATTCGAAAACATGGGCGCTCAAATGGTTAAGGAAGTTGCTTCCAAAACTTCTGACGTTGCCGGTGACGGTACCACCACTGCTACCGTTTTAGCTCAAGCCATCTACCGTGAAGGTGTGAAGCTTGTGGCTGCTGGTCGTAACCCCATGGCCATCAAGCGCGGTATCGACAAGGGTGTAGACGCTCTTGTGGGTGAACTAGCTAACCTTGCTAAGCCTACACGCGATCAAAAAGAAATCGCTCAAGTGGGTACCATTTCTGCTAACTCTGACGCTACCATTGGTAACATCATTGCAGAAGCCATGGACAGAGTGGGCAAAGAAGGCGTTATCACTGTGGAAGAAGCCAAAGGCCTTGAAACCACCATGGACGTGGTTGAAGGTATGCGTTTTGACCGTGGTTACCTTTCCCCTTACTTTGTAACCAATCCTGAAAAAATGATCTGCGAAATGGATAATCCTTATATCCTTTGCACAGAAAAGAAAATCTCCAACATGAAGGACATGCTTCCTGTTCTTGAACAAGTTGCTAAAGTAAACCGTCCTTTAGTTATCATTGCTGAAGATGTAGAAGGCGAAGCCCTTGCTACCTTGGTAGTGAACCGCTTACGTGGCGCTTTGCAAGTAGTAGCTGTTAAAGCTCCTGGCTTTGGCGACCGTCGTAAAGCCATGTTGCAAGACATCGCATGCCTCACCGGTGGTCAAGTGGCTTCCGATGACATCGGCTTACAACTTGAAAACTTAAGCCTCACCGATCTTGGTACTGCTAAGCGCATCGTTATTGACAAAGATAACACCACCGTAGTTGACGGCGCTGGTAAAGGCGACGACATCAAGGCTCGTGTAAAGCAAATCCGCGCTCAAATCGAAGAGTCCAGCTCTGATTATGACCGTGAAAAGCTTCAAGAGCGTCTTGCTAAGCTTGTGGGCGGCGTAGCCGTTGTACACGTTGGTGCAGCCACTGAAGTTGAAATGAAAGAAAAGAAAGACCGCGTAGAAGATGCTCTTAACGCAACTCGCGCAGCCGTAGAAGAAGGCATCGTGCCTGGCGGTGGTACTGCTCTTGTTCGTGTATCCAAAGTGCTTAACGACATTAAGCCTGCCAACGATGACGAACTTGCTGGTATCAACATCATCCGTCGCGCCATCGAAGAGCCCCTTCGTCAAATCGCACACAATGCTGGTTTCGAAGGTTCCATCATTGTAGAAAAAGTACGTGAAGGCAAAGACGGCTTCGGCTTTAATGCTGCTACAGGTGAATTCGAAGACCTCATCAAAGCTGGCGTTATCGATCCTAAGAAGGTTTCCCGTACAGCTTTACAAAACGCTGCTTCCGTGGCTTCCTTGCTCTTAACCACAGAGTGCGCCATTGCTGATAAGCCTGAGCCTAAGAAAGATATGCCTGCTATGCCTGATATGGGCGGCATGGGTGGCATGGGCGGCATGGGCGGTATGTACTAGTCCACACGCTTATAAAGCACATATATATTATGGGAGCAAGGTCTTAGGGCTTTGCTCCCTTTTTTTACTATCAGGCTGTTGAAAAAGTAGCGTCTACTGCGTCAAACGTCATTTTTTGCTTCAGTCATGTATGTCTATATACACTCCTTCCGCAAAAAACGACGTTTTCCTTATGTCCACTACTTTTTGAACAGCCTGCTTTATCTGCTTTTTGTTCGCTTATGAAAATATATCTATTTTTCTAGAAATATAAATATATTTTCATTGCCGCAGAATATGACAATATGCGTAAAGTAAAGCGGCCATAAAAAGTTTTTGGAAAAGGGGAGGGGTGTGGGGAGGGGAAAGAACCTTT
>CAYJHD010000121.1:0-4793 GCA_964370015.1 uncultured Desulfovibrionaceae bacterium | reverse complement strand
TTCTGTAGGATCATAATCCATAACGCGCCCTTGTAACCACACATACGCATCAATATCATCCCCCACCTTGGGTTCGTAGTCTTTAAGTACCGTCTTGGGTACGTACAACATGATATGTAAGGGCTCTCTATCAGGCATGGGGAAATCCAAGCGAAGCATGGAAATTTCAAGCTTATCAAGCTGGCATTGTTGTACTTCTAAAATGGTGCTACGCACTTCGTATTCACAAAAATGACGACCAGGCATAACCACTTGCTTACCGGCCAGATTCATCTTTAAAGGCGGAACATCAAGACGTCCTTTGTCCGGATTTTCCGCAAGCCAATGCGCCGCATGAGCTTCGTACATGGGCCCTTGAGTAATGGTCATTTCATCAATGAGGGCTTTGCGAATGCCCATGGCAAGTCCGGCCATTAAAAAAGTATGGCTAACCCCCGGGGTTAAATCTTCTTTATCGCGAAAATATAAGGGATCATAAAACCAAAGAGGCTTCTTTCCTTCCAAAATACACGCACTCACATTGGCTTCCACGCCAGACTTCCAAGGAACTGCGCTATCCACTTCTAAGGTATTGGGATAACCTTCCAAAAAGGGCATGGCGGTCACAGGTTTAAGCTCTGCTTCCGTCGCACCTTGCAAAACTGTGGCTGCGCGAACAGGTTGATCTTCAGGCCAAGCCATGAGCATGGTTTCTTGCTTGGCATCTTTACGCTGCCAACAAGAACGTGTGCCACCAGCATGCACAATGGTGCCCACTATTTGTGACATGAGAGCCTGAGGATTGCCCACAAGCACGGCCCACTGATTACCAAGGCCTTCAAAATGTGTACGATGATCTTCTGGTTCGTATATGTTCTCTTGGTTCTTTGCCATATTTTTTTCCTTATAAATCTCTGTTCTTAGCAGAGCCAAAGTCTTGCGCGTCTTCATTACTGCAAAAGCACAAAAAAGTAATTCTTTTACGAAACTGACACTTAAACATAATTTCCATCCAAAGTATAGTCTTTTTTTACATACCAAGCAGCAAGACTCTCATCTTATTCATATTTTTTTGCGTCCAAAAACTAACATGGGCTTCTAAAATATCACTCATTATAAATATACAATTCCGCCCTGCATAATGATTGACAAGCACCATTAGAAACGATATACATCCGTGTTCATTGTGTAGAACCAATGCGAAAAGCCCAGATATGGTGTCTGGGAGCATATATTTCAAACAACCTTTGGAGGAAAACGTGGCTAACCATAAGTCTGCCATCAAACGTCACAAGCAAAGCCTTGTTCGTGCCGAGCGCAACCGTGCTGCTCGTACCCGTGTGAAAAATGTTATCAAAAAAGTACGTTCCGCTGTTCTTGCCGGCGACAAAGCCGTTGCTGCTGAAGCTCTCGTACTCGCAACTTCCATGCTCGATAAGGCTTCCACCAAGGGTGCCATGCATTGGAAAACATCTGCTCGTAAAATTTCCCGCCTTGCTGCGGCTGTGAACAAAATCGAAGCATAATTTTTATAAAATTTCTTTTTAAGAAATAAAAAGCCTTTTTTCTGATGGGTATACCGTCGGAAAAAAGGCTTTTTTTGTAGGATATTTTTATTCTTCTGATTAAAAAATATCCTCAGCTACTCTGCAAAAAATTGCGGGAAAAGCTCAGGCAATGACTTAATGAATTTCTCTATGTCACATGCCACTTGCACAAAGCAACGCAGTTTATCCGTTTCTGTGTTTTGCAACTTTGCCATTTCTTGAGGATCTTTAAATCCGTAATGGATATACTCTGCCCCTGGAAAAAAAGGACGTACTTGCGGTGCTTCATCACAAAGCGTAAGCACATAATCAAAGGTCATGGGAGGAAAATCTTGTATAAGCTTTGAATGCTGCCCGTCCATATCCACATCCAAAAGCTTCATGGCTTCTAGGGTATAAAAATTCACTCCAAGGGACTCTCCCCCTGCAGAGTATATTTGTAGCTTCTCTCCTAAATATTTTCTTGCAAACCCCTCCGCCATCTGACTACGCGAAGAGTTTCCCTTACAGAAAAAAAGTATTTTCTTCATAGCATTAACCCTCTACTGCTTAAACACATATTTGCACATATCACAATTCATGCCGAAAACAAAGATTTTTTATGGCGTATCTACTGGTTTTTACGCAAAAACGGCGAATATTTCTTCCAAATCCCTTGACAATGATTTTCACTTTGTTTAGCAATAAAGAACTATTTCAAACGGTGCAACATGCTTACGATGCACCGTTTTTGTTTATCCACTTCAAGGAGATCATATGGAAAATACCAACGCTTGCTGTGCAAATAAGAGTTGCACCAGCATCACAAATCTGGAAGTAGGCCAAAGTGCCACCATTTGTAACATCAAAGCTGAAACCATTTTGGCAAGACGTTTACGAGATATGGGTTTGTCCACCGGCATGCAGCTCACCGTCACCAATCGCGCGCCCCTCGGGTGCCCCATTGTGGTATCACTGGACGGTTATGAAATATCCTTACGCTGCGAAGAAGCAGCACAAATTTTAGTAGAAAAGATATAAGAGGCCCCTATGAATCCCATCAATATTGCTCTACTCGGTAACCCCAATAGCGGAAAAACCACCCTTTTTAACTCCATCACCGGTGCCCATCGCCAAGTGGGCAATTACCCCGGCATCACCGTTGAAAAGCACACGCTTAACCTTAAAGTGGGCACCAAAAATGTGGCTTTGGTTGACCTTCCCGGCACATATTCACTTTCTGCCTTTAGTGAAGAAGAAATGGTCGTGCGTCACATGCTCAATAAAGAGCGCCCACAAGTGGCCATTGATGTAGTCAATGCCAGTGCCCTTGAGCGCAACCTTTATTTGGCCATTCAACTCATGGAGCTTGAAATGCCCATGGTTGTGGCACTTAACATGATGGATGAAGCCGAACAAAAGGGCCTGCGTATTGATGTGAAACGCCTTTCTGAAGGTCTTGGTCTACCTGTAGTTCCTTGTGTGGGTCGCTCCGGCAAGGGCGTACCCGAACTCTTAAGCCACGCAATCACTGTCACCGAAGCATCCAAGGTCATACTCTCTTACGGCTCAGATGTTGACCCCTTACTGGAAGACATGACCAAGCGCATTGGCAGCGAAAAATTCCTCAGCCAATATCCCGCGCGCTGGGTGGCACTCAAATTCATTGAAGGTGATACCGCCATCATGGAAGAAGGGCACCTCTCCAATGCCGTATTCTGCGCACAACTGCAAAATGACATAGAAAAATTGACCCATCACTTGCGTCAAACTTTAGACACCACACCTGAAGGCGTCATTGCTGACTATAGATACGGTTTCATCCATGGCCTTTTAAACGAAGCTGTCACACGAACTTCTGATTACCATGCCCGCAGTCCCATGACCGCCGCCATTGACGCTGTGCTTCTCAATCGTCTCTTTGGCCCGCTCATCATGCTCGGTGTTTTATGGTTCACGTATTGGTTCACCTTAAACCTTGGTGCCTACCCTCAAGGCTGGGTGGAAGAAGGTTTCGGCTGGCTCAATGAAACTGCCACGGCCCTCATTCCCGAAGGCTTGCTCCAATCTCTCATTGTTTCTGGCATCATTGACGGTGTGGGCGGTGTGCTTGGCTTTACCCCCCTCATTTTCTTCCTCTTTATCATCATTGCCATCTTAGAAGATTCAGGCTACATGGCACGCGTGGCGCACCTCCTTGACCGCGTTTTCCGCATTTTCGGTCTTCAAGGTTGTTCCGTCATGCCCTTCATCGTATCCGGTGGCATTTCCGGCGGTTGCGCCATCCCTGGTATCATGGCTGCACGCACCCTGCGTAACCCACAAGAACGCCTCGCCACCATTTTAACAGCTCCCTTCATGTCTTGCGGTGCCAAGGTGCCCGTATTCCTCTTGCTAGTAGCGGCTTTCTTCCCCGAAGCGCAACAAACCTATATCCTTTTCTCCTTAACCCTCACAGGTTGGGTTGCAGCGTTGCTCGTATCCCTTGCCTTACGCAAAACCATCTTGAAAAGCGACGCCACTCCCTTCGTACTGGAAATTCCACCTTATCGCATGCCCACCTTGCGCGGTGTACTCATTCACGCTTGGGAGCGCACATGGATGTATATCAAAAAAGCCGGTACCGTCATCTTGGCCGTATCCGTGGTCATTTGGGCTTCCATGACCTTCCCAGAGCTTTCCATGGACCAAATCAAGCCTTTCGATGATAAGCGTACCACCATTGAGCAAACCATTCCTCAAGGCGAAGCTCGTGATTCTGCCCTCCTCGTTGTGGATGCCGAGCAAGCTGAAGCAGCGCTGGTAAACTCTGTTGCCGGTCGCATAGGTGTTGCCCTTGAGCCCGTCATGGCTCCCTTAAACTTTGATTGGCGCATGAACATCGCCCTCCTCGCCGGCATCGCCGCCAAAGAAGTAGTAGTATCCACCCTAGGCACTGCCTACTCTCTAGGTGAAGTAGATCCAGAAGACGCCACAAGTCTTGGTGAAAAACTACAAAGTGATCCCAACTGGAATATGCCCCTCGCCGTGGCCTTCATGCTTTTTGTACTGCTCTACGCCCCCTGCTTTGTGGCCGTAGCCGTGCTCATGCGTGAGGCAGGTTCTTGGAAATGGGCTGTATTCTCCATAGTGGGCAATACGCTTTTTGCGTATGCTGTAGCCACAGTCGCTTATCACATTTTACGTGGTTTTGCTGGTTAATTGTTAGTAGTTTATTGTTAGTTTTATGAGGGGGAGAGGGGAAACCTTTTTGGAAAAAGGTTCTCCCCTCTCCCCCTCAAACTCCCC
>CAYJHD010000120.1:0-4827 GCA_964370015.1 uncultured Desulfovibrionaceae bacterium | reverse complement strand
GCGATGAAGCCGAAGACGGGCTTGGGATAGTTGGTTTCTTTGATGTAAGCGGCGGCAATTTCTTCGTTGTCGCCACCGATTTCGCCAAGCATGCATACGGCATGGGTTTCTGGGTCATCGCGGAACAGCTTTAAAAGGTCGATGAACTTTAGGCCGGGTACGGGGTCGCCGCCCATGCCAATGACGGTGCTTTGACCAAGACCTTCACTGGAAAGCTGGTGTACAGCTTCGTAGGTGAGGGTACCGGAACGGCTGATGAGACCAATATTGCCTTGCTTGTGGATGTAACCGGGTTGAATGCCGATTTTGCATTTGCCTGGGCTGATGAGGCCGGGGCAGTTGGGGCCCACAAGCTTTACGCCCTTGGCGTTGAGGTGAGCTTTGGCGCGAACCATATCGAGCACGGGAACGTGTTCGGTGATTATGACCACAAGCTCAATGCCGGCGTCGGCGGCTTCGCATGCACCGTCGGCGCAACCTGCAGCAGGAACAAATATAACGGAGGTGTTGGCACCGGTTTTTTCCACAGCTTCTTTCACTGTGTTAAAGATGGGCACGCCAAGCACTTCTTGACCGCCTTTACCTGGGGTAACACCGGCCACAATGTTGGTGCCGTAATCCAGCATTTGTTGCCCGTGGAATTGGCCTTCGCGGCCGGTGAGGCCTTGCACCACCACACGGGTGTTTTCATCAATAAGAATACTCATGTGGTCTCCCTTATGCTTGTTTGGTCAGTTCAGCAATTTTATTGGCGGCATCGGCCATGGTGTCTGCGGTGACAATATTCACGCCGCTATCGGCAATGATTTTGCGAGCCACTTCCACGTTGGTGCCTTCCATACGAACAACCAAGGGCAATTGCAAGTTCACTTCTTTTACCGCTTGCACGACGCCTTCGGCCACGATGTCGCAACGTAAAATACCACCAAAGATATTGATGAGAATACCGCGAACATTGGTGTCGGAAAGCATAACTTCAAAGCCTTTCTTTACCATTTCCACGTTGGCACCGCCGCCGGCGTCGAGGAAGTTGGCAGGCTCTGCTCCGGCTTGCTTGATGGCGTCCATGGTGGCCATGGCAAGACCAGCGCCGTTAACCATGGTGCCCACGTAGCCATTGAGGCGCACGTAGTTTACGCCAAGCTGGGCAGCTTTAAGCTCAAGGGGATCGGCTTCATCTGGGTCTTCAAGTGCTTGAATATCAGGGTGGCGCTTGAGGGCACTTTCGTCGAAATTCATTTTGGCATCAAGAGCTAGGATATTACCTTCGCTATTGACGGCTAGAGGATTGATTTCCACTTGAGTGGCGTCTTTTTCCACGCAAAGCTTCACAAGGTTGGTAATGAGGGTAACACCTTGACCCACTTGTGCAGGGGTGAGGCCGCATCCGAAAAGCAATTCACGAGCTTGGAAGGGCCAAATTTGATGTGCACCGTCAAGGCGAGTGGTGAAAATGCGCTCTGGGTGCTTTTCTGCCACTTCCTCAATATCCATGCCACCATCTGGGGAAGCCATGATGGTGAGGCATTCTGCGCTGCGATCAAGAACAACAGCAAGATATAATTCTCTGGCGATGTCTGTGCCTTGCTCTACCCAAATTTTCTTAACCAATTGGCCTTCTGGGCCTGTTTGGTGGGTAACAAGTTGCATGCCAAGAATGGCGCTAGCTGCGTCTTTTACTTCATCTAAGCTTTTGCACACTTTAACACCGCCGCCCTTACCGCGGCCACCGGCGTGGATTTGTGCTTTCACAACACGAACGGGACCAGGCAATGTTTTGGCAATTTCTACGGCGCCTTCAACGGAAGCTGTTACGCCACCTTGGGGTACAGCTATTCCATAAGCTGCCAAAAGTTCTTTGGCCTGATACTCATGAATGTTCATAATACCATCCTACAATTTTCTTAAGGGATTAACACCTATTTTATGGGAGGGAGTGAAAACTCCCCCTATCTCCCATAAAATATTACTCAAGATTAACTTAATCCGCCAGCGGCTTAGCCAATTCTACACCAAGGTGCAGGGCTTTCTTATTATTTTCGTGGAAAGCGGCAGGGAAGCGACTTGCAAGAACGCTTTCGCAATCTTCTACCGTTACCACCTTAGTTAAGGTGACGAGGGCTCCAAGCACAACAACGTTGAGAGCTTGGGGCTTGCCAAGGGTGTCCATGACCGCTTGGTACATGGGTAAATCTTTTTGAATGGCGTCAATTTTGGGAACAGATGTTACCAATTGGCTATCAAAAAGCACCATGCCACCGGGGCGGATGAGGGGTAAATATTTACCCATGGCTTCGTTGGTGAGTGCTACCACATAATTAGGTTCATTTACCTTGGGGTAGTAGATGGGACCATCGCAAATGATAACGTCGGAGCGAGTGGCACCGCCGCGTGCTTCTGGGCCGTAAGATTGGGATTGCACAGCATTGTGACCGCCGTAAATGGCGGCAGCGTCAGCTAAGAGGATAGCTAAGGAAATAACGCCCTGCCCACCGGAACCAGACAATAAAAAACGTTGTGTATCCATGTCTTACCCCTGAACTTTCTTAATAAGTTTAGCGTATTGTTCGCAATATTCAGGCTTTTCTTCTTGACGGAAAATGCCGCGAGCAATAAGGTCTGGGTTTTCTTCAAGCTTCTTGGAACCAAGAGGAGCTGTGCCATCGCGATAGCTTTCCATAAGTTCCACTGCGCCGCCAATTTTGTTCTTACGACCAAAGTAGGTGGGGCACTGAGACATGATTTCAATGACAGCCACGCCTTTATGTTCCATACCTTTTTTAATGAGAGAGATACACTCTTTGGCATGGAAGGTGGTGGAACGAGCCACAAAAGTAGCACCGGCACCAAGGGCCAATTCTACGGTATCAAAGGCTGCGTCGATGCTCTTATAAGGAGATGTGGTGGCAAGAACGCCTTCACCGGAAAGGGGTGAATACTGACCACCTGTCATGCCGTAAATACGGTTGTTCATGACGATGATGGTGAGGTCAATATTACGGCGGCATGCGTGAATGAAGTGGTTACCACCAATGGCTGTGGCGTCGCCGTCGCCCATGGGCACGATGACGTTGAGCGAAGGTTTGGCCATCTTTAAGCCGGTGGCGCAAGCTAAAGCGCGTCCGTGCATGGTGTGCATGGTGTGGAAGTCGCAGTAGCCGGAAATACGAGCCGAGCAACCGATACCGGACACCATGGACATGTCGGAGTTATCAATGCCTAAATCATCAACGGCATGTAAAATGCTGTTTAAGATGATGCCGTGACCGCAACCGGGACACCAGATGTGCGGAAAGAAGCGTTCGCGAATATATTTTCTAAAAGCCATGTTAGAACCCCCTACCTTCGATGGTGCGCATAACAGCACCAATATCCTTAGGATTAACCAAAATGCCGTCCATGCGATTCACAAGGAAGACACGGTCAGGGTTCACAGCAACGCGTTTTACTTGCTCTTTCATGTGACCCATATTCATTTCAACTACGAAAATATTTTTGGCGTTTTTGGTTTTTTCACGCACCATTTGGGCTGGGAAAGGCCAAAGGGTTTGCAATTCCAAAAGACCGATTTTGTCACCCTTGGCGCGGCGGGATTCCACAAGCTCACGGGAAGAACGAGCAGAAGAACCGTAAGAAACGATAACATGCTCAGCATCTTCCAAGTGATATTCTTTCCAGCGGGCCAATTTGTGGGCGCGGTTTTCAATTTTATCCACCAAGTGGTGGATGGCAGCGTTGACCACTTCGGGCTTTTCGGTGGGGAAACCGAAAATATCATGGTACAAGCCTGTTACGTTATAACGGTGCTTGCCGCCAAAGTCAGAAATGGGCAAACGGCCGTCTTCACGTGGCAAGTATGGGTGATAGTTGAAACCTTCTTTTACTTTAGTGTGCAAGCGTTCTACCACTTCCAATTCGCCTTTGGGGGGAATCACAAGTTTTTCACGCATGTGACCTACAACTTCGTCAAGAAGTAAGATAACAGGGGTGCGGTAGGTTTCTGCAATATTGAAAGCTTCAACGGTGATTTCAAAGGTATCTTGAATGGAAGAAGCAGTAAGAACCACTTTGCTATGGTCACCGTGGGTGCCCCAGCGAGCTTGGTTTACATCACCTTGAGCCACTTTAGTGGCAAGACCTGTGGAAGGACCAGCGCGTTGTACGTCCACAACTACGCAAGGAATTTCTGCCATACAGGCATAACCAATGGCTTCTTGCTTTAAGGAAAAACCAGGGCCGGAAGTGGCTGTCATGGATTTAGCACCGGCTAAAGATGCGCCGCACACAGCACACATGGAAGCAATTTCGTCTTCCATTTGGATGAAAGTGCCACCTTGTTTGGGCAACTTTACAGCCAATTCTTCGGCAATTTCTGTGGAGGGGGTAATAGGATAACCGGCAAAGAAAGAAACGCCGGCATATAAAGCGCCTTCGACACAGGCAGCATTGCCTTGAACAAAAACGGTATTGTCCTTACTCATTATGCCACCTCATTCTTTTTGGCCTTTTTGGCCTTTTGGCTTTTATCCACGGTAATGGCAAGGTCTGGACAGTACAGCTCGCACATGCCGCAGACAATACATTTTTCCACATCATGAACAGCCTTTTCGTGCTGTAAACTTAAAGCGCCTTTGGGGCAAAAGGCCACACAGACGCCACAGCCTTTACACCAAGGTGTGTTGATTGTAACTGCTCCCATCTATATCTCCAAAGTTTGTGCAACCTCTATTTTATACGGTTGCGAGTTAGTCGAGAGGCTTGCATTTATGTATACAAGTTGTTCCTCACCCTCTACGCCACAAAAGACGTTAAGACAAGTTTTTCTCG
>CAYJHD010000119.1:0-4975 GCA_964370015.1 uncultured Desulfovibrionaceae bacterium | reverse complement strand
GAATTCGTGCTCTAGCCATCATGCAATTACTCCTTGGTAATATTGGTATTTGTGGTGGTGGCGTCAACGCGCTGCGCGGTGAGCCCAACGTTCAAGGCTCCACCGACCACGCCATCCTTTACCACTATCTCCCAGGTTACTTGCCCGTACCCCGTGCAGGACGCACCACCCTTGACGCCTATGTGAAGGCCGCCACCCCAGTGACCCATGATCCCATGTCGGCCAACTGGTGGGGAAATACGCCTAAATATGCAGTGAGCTTACTTAAAACTTGGTTTGGCGATGCCGCCACCAAGGACAATGAGTTTGGTTACCAATGGTTACCCAAGGTGGATGACGGCGCCAATCGCGACGTTTTACACATGATTGATGCCATGTATAATGGCGATATCAAGGGTTACTTCTGTATTGGTCAAAACCCTTGTGGTTCCTTGCCCAACTCCAATAAAGTACGCCAAGCCATGACCAAGCTAGATTGGATGGTACACGTTAACATCTTTGATAACGAGTCCGCCTCTTTCTGGAAAGGTCCCGGCATGGATCCCAAAAATATCAACACAGAGTGCTTCCTCTTACCCGCTTCTGCCAACACAGAAAAGCAAGGTAGCCAAGCCAACTCTGGTCGTTGGATGCAATGGTTGCATAAAGCCACCGATGCCCCAGGCGATTGCTTAACCACCGGCGCCATTGCTTTGCGCGTCATGGAAAAGCTTAAAGAACTCTATAAAAAAGAAGGCGGTGCTTTACCTGAGCCCATTCTTAACCTGCGCTTCGATTATAATGACGGCAAGGGCGAGTTTGACATGGTAAAAGTGGCCCGTCGTATCAATGGCGAGTTTGAAAAAGACGCCACCGTGGGCGGTAAAGCCTACAAAAAAGGACAGCCTGTCCCAGGTTTTGGCCTTTTACAAGCTGACGGTGCCACTTCCGGCGGTAACTGGCTCTGCTGCGGTTCTTTTGCCGCCGACGGAACCAACCTCATGGATCGCCGCGGCAAAGAAGATCCCACCAAGCTTGGCCTCTACCCCAACTGGTCCTATGCTTGGCCTGTGAACCGCCGCGTGGTATACAACCGCGCTTCGGTGGATAAAAACGGTAATCCCTTCAACCCTGCCCGCGCTCTCCTTGCTTGGAAAGACGGTAAGTGGGTGGGCGATGTGCCCGACGGTCCATGGCCACCCATGGGTGATAAGGGTGGTAAGCTGCCCTTTATCATGAAGCCCGACGGTGTGGGTTCGCTCTTTGGCCCCGGCCTTGGCGACGGTCCTTTCCCCGAGCACTATGAGCCGCTGGAAAGTCCGCTTAAGAAAAACATCATGTCCAAGCAGTACAATAGCCCCATCATTACGGTGTTCAAGGGCCCCTTGGATAAAGTTGCTCCGGCAGACCCAGCCTATCCCCTTGTCATGACCACCTACTCTTGTACCGAGCACTGGTGCTCTGGCGCATTGACACGCTGGCAAAGCTGGCTTGTGGAAACCATGCCTCAAGCCTATGTGGAAATGAGCCATGAACTAGCTGAGGAAAGAGACATTGCCAATGGTGACAAGGTTAAAGTATCTTCTTGCCGCGGCGAGGTAGATGCAGTGGCCATGGTGACCACACGCATGCAACCCCTTAAAGTTGACGGTAAAATGACCCACCAAGTGGGCATGACCTTCAACTACGGTTGGCTCTTCCCCAAGGACAACGGCGATACAGCCAACTTGCTCACTCCCTTTGTGGGCGATGGCAATGCTGGCACACCAGAATACAAGGCCTTCATGGTCAACATTAAAAAGGCATAGGAGGTGACGCATGTCTGAAGGTAAATCCATATTAGTCGATACGTCCCTCTGCACGGCTTGCCGTGGTTGTCAGGTGGCTTGTAAACAGTGGAATCAGCTTCCCGCTGTGCACACAACACAAAATGGTACCTATCAAAACCCACCGGATTTCTCCGCTCAAACCTACAAGGTTGTGCGTTTTTCCGAAGGTAAAGCTGAAGGAAAGCCCTATTGGTATTTCTTCAGTGATATGTGCCGTCACTGTGTGGACGCTCCTTGCCAAGCAGCTGCTGCCGGCAATGAAATCTTCGTGGACGAAGCCACTGGTGCCGTCATTTACGACGAAGCCACATCGCAAAACATGGACTTTGATACGGCTGTGTCTGTATGCCCATACAACATTCCGCGTCAAGATCCCACAAACAAAAAAGTAACCAAGTGCACCATGTGTCTTGATAGAATTCAAGGTGGACGTAAGCCCGCTTGTGTTCTTTCTTGCCCCACGGGCACCATGGTCTTTGGTGATAGAGCGGAAATTCTTGCCATGGCTGAAAAGCGTGTGGCAGAGTTGAAAAAAACGCATCCCAAAGCCCAAGCCATCGATGCCGATAGCGTTCGCGTTATCTACATCGTGACTGATGATCCGGAAAAGTATGCTGAAAACGCGCAAGCGTAGTACATAATATATAACCTGAGGGGGGAACTTTTCTGTAGAAAAGTTCCCCCCTCAGACTCCCCCTCAAAAAATTTTCATGGCCGCGTATATTGGTTACGTATGAAGTATGTGCGGCAATGAGTATTTAGAACATTAAGTGTAACTTTTAACTATATATTTCGAGGAATACCATGACAGAAGCTGTGTTAAAAACACTCAAAGAAAGATATCCCTACGCCGAACAATTTTTTGATACATTCCTTCCCTTGGAAGAGCTCTGTCATGTTTTAGCCAAAGAGTTTCCAGCTCCTTATTTACCTATTCCCTTGGCGCAGGAAGAAGCCATTGCGGGTAAAGCCCTTTATCCCACCGACAAAGAGCATATGGCTTACTATTTGGATGATGTCCTTTTACAAGCCGTTTCTCCCATTTGCCAAAAAGCCATGGAAGTTTTTTCCGGTCATGGAAAGTACTTTGCTGAGTTGGAGGCATTTTTATGTGAAAATCATAAGGCGTGCAGACATCTTATTTCTCTTGTGTTGGCCCAAAAAACACATCGCATTGGGCCTTGGGCAAAAAAGCATAATATGCAAAAAGACAGTGCCGCCCTTGTGGGAACATATTTAGCTCGCACGGCTGCTGTGCGTGTGGCCTTACATAGTGGCTTTGCACAAAAATTAGAAGCTTTTGAAAGTGGTGAAACAGATACTCCTTGGAATAAAAATTACTGCCCCGTCTGTGGTCACAATCCCAATGCTGGCTATTTATGGCATAAAGAAGGGCATCGTTATTTGCACTGCTCTTTGTGCCAAAGCACATGGCGCTACTCTCGTACCACATGCCCCGCTTGCGAAGACGCCAAGCCTGAGCATCGTGTCATCATGAACTTGGAAGGCAGTGCCGTACAACGTGCTGAAGGCTGTACAGAATGTAAGCATTATATGTTGGTGTCTGACGTACGCGAAATGTCCGATAAAATTCCCATGTATGCGCTTTTGTACTGTCTCATGCCCATGGATGTTCTCATGCAAGACGAAGGTTACATAGCTCCGGCGCAAGAATAGTTTGCATATGGTATATAAAAAAAGCCCCTGCATGCTATCTGAGTAGTATGCAGGGGCTTTTTTGTTGATATGAAAGTCGTTAGATTTTTGCTTGAGCCTTGGTGGCAGCAATGAATCCACGGAAAAGCGGATGTGCTTTCATGGGGGTGGACTTAAATTCTGGGTGGAATTGACAGCCCACAAACCAAGGATGATCTGCAATTTCTACAATTTCCACCAAGGTGTTATCAGGAGACATACCGCTGAAGACAAGTCCCTTTTCACGCAAGATTTCAAGGTAATCATTATTAAATTCATAACGATGTCTGTGTCTTTCTTGAATGAGCTTTTGACCATAAGCATCATGTGCGCGTGTACCTTCTTCCAAAGCACACTCATAAGAACCAAGACGCATGGTGCCGCCCATATCGCTATCCACATGGCGACGTTCAGTTTTACCGGTGGCAGGATCTATCCATTCGCTCATCCAGTACACAACTTTGTTCTTGCTATCGGAAGCAAATTCTTCAGAGTTGGCATCTTCAAGATCAGCCACATTGCGTGCGTATTCAATGACAACGCACTGCATGCCAAGGCAGATACCAAAGAAAGGTATTTTATTTTCGCGCGCAAATTGAATGGAAGCAATTTTGCCTTCCACACCGCGATATCCAAAACCACCAGGCACAAGTACGCCATGACAGCCTTTTAAAGCGCGAGCAACACACTCTGTGGTGATTTCTTCAGAATTTACATAGCGCAATTCCACTTCCACAGCATTGGCAATGCCGCCATGGATGAGCGCTTCGTGTAGACTCTTATATGCTTCTTTAAGTTCCACATATTTACCCACAATGGCAATGGTTACGCGGCCTTTAGGATGTGCACAATCATGCACAAGCTTTTTCCACGCTTCCAAATTGGCATTGCGTGCAGGTAATTGCAACATGATGGCAACTTTTTGATCAAAGCCTTCTTCATAAAACTTCAAAGGCACTTCGTAAATATTTTGCACATCCACCGAAGAGAACACGGCGTCTTGATCCACGTTACAGAAAAGCGCAATTTTACGCTTCAATTCTTCGGCAATGGCCTTTTCACAGCGGCAAAGAATAATATCAGGCTGAATACCAATGGAAAGCAGCTCTTTCACGCTATGTTGTGTGGGTTTGGTCTTATGCTCACCGGCAGAGGCCAAGTACGGCACTAAGGTTAAGTGAATATTTAAGCAGTTATCGCGACCAAGTTCGGATTTTAGCTGACGAATGGCCTCAAGGAAGGGTAAACCTTCGATGTCGCCCACGGTACCGCCAATTTCAATGATGGCCACATCCGGTGCATTAAGACCTTCAGCCAAAGCCAACACAGAGCGTTTAATCTCATCGGTGATATGTGGAATAACTTGCACAGTGCCACCAAGATAATCGCCACGTCTTTCCTTAGCAATAACACGATTATAAATGGCACCAGAAGTGGTGTTATTTTTACGAGACATGGGAACACCCAAGTAG
>CAYJHD010000118.1:0-5035 GCA_964370015.1 uncultured Desulfovibrionaceae bacterium | reverse complement strand
CCGACAATCAACCTTCTGTGTCCATCCACGTTTGCCAAGGCGAACGCCCCATGGCTGCAGACAACATGACCAAGGCTCGTTTCGACTTGACCGGTATTCCACCAGCACCACGCGGTGTGCCACAAATCGAAGTGTCCTTTGACATTGACGCCAACGGCATTGTAAACGTTTCTGCCAAAGACCTTGGCACAGGCAAAGAGCAATCCATTAAAATTACCGACTCTTCAGGCTTGTCCGAAGACGATATCCAACGCCTTGTACGTGAAGCAGAAGCCCACGCCGGCGATGACAAGAAAAAGCAAGAGCTCATCGAAGCTCGCAACCATGCCGATAGCCTCATTTATGGCACCGAAAAGAGCCTCAAAGACCTTGGCGACAAGGCTGATGCTGCCATGAAGAGCGATATTGAAGCTAAGATTACAGCCCTTCGCGGCCTCATGGGCGGCGAAGACGCCGAAGCCATCAAAGCCAGCACCGAAGAATTGGCCCAAGCTTCCCATAAGCTTGCCGAGCAAATGTATCAGCAACAAGGCGCAGGCGCCGAAGGTGCTGAAGGCGGATGCGCAGGCGGCGGTTGCGGCGGCGGTGCCAAGCAAGACGATGATGTGGTAGACGCTGAATACACTGAAGTGAAGAAATAAGCCACTAATTCCGTAGATATACAGGGGGAGGATGCAAATCCTCCCCTTTTTTTGTGGGCATGGTTTGTATGGTTAATTTTATTTTTATTTTTATTTTTATTTTTTACTGGGGAAAAACCTTTTGTGAACAAAAGGTTCTTTCCCCAGACCCCTTTTCCAAAAAACTTTATTTGCGACAAACACTTCTCTTCGGAAGCAATATATTGCCGCAATGTAGTTCCTAAAAAGCCCCCTTACGAAGGCTTTCAAATATATACTGAGTATGTAGCAAAAACTTATTTAATGATGCCACCGGCAAGGCGTGCACCGCCGCCGCCAAGGGCTTTGGGAGCGTCGGAGTAGTTATCACCGTGGAAGTGAATCATGAGCGAACGATTTTTAATTTCGTCCAGGGACTTAATGCGTGGCGCAAAGCCGGGCACGGGAGTTGTGCCATCATCATCCACAAAGAGAGCTGGCAAGTCACCAAGGTGACCATTTTCATAGGGGCCAAGGTGCTTTCCGGTATTGGTGGGGTCATAATGCCCACCGGCGCCCAAGCCGGCCACCATTTTTCCATCCTTTTCCATGGGGCTTAAGGAAGGATTGGTGTGAATATGAAAGCCGTGTTCCCCTGCGGGAAGCCCTTTTAATTTGGGCTCAATGATGATCCCTTCAGGACTTTGCGTAAAGGTGACAAAACCCACAGACTTTCCAAGGCCCGAGGCATTGTCTGTGGTGAGCATGAACACTTCAACATCCATGGACTTTGCCTTTTCTGCCAAAACAGCGGAAGGCGAAGCGGCAAAAAGCCCCAAAGCAAGGAGACATGTAAACAAAGCGGAAAAACGTTTCATCAAAAACCTCCAAAGTTGAGTTTCAAATACCCAAGCAGTATTTCACAAAAAACACCCATTGCCTAGTAAAAAACTATGGAGATAACAAAATAGGGCCATTACAAGCTGCAATGACCCTATTCTGCGGTATTTTATACTGTCGCTTGTTGCGCGCCCTTAAATATCTAAAATAACCTTATCCGCGTCCAAAAGCTTATACACTTTATCCTCGCGCACGGCCTCTAAAAAAGCCTCTTGGGAAAGCGGCCTTTCAAAATAATACCCTTGCGCCAAGTCACAATTTAAGCTCTTGAGCCATTGGGCTTGTTCAATGGTTTCCACACCTTCACAAACAACCTTCATGTCCAATTCCTTGGTGAGGCGGATGACATTTTCCACCACCACGGAGCCTTTTTGCTCATTGATATTAAAGTCCAAGAAAAGTTTATCCAACTTTACCACATCCACATTGATGGAGGCCAAGCGATTCAGCGTAGATACGCCGGAACCAAAATCATCCAGCGAAACGGTAAATCCTTCTTTTTTCAAGTTATCCACTTGTTCTTGCAAAATATTAGCATCATCAATGAGAGCACTTTCGGTGATTTCAAGCTCCACTTGCTCAGGGCGAAGTTGATATTGCTCAAGGCACATGCGCAAACGCCAAGGTGTGGCTGGATTGCGCAAGGTAAAGGTGGATAAGTTCACAGAAACCACAGGTATATTTACAGAAGACGAATACTTTGCCAAGAACATGCACACATGCTCAAACACGTAAAAGTCCAGCGTTTCAATGAATCCATTGGATTCAAAGACGGGAATAAATTCATCGGGATAAATGAATTTCCCATCTTTCAAGGGCCAGCGTACCAAGGCTTCTGCACCGTTGATTTGCAAGGTATCAAAGTTAATCTTGGGCTGATAGTTTATGATAAATTCTTCATCCTTAATGGCTTGCTCCATACGCGCCACCACCAAGGCTTCGCGCTCATGGCGTTTTTGCATATTTTCATCAAAATAATACAGGGTGCTTTTGTGTAGGCTCTTACCTTTAACCCGTGCTGCATTGGCTCTATCCACATGGTCGTGGATGCGATCTTCGGGATTTTTAATCACATACACACCCACCGAAAGCGCAAGGGCAAATTGCTCACCAATGATTTTTTGAATGGCGGGAATCACTTGTTCTTCGCACACGCCTTTGATTTGCGTAAGGGAAGTGTATTCATGCAAAATAATAAATTGTTCAGCCACGGTGCGAGCCAATAAGGTGGTGCGCCCAGTAAAAGCCGCACTCAAAGCCTCGGCCATGGCTAAAATAACTAGGTTACCGGCTTTAAAGCCATAAAACTTACTGATTAAGCTAAAGTGATCCATATCAATACTAATGATTTGATACTGATTTTCCTCAGCTTTTTGTAAAATTTTTGGAGCTTCTTGGGTAAAATTATAAAAAGAACTTAAGCCTGTGAGCTCATCATGGTTGATGGCATCAAGCACAGCCAAACGCTTGCGGCGCGCACTAAAACCAATGAAAGCCAGTACAGTGCAAAGTAAGGAGACGGCGATGAGCGTTAAGAGTAATTTGTTTTCTGTGACGACTTTATACAGAGAAAATTCCGGTGTAAATGCCGTGGTTTGCTTGGAAATAATTAAGTCATATTGGCTTTTATCCATATGGTCAAAAAGCAAATTAAATGTTTCCACATATTCATAGGGAAGCTTTTTGGAAATATACAGGCGCAAAGGCAAGGAAAGATCCGTGGCCACCATGCGGAAATTTTCTGACCCCACCAAGGAGGTAATATACTCCGCACCGGTGAGGGTGAAGATACCTGCATCTAGCTCACCTCTAAAGTACGAGGCTGCGGCATCTTTTATGCTATTGAAGCGTAGTATTTTAGGGTCATGATATTTATCGCTGAGCTGACCATAGTCAAAGCCTATATAATTATAAATCCCCACCGTACGAATGGCACCTTCATTGCCAATGTCTGCCAGCTTTTCTTTGTCCACAAAAAGCACCATGGGCAGCTCCACATACACCGATGTGGGATTATATTTTTGTAATAAATCTGGGATAACATCCTGTGAAGACAAAAGAATATCATATTCTTTTCTATCACCCGGCACTTGTGGATCATAACCATGAAAATTCACCATGAAGCCATATTCCTGAGCCAGCAATTGGAGAATCTCCACGGCAATGCCATCGGCTTTTCCGTCGACATTGGTAAATTGTATGGGCTGATGGTCTGCGGTATAGCCCACAGAAAAGGTACTTCTCGCAAGCTTTTGCATTTCATCACGCGTTAGAAAACGCCTTGTGGTATTGCTTTGCAAAGGCTTCATGTACATGTCATGCAATAAAGTGCCATTTTCTGCCAAGGCTCTGGAAAAATACGCATCCATGGCACGCACCAGGGCTTCATCTTCTTGGCGGGCGGCCAAAAAATAGTCATCCAAAAGCAGATTATACACACTTAAATGCTCATCAAAATGCTTATTTCTACTGGTAACAAGATAAAAATCTGCATTTAAACGATGATAATCTTCGGAGGTTCCGTAAACGAAGTTGGCTGTAATATTGCGCTCTTGAAGATATTTCTCCACATACACATTATAGGGATTGCCCTTAAAGGTGGCTATGGTTTTTCTATCTATGCTGGGAGGATCATCATAAAAGATGTTTCTTTTGTCTTTAAACACCAAGGCCACATGGGCTTGCCCCAATGAAGTTTGCATATATGCAAAGCCACGACGAGAATGCTTTTCATGACGCACAGGCCCAAAAAGGTCTATTTCTCCTTGTTCCAGAGCCTTCCACCCTTCTTCAATGCCATAGCGATGAAAACTAAAGGTGTACTCTGAAAGAGTATCCACTTCTTTAATGAGGCGATAAAAACTTTGCTGTGCGGCAGCCTCTTCTTCCGAAACAGACGAGGGCTTTGCTGCGTGAAAGCCAAGGCGAATATGTTTTTTAGACACCTGCTCGGCACAAAAGGCACTCTGAAGGGGAATATTCAGAAAGAAAACAAAGAACAAAAGTAATGTAAGGCGGTTAGGCATTTTTATCTCTAAAGTGGTTATACGTCGGCACAATTTGCAACCAATACCAAGTACAGGTTCTTTGTCAAGTGAAAATACTTCAAAAAAAATCTTTTTTAGTAAAAAACACATTTTTGTAACTTAAGAACAATGTTCACTTTTTACATAGGTAAAGTAGGAATACACATATGCTCACTGTCAAGGGCGTGTGGTTGCTTGCCATGACAGACCTGTTCAGCCTTTCTAAAACACATCTCATAATTCAGTTGACGCTGAATTAGGTGTATCACTGCGCCAAAAAGCGCGGTTTTGACTTGTTCCGATGGCTATGCCACCGCGTCAAACTGTCGTTTAACGACTAGAAGCTCCTCAAAATACGCCATGCGTAATTATGAGGACACGTCTAGCTTCACGACAGATAAAAGTAACACCACAGTACATGTGCAAAAGTAATTACAGGGCAAAATTCTTGCACGCTTCTTCCTAGTGACAAAGTTGTACATATTTGCTAGTATTTGTTGTTTATTTTTT
>CAYJHD010000117.1:0-5403 GCA_964370015.1 uncultured Desulfovibrionaceae bacterium | reverse complement strand
TGAGAATTTTTGCACCAGAATCATGGAAGTGATGCGTCAATTCCTTTTCCATATAAAGAGGATTAGTCATGACCACCACACCGCCGGCCTTGAGCACACCCCACATGGCAATCATGGTCTGAGGAATATTGGGGAGCATAATGGCCACCCTATCCCCATCTTGTACACCGCGTAAGCGCAAAGCCGCGGCAAAGGCTTCGGCTTTTTCTTGAAGCTTGGCATACGTTAGGGTGTAATTTTGAAAAATAATGGCAGGACGCTGTGGGTATTTTTCCACAGCGCGGTCAAGATACGTTAATATATTTGTATCTTCAAAAACAACTTCAGTCTCTTGTCTCCCTTCAAGATGCCGCCACCAAAAGGGTTTTTGCGCATCATACAGGGGATTGTCAGTTATTGAATATGCCATACAGGGCTCTCTTTATCTAAAAATATAAATGTACTATGTGAGGGCAGTTAGGTCATACTCACTGCTTTCAACTATGTTGGCAGTGACCATATTCCCCACGCTTACCCCGGGCCCGCTGATATAGGTAATGCCATCCACCTCTGGTGCTTGAAACCATACGCGTCCCGCATGCAGGCCAGGCCATTCTTCATGCTCGCTATCCACCAGCACGCTTTGGTCTTTCCCCACTTCTTGCTCTAAAATTTCAGCAGAAATGTCCGCTTGAATACCCATTATTTGCGCTTTGCGCTCTTCTTTAACTTCGGCATCCACTTGTCCGTCCATGACAGCGGCTCTTGTGCCCTCTTCGGCCTCATAGGCAAAAACACCCACATGATGCAAACGCGTCTCCATGACAAAATCACGTAAGCTGGCAAAGTGTTCTTCTTCCTCGCCGGGAAAGCCCACAATGAAGGAAG
This sequence comes from uncultured Desulfovibrionaceae bacterium, assembly GCA_964370015.1. GTDB lineage: Bacteria > Desulfobacterota > Desulfovibrionia > Desulfovibrionales > Desulfovibrionaceae > CAYJAD01. Next base: position 4,536 of record CAYJHD010000117.1, on the reverse strand, counting down.
TACGTAAGGCGGCATGCGGCATGAAGGAACGTACCCGATCCACCACCTTACGCGGATCTCTGGCAAAGGGGCGACCCATGCGCTGTAAAATATCTTCGTGAGCGTGTTGCATGGGTATGTCAAAATACGGCAATAACGGCCCGCCATCACTGGCTTCTTTCATGAAAGCCAATGTGTTCTCTGTTAAGCCAGAAGGATATAAATACATGAGTCGAAGCCATTTAAGCCCTTGTAGTGGCAAAAGTTGCTCCACTAGAGTGCGCAAGTTTTGTTCGCCATCTTTGCTTAAATCTTCTCCCCATGAGCTCACGTCTTGTGCCACAAGCACAAGTTCCTTTACCCCTTGGGACAGAACATTTTTAGCTTCCTCCACCAATGTGGCCGCAGGCACCGAGCGATGTTTACCGCGAATGGAAGGAATGGTGCAAAAAGAACAAGCATGACGACAGCCGTCGCTGACTTTGAGCCAAGCATAGGATTTGGGCGTGGATAAAAGACGCCCGGGTACCACAAGCTGACTTTCAAGGCCTAGAGCCTTGGTCACTTCGTGGGGCCATGTATCCATGGTGGCATTGGGAAGCCATACATCCACTTCTGGTAAGTCTTGAGCCAAGTCTTTACTGCCAAAACGACTCACAAGACAGCCCGCCACCACCAAGAGGGGGCGTTTTTTTAAACCGGAAATATGGTGCACGATGTCCACTAAGGTTTTCACCGATTCTTCTATGGCAGGCAAAATAAAGCCACATGTATTCACAAAAATCATGTGAGCACGCCCCATATGCGGAGTCGCTTCTATGGGAAGGGGTAAAGAGCCCAATACGTGCTCTGTATCCACACGGTTTTTGGGACAGCCAAGGCTAATGGTATAGACGCGTAATTTTTTCATAATAATATCTCGTAGGGGGCTACTAGCGTAAACTCTTAAGAAATTCAACTATAATTTCCCATGGCCGTCCTTGGTTTTAAAGGGCATCGCACAAAAAATCATCCCTTTTATCTCATATAAGCACATACATAGGTTTTGCAACTTCTTGCAAAGCACGCTATATACCAGAAAAAAAGTATTCATAAAGGCCAAAGCTTCCTTGCTAAAGCCCCCTGTAACACGCCAAGAGGATGCCATGAAAAAAAAATTCTCCCTACTATACATTGTCTTTCACATCTGCGCGTTAAGCTTAGTTCCATGGCTCACGGCCTCAGCAGTATGGGCAGCCGCAAATCAGCCAGATCAGGACATTCCCCCCACGGCCACCACGCTAGGCCCTTCCACACTGCCCCCTCCCACATTGGGAACGCCCTCTTTAGGAGCTAAACCTGCTCCTGTACCGGCCACCAATCATGCCCCCATAACGAACACTCAAACAACGTTAGGTCCGGCCTCGGGTATGGATATTTATAATTCTGTGGCTCCCAGTGTGGCCCCTGTACCCGCAACTTCGCCCAGTGCAGGCAGCTCTGTACAAGAAAAAGAGCTTGCGCCCTCACCTCTTCCCCCCAAAGCGGTCACTCCTGCACCTATTTTAGTGCCTGCAGCCCCCACGGCGGCGGAAATTGAAGAAGCACGCAAGCAAGAAACCCTGCGTAAAGAACAAGAAGCCCAAAGACAAAAGGAAATGGCAGAAGCTCAAGAACGCCTCCGCCAAGAGCAAATTTTTTTGGAAGCCACTCGCGCCTACGCCAACAACGACTTTAAAAAAGCCATTGGTCTTTGGAGTGCTTTGGCCAAGGAAGGCCACGCAGGCTCCATGACAGCCATGGGGCTTATGTATGACCGCGGCGAAGGGGTCTTACTTAATAGTAGAGAAGCTGTCATGTGGTTTCGCTTGGCCGCTGAAGGCGATGATAAAGATGGCATGTATCACTTAGGCCGCATGCTGGCACAAGGACGTGGCGGCACACAGCATGTGGCCACCGCCGCCACATGGTTGCAAAAAGCCGCAGACTTAGGCCAGCACGATGCGCAATATCTCTTGGCAGTTCTCTATGAACGCGGTGAAGGCGTAGTACAAAATGACAGCACCGCCGCCGCATGGTATAGCCTTGCCGCCGCAGGGCATAATGTGGAGGCACAAGCACGCCTTGGGCATTTATATCGCATTGGCAAAGGCGTACCGCGTACCCCATCCAGAGCCACCCTACTCCTCTATGGTGCCACCATGGCCGGCCATAAAGGCGCTCAAGAAGAACTCTTTGCCATGAGCAAAGAAGCTTTTGCTGATAAAGGCTTTCCCAAGGTAACCCTTTTTGGAGCCAACTTTGCCAGCGAGCAAGGCCTCACACGGGCTCAAATGCGCTCTGCCCTTTCCGTATCCAAGGTCAAAGCTTTGCGCGAAGATGTTAACTTCATTTGTGATGTGTACGACCTCACCAATTCCGTTCCCGGTGCACACCAAATGGCGGTTTGCTACGGCGCATCCCCCAAGGGGCCCGTCAGTGCCAAGGGTGAGCCCAACATGCCAAGCACCCCACAAGCCAGACAGGAAATGGGCTTTTTGAAAATTGACTATAAAGCCAGCACTCCAGACCATGCCAAAGCTGTACAAAATATGGTGGAAAGCCGTTTTGGCAAACCTTCTGCCGGCGAGCAAGGGCAAGGCTACTTATGGAATCTAGGCCATGTCATTGTGGCTACGCAATATGTACCGCAAAAAAATGAAGTGGGCCTCATGTATATGATTCCAAGGGTATACCACACCACACAAAGCCCCACAGAAAGTAAATAAAGCCCACATGGCTTCCGCAAAGAAATGACTTCTTAAAAGGAACATTTCTTTGCGGGAAACATAACTCTCACACGTATTTTGATCAACACACACTACATATGGCATCTTTGCCAAACACCCCAAAAAAGGAGCTCTCATGCCCATATCTACCCTCGTTCTTGATTGTGACGGCGTTATCCTTGAAAGTATGGATATTAAAACCAAAGCCTTTTATGAAATGGGGCTACCCTACGGCAAAGAAGCCGCAGAGCGCTTACAGCTCTACCACATCATGCATGGCGGCATTAATCGCCTGGTAAAGTTCGCATGGTTCTTTGAGGAAATTCTTGGCAAACCTTTCACCCCTTCAGACAAAGAAACATGGAACGCCAAGTTTGAATTCCTCACCTTTGACCTCATAAAAACATGCCCTCTGGTGCCCGGCATTGAAGAAGTGCTCACCACATGGGCCGGGAAAATGCCCATATATGTTTGCTCCGGTGCCTCGCAAGCGGAGCTGGATCACATATTACCCTTACGAAATCTTGACCAATACTTCACGGAAATCTGCGGCGCGCCGCCTTCCAAAACACCTCTGCTGGAAAGCATCATCATCAAGGCTAAGGCTGATCCTGCCGAAGTGCTCATGGTGGGCGATGCCAGCACCGACATGATTGCCGCCGAAGCTTGCGGTACACAATTTTATGGACGCGGCTCATACTTTAAAGGCGGAACTTGGCCTTGGGAAGAAGACTTGTTGGGGCTTAACCAATGGATTAGAGATAATAAATAATCATATCAACAAATTATAAAATGTAATTTTTTGTGTGATTTTTTTGGCTTTTTCTTATATACTTCAAAACTTGTTTGGAAAAAGTGCTTTTTATAAGTACCAGTAAAAACTACCTTTTTGTATAAAAGTATAAGGAGCTGGCCATGAAGTTTACAAAAATGCACGGTATTGGCAACGATTATGTGTACATGGATGCACGTATCAGTCCCGTGAGCGACCCTGCCGCTTTGGCCATACAAGTGAGCGATAGACATAAGGGCATTGGTTCTGATGGACTGGTGCTTATTCTCCCTTCCGAAGTGGCTAATGTGCGCATGCGCATGTTCAATAGTGATGGTAGCGAATCTCAAATGTGTGGCAATGCCATTCGTTGCGTGGGCAAATACGCCTATGAGCATGGCCTTGTGGATAAACCAGAGCTCACGGTGGAAACATTGGCCGGCATTAAAATAATTAACCTCATCATGGAAAATGGCGTGGTGACAGGTGCCACCGTGGACATGGGCACACCTGAGTGGGTACCAACGCGTATCCCCGTAAAACATGAAGCCGACACCGCCCTAGAAATCACCATAGAAGTTCTTGGTAAAAAATATGTGGGATCTTGTGTGTCCATGGGCAACCCACATGTGGTTATTCAAGGGGAAAATCTCGATGATTTTGCCATTGAAGCCCTTGGCTCAGCCATGGAAAATCACCCCCTCTTCCCAGAGCGCATCAATGTGGAATTCATTGAAGTGCAAGATAGAAACAACGTACGCATGCGCGTATGGGAACGCGGAGCCGGTGAAACTCAGGCGTGCGGTACAGGTGCATGCGCTGTGGGCGTGGTATGCGCACGCCTTGGCCTCACCGAACGAAATGTAAACATTCATCTACTAGGCGGCACCTTACATATACGCTGGGCAGAAAATGACCACATTTTCATGACCGGCGGCGCCACCACCGTCTTTAATGGAGAATTGGTGTAATGTACTTTTTTATGTGGGGGAAGGAGGGGGCTTTTGCTAACGCCAAAAAGTCCCCCTCCTTCCCCCA
>CAYJHD010000116.1:0-5421 GCA_964370015.1 uncultured Desulfovibrionaceae bacterium | reverse complement strand
ACGTAGTACGTCCGATGCCATAGATATAGGTCAACGCAATGTCCACACGTTTGCCACGAGGCAAATCTACACCTGCAATTCTAGCCACAGTTGTCTCCTGCCTAGCCCTGACGCTGTTTGTGTCGGGGGTTTTCGCAGATCACTCTGAGCACGCCCTTACGTCGAATGACAGTGCATTTTGGGCATATCTTCTTTACGGAAGGTCTTACTTTCATAATAGTACTCCAGACTACACTTCTTCCTGCCAAAATTAGCAGGAACAGAAGCTTCTATCCGTCTTTGCTCTTTATGTCAACACCAAATATTACCGCCTAGGGCCTCGATCTGAAATACTGAGTATTTCAGGACCCCGTGGGGTAATGGCAATGCTGTGTTCGTAATGAGCCGCAAGCTTGCGGTCACGAGTCACAGCCGTCCAATTGTCTTCCAAAATGTCCACTTCATAACTGCCCACCGTCACCATAGGTTCTATGGCAATGACCATGCCATTTTGCAATGGCATGCCCGGAAACACAGGTTTGAAGTTGGGCACTTCTGGTTTTTCGTGCATTTTGGCGCCAACACCGTGGCCCACAAAACGACGAACTACGCCAAAACCGGCATCTTCTACGAATTTCTGAATGGTTTCACCAATGAAATACACATCCACATTATGCTTTGCCACTTCAATGCCTTTATACAAAGCATCTTCCGTCACTTGCATAAGCCTTTGTGCTTTTTCGCTCACCTGCCCCACCGCAAAGGTACGTGCTGCATCGCCTACGAAACCTTCGTAAACAACACCCATATCTACACTGACGATATCACCCTCTTGAAGCAGCCGCGCTGAAGGGAAACCGTGCACAATAACCTCATTGACAGAAACACATAGAGCAAATGGGAAACCTTGATATCCCAAAAATGCTGGCTTAAGATTACGCTTTGCGCAATACTCGCGGGCTGCATTTTCAAAGTCCATGGTGGACACACCAGGTGCCACCATGTCTTCGATTATATCTAGCACGTTGGCAACGTGCCTATTAGCCTCGCGTAGTAGACCGATTTCTCGATCGTTTTTTATGAACGCACCGCGAAATTTCTTCATAATCCTACCCTGCCAAGTTTAAAAAACTAGGCTCTGCCCTTTTGCTTTTGCTTATTCATAAGGCCTTCGTACTGGCTGGAAATCATATGTGATTCCATTTGGCTCATGAAGTCCATGGCCACACCCACCAAGATGAGTAAGCTGGTACCGCCAAAGTAGAAAGGCACGTTGAAGTTTGCAATCAACAGCATGGGTAATACGGATACCAAAGCAATATATGTACCGCCGCTCAATGTTAAGCGAGATAAAATGGTATTGATATATTCTTCGGTTTTGTCACCGGGACGAATCCCAGGAATAAATCCACCGGCTTTTTTCAAGTTTTCTGCCATGTCTTTGGGATCAAAAATGATGGCCGTATAGAAGTAGCAGAAAAAGTATATGAGCCCTATAAAAATGATATTATAGGTGATGGTTTCAGGCGAGAAAAAGCTTGTAAACATCTGCACATATTCATGGTCAGAAAATTGACCAATGGTGGCCGGGAAAAGTAATAATGAGGACGCGAAAATGGGAGGAATAACCCCTGCAGTGTTCAAACGCAATGGTAAGTGCGTATTTTGACCGCCATACATTTTACGACCCACTTGACGCTTGGCATAATGAATGGGAATACGGCGCTGAGCGCGTTCCACAAATACAATGGCCACCGTCACGGCAAGCATAACTATAGCTATGACCAATGCCAAGAAGATAGACATATCTCCGGCACTAATAAGCTGAAAAGATTGCATAATAGCACGAGGAATACCTACAACAATACCCGAGAAGATAATGAGGGATATACCATTACCAATGCCCTTTTCGGTGATTTGTTCGCCAAGCCACATGATAAGTACGGTACCTGCTGTGAATGTCAGCACCGTAATGAGGCGAAACTCCCAGCCTGGTTCCAGCACAACCAAGGAGCCGGCAGGACTGCGCATGCTCTCAAGGCCAACGGCTATACCAAAGCCTTGGATAAGGGTAATGAGTACCGTTAAATAACGCGTGTATTGCGTAATCTTGCGTTTTCCGGCTTGGCCTTCTTCCTTGGCCATGCGCTTAACGGCAGGGTTAATAACCTGCATAAGCTGCATGATAATGGAGGCAGAAATATAAGGCATAATACCCAGTGCAAATACTGAGGTATTGGAAAGCCCGCCACCGGAAAACATATCAAAAAGACCAAAAAGCGTACCAGACATTTGTGCAAAAAAACTTTGAAGTGCTCCGGCGTCTACGCCAGGAATGGGCACATGCACACCTATCCGATAGCAGCATAAAAGCAGAAAAGTCCAGCCTATTTTTTTCATAAGGCCAGATTGTGCTGCCATGGGATTAACCGCTCCGTTTGCCATTGATGCTATCTCTTTTTTGTTATGCGTATCTTATAATATTCTGCCTTGCGCGAAATGACTTCGCGCAACAAGCAAGGCGAGAGCGCAAGGAAACCCTTACGCTCTCAACCAAACTACTCAGCCTTAGCTGCTTCAAGTTCGGTGGCTTCGCCGCCGGCAGAACGAATCTTTTCGGCTGCGGTGCTGCTGAACTTGTGAGCTTCTACTTTAATGGCGCGTGTTACTTCACCACGAGAAAGCACTTTAACAGGCTTTCCGTAAGAAGCAAGGCCACGAGCGTAGATGTCTGCAAGGCTAATATCATTCTTACCTTCAAAGGCTTCTAAAAGGCGATCTAAGTTGATCACTTCATAGGTGACTTTGAAAGGATAGTTTTTGAAACCGTGCTTTGGCAAACGGCGTTGTAAAGGCATTTGACCGCCTTCAAAACCGGGACGAACCCCGCCACCTGCACGAGCATTCTGACCTTTGTTACCCTTGCCTGCAGTACAGCCAAGGCCCGAGCCAGAACCACGGCCTACACGGCGGCGGGTCTTACGCTCTTCGGGAAAAGGATACAATTCATGCAATTGCATTTTATACTCCTACTGTCGGCATTAGTCTACAATGGCGACCAAATGTACAACTTTGTTGATCATGCCGCGGATGGCTGGGGTGTCGTTATGGTCTTTTACCATTTCACGACGCTTAAGGCCAAGGGCATCCAAAATTGCACGTTGCTTAGGGTTACAACCAATGCGACTACGAATAAGTTTTACCTTAATTTGAGACATGGCTTATTCCCCTACTTTCTTGGTGCTTCAAGGGTTTTACCGCGAAGCTCGGATACATACTCAGCACTGCGCAAGGAGGTTAAGCCTTGAACGGTTGCGCGAAGTACGTTGTGTGGGTTGTTGGTGCCGATGGCTTTTGCAAGCACGTCGGTTACGCCCACAGCTTCCATAACGGCGCGAACTGCACCGCCAGCAATGATACCAGTACCCTTAGAAGCGGGACGAAGCATTACATAGCCTGCGCCGAAACGACCCATGATTTCATAAGGTAAGGTGCCATCTACCAAGGAAATGGTCACGCGGTTTTTACGGGCGCGCTCAGAGGCTTTGCGTAAAGCTTCTGGTACTTCTTGGGCTTTGCCAAGACCGAAACCTACGCTGCCTTTACCATCGCCAACCACCACAAGAGCACTAAAGCTAAAGCGACGGCCGCCCTTCACAACTTTGGCTACACGATTTAAGGCTACGATCTTTTCGATTTCGCCTGTTTCGTTTTGCTGTTCCATAGTTTGCATATTAGAACTCCAAGCCGCCTTCACGTGCGCCGTCGGCAAGAGCCTTTACGCGACCGTGATAGATATAGCCGTTGCGGTCAAACACAACGGAATTGATATTCTTTTCCTTGGCCAAACGGGCAATTTCCTTGCCCACTAAAGCTGCACCGGTCATGTTGCAATGTGCATCAGCTTCGGCCTTTTTGAGGCTAAGCGTAGATGTTGCTACAAGAGTGGTACCCTTGGTGTCATCCACGATTTGGGCATAGAGGTGCAGGTTGGACCGATATACCACAAGACGGGGACGCTCCGCGGTACCGTTCACTTTCTTGCGAATGCGAATTTTGCGGCGCTGTCTGCTTTCATTTTTTGAAATTTTCATGGTCTACCTACTTCTTACCGCCGGACTTACCCACCTTACGACGGATAACTTCGGTTTCATATTTAATGCCCTTGCCCTTATAAGGTTCAGGCTTACGAATACGACGGATTTGGGCTGCAACTTCGCCCACCAAAACCTTATCAATACCTATGATGGTCAGCTTGTTGCCTTCGGCAGTAGCTGTAATACCTTTAGGAAGGTCCACAAGTACGGGGTGAGAAAAGCCTACGCTTAAATCTACAATGTTGCCTTTAACAGCAACCTTGTAACCTACGCCGATAACTTCAAGAGTTTTTGTGAACCCTTTGGTTACGCCCTCAATGCAGTTGGCAAGAAGGGTGCGGCGAAGACCGTGCTGAGCACGAGCCTGACGACTTTCGTCCTTACGAGTAAGGGTAACGAGGCCATCAGCCACTTCATAGTTAATACATGGGCAAACGGGAGTTGTTAATGCACCCTTAGGGCCCTTCACTTCCACAACATCACTCACGATCTTTACTTCCACACCGGAAGGTACAGATACAGGCTGTTTTCCAATTCTAGACATTGTAGCACCGCCTACCAGATTTCGCAGAGTAATTCGCCGCCTACTTTCTTTTCAGATGCGCTCATTCCGTCGAGAACACCTTGGGAAGTAGACAGGATACAAATACCAAGGCCGTTTTGAACCTTGGGGATACCTTGGGCACCAACATAAACGCGACGACCTGGCGTGCTTTTTCTCTTCAAGCCTGAAATAACAGCCTTACCCTTGTGATATTTAAGGGTAATGGTGATGTTACGGTCAGCTACGGCCACGTCTTCGACGTAACCTTCCTGCTTGAGGATGGCAGCAATGGCTTCCTTCATCTTCGAGCGCGGCACATTTACTTCCTTATGTAGGGCCAAATGTGCGTTGCGGATACGGGTTAACATATCTGCAATAGGATCTGTCAACATCGAACTCTCCTTACGCTGTTACCAGCTAGATTTACGAACACCTGGCAATTCACCACGTAGCGCCATGCTACGGAAGCAAATACGGCACAGGCCGAACTTGCGCATATAAGACCGTGGACGACCACAAATGGGGCAACGGTTATAGGCGCGGGATGAAAACTTAGCCTTACGAGAGGCTTTTACTTCAAGCGCTGTACGAGACATGAGCTCTACTCCTACTTCTTGAACGGCATACCGAGTTGATCAAGAAGGAACTTGCCTTCTTTGTCGGTATTTGCCGTGGTGACAATGGTAATATTCATACCCTTGGGATTGTCCACACGGTCTACTTCCAATTCAGGAAAGATGGTGTGTTCTTTGATACCCAAGGTAAAATTGCCACGACCGTCAAAACCGCGATCTGGAATCC
>CAYJHD010000115.1:0-5669 GCA_964370015.1 uncultured Desulfovibrionaceae bacterium | reverse complement strand
AATACCCATATCCACCCAGAGCAAGCTCAGTTTTTACGCCATTACCACCACACTCCTGTCCCCGGTAAGTATGTATACTTTTCGCGCTCAAAAATACGAAGCTGCGCCAATGAAGATAAGGTGGAGCTCTTACTCAAAAAAAGAGGCTGGCACGTAGTTTATCCGGAAAAGCTTAGCGTAGCTCAACAACTCAAAGCCATGGGTACAGCTGAAGTATGCTTTATGATTGGTGGTTCAGCTCAGCACAGTTTGTTGCTTTCCAAAGATTTGCGGACGCGCTTTGTGGTCATTCCCAGAGAACATGGAAACACGTTTAATATCATAGCAAATCATGCCTCAGACAACTATCATCTCTTCCACGCCACTAAGAAAGTGCTTTACACTGACCATCTAGATGAGGCTAACGATGCCTTCACCTTGGACCTTGAGCAATTGGAGCATATACTCGCACTCACCAAAGACTTTACACAAGACCTTCATGCGTATCCTGAGCTATTTACAAAGCCAACCCCCCTAGAAAAAGAACATCTCACTGTGCCTGCCTCGTATTACCAAGAGCCCAAGCCTTGCACGCCGGCACAAAAACTTTATGCACACGCCCACTTCCTCTATCAACGCAAAGAGTATACAAAATCACAGCGTATTTTTAAGCACTTAAAGGAAAAAAATCTTTTAGAAGATTTTATGTATGAAGACTACTACCGAGCTTTACAGCAATATCATTTGCAACAGAATGCCTGCTTACCTTTACCGCTAAAAAAGCATCAACATCACATACAAATATTACAAAGCAAGTTAGCCAATGCACCGAAAAATTTAGCACTCTACAAAAAACTCACAGAGCTTTTTCTCATTGAAGGAAAATTTGATCAAGCCCTTCAATTGCAAGAGCAATTGGTAAAAGACAATCCCACATGGAGTAAACCTTTAGCTCAAATTGCTTCCATTTATCATGCACAAAAAAACTTAGACATGGCACTGGAATACGCACAAAAAGCTACGGAAATTGAGCCAAATAAACTTAAGCGTAAAAAGGAGCTCATTCAATACCTTCTCGAAAACGGCGACCATGATGCGTGTAAAAAGCTTATCGGCAGAACATTGCAACACAATACCACATGGGACGACGGTTACGCTTTGCTTGCCAGTGTTCATCACGCGCAAGGAGCTTTAGAAAAAGCGCTCCCTTGCATACAAAAAGCTGTGGAAATGGCACCGGAAAACTTGGCTCACCAAGAACAATGGGCTCATTATTTACGTCAAAAAGGTGAACCTCAAAAAGCCATAGAGATTTTGGCCAAAGCTTTACAAAGCAACCCCCGCGCCGCCGAAAGATTTACTCAAAACGCAGCCACTTACGCCCACATGGGAAATCTCCTCAAAGCCATAGAATACGCTCACAAAGCTGTGGAAATGGAACCGCGTAATTTTGCATGTAAAAGCCACTTGGCCACCTATTTACGTCAAAATAAAAACTATGGAGCCCTGACAACCCTCATAAACGAGAGTATTCACACAAATCCTTTTTGGAGCGAGCCCCATGCACAAAAGGCTGCAATGTATGCAGCCCAGGGTGATTTATATAAAGCCATAGATTGCGCGCGCCTGGCCATGGCCGTGGAGCCTTACGACAGTATACGTAAGCAAGAATTGGAACAGTATAGAGTCCAACATATATGCAAAAGATTCCCCAAGGAATTAAGTGATCTCACTCTCTTCTACCGAGATACTCCCACCAGGGCACGTATTCAATCGTATATCGACATGATCTATGCGCAAAGCTATTTGGAAATAGGCGTTTTTCAAGGTCAAACTTTTTTAGAACTGGATGTTCCTTTCAAGGTGGGCGTAGATCCTAATTTCTGTTTTCCTCCAGAAGACTACGCTTCAGAAAATATTCATCTATATAGTGAAACATCTGACACTTTTTTTGAGCATCTCCCCACACGCGCCCAAAATTTGCGAAGCAAATATCATGATCAAGATTTCAAGTTTGATGTGATGTTCATTGATGGTCTTCACACCTATGAGCAAACCCTACGAGATTTTGAAAACAGCCTTGCCTATGCGCATGAAAATACCATATGGGTCATTGACGACACCGTGCCGCACAGTTTTTTCTCTGCACTAAGTTCACATAGAAACAGTGTATTATGGAAAAGATGCGCCGGCTTTGATCAAAGCGCAGCATGGCATGGTGACGTATTCAAAGTCATATTTGCCATTCACGATATCTATCCGGAATTTTCTTATTGTACGCAAATAGACAACGGTAATCCGCAAACCATACTCTGGCGAACCAAAGAAGTTAGCCAACGAAAAAAAGTTTTTGAAGATAAAAACATTAGCCTCATGGGCTATGAAGACTTCATTGAATACGCGTGGGTCTTACATCCAGTCAGCGATGGGGAAGTTACGGGAAAACTCTTTCAAACCATCGACCCCTTAGAGCATAAAACAGGTCTTGAATATACCAAGGTTGTATTTCCCATGCACACTGATAAAGAAAGAGAGTACGCAAGAGAAATGCAAGATTTTAATGCTGTCATATCACAAATGCAAGAGGCGCAAAATTTGGCCATGCAAGAATTGAAACAAACACAGCAAGAGCTTCTTGAGCTCTCACAAGCGCACATGGCCTTAAAAACGGAAAATGCCATTCTTAAACGCCATTTAAACGCTAAAAACTAGCCCACATCTAAAAGTACTAAGGGGAAAACAAAACCTGCCTTCCCCTTAGTATTTTTTCTTAAACAAATCCCTGTTCTTTATGCTCTTGCAGCCACCCAGCAAAGCTCTCTCTGGCGCGGCTGGCATACATGACTTTACGCTCAGCCTTTTTAGCCCTCACGCCAAGTTCCGGCATGAGCCCAAAATGCGCATTGGAAGGCTGGAATTTTTTCACTTCCGTGCGCAGATGCTGCATGAGCGCCCCCAAAGCACTGGTCACCGGCGGCGTTATCAGCTTTTTATCCTGCAGTTCTGCCACCAAGGTTAAAGCCGCCCACAAGCCACATGCCGCCGACTCCACATAGCCTTCCACACCGGTGATTTGCCCGGCCAGGCGTACATTTTTCGCTGTATAACCTTTGAGGCAAAGATTTTCTTCCAGTACCTTGGGCGCATTCACATAGGTATTGCGATGCATGGAACCAAAACGCACAAATTCTGCCTGCTCAAGCCCCGGTATCATGCGAAATATTTTTTGCTGCGCGCCGTAAGTGAGCTTGGTTTGACATCCCACCAAATTATACATGGACTCATTAAGATTTTCTGTGCGCAATTGGATGATGGCATAAGGGCGACGACCTGTGCGCGGATCCACAAAACCCACGGGCTTCAAGGGGCCAAAAGTCAACGTGCGTGCGCCACGCTCTGCCAAGGCTTCAATGGGCATGCACCCTTCAAAGTGAATTTCCTTTTCGAAATCTTTGGCTTGCACCTTATCGCCTTCCAAAAGTGCCTCATAAAAGGCAAGGTATTCATCCTTTTCCATGGGGCAGTTGAGGTATTCACCCGTTAAAGCGGCCTCTTCTGGTTCTTGATAGCGCGAGCCTCGAAATACAATGCTTCTATCCAAGGAATCGGCAGAAACAATGGGAGCAATGGCATCGTAGAAATAGAGTTGCCCGCCACCCACAGCTTCACTCAAAGAAGCCGCCAAGGAGTCCGATGCCAAAGGCCCTGCCGCCAGCACCACATGGGTAAATTCTTGCAGAGCAGCATCCTCAAGAGATTGAACTTGCTGTCTTTGCACTGTAATGAGCGGACAAGCCATCACTTCTTCTGTGATATTTCTCGCAAAAACCTCTCTATCCACAGCAAGAGCCTTGCCGGCAGGCACGGCACTGGCGTCGGCATGGCGCATGAATGGGCTATCCAATTCACGCATTTCTTGTTTTAAAAGCCCAATGCCCGAAGAAAGCTCGTTGGAGCGTAATGAATTAGAACATACCAATTCACCAAGGTCTTGCAATTGATGCGCAGGGGACATGTGCTCTGGTTTTTGTTCAAAAAGGCAAGAAGATATACCAAAGCGGGCCAAAGTAAGCGCACATTCGGTGCCAGCTAAGCCGCCACCAATGATGGCTATTTTTACTGAAGAAGATGATGACATAATTATTCCTTATGAAAAAAGACTGTTGTGCATATACCGCGTTCCCCTTCACACTGTCAAAGTATTTCCCATGTCTGCGTGAGCCTCATATACGCATACTGCTATCTACAAAACTTCACTTGACAATACGGCTTACAAAAGCAAAAATAGTATATTAAAGTGAGGAACTTATGCAAGACACAACAAAAGAATGGCAAAAACCATGGTCTGAACGTCGCCATGCCCCGCCTCAGCGCAGCCATGATGTGCGCTCCCCTTGGGATCGCGATTATGCTCGCATTATCCACTCGGCGGCCTTTCGTCGCTTACAATCCAAAACGCAAGTCATGGACCTTGGGCAAAGCGATTTTTATCGCACGCGCCTCACCCACTCCATGGAAGTGGCTCAAGTGAGCTCTGGTATCATCAAATATTTACACGAGCTCTACGAAAACACTCCCATAGCAGAAGCCTTGCCCGACGAACGCTTGCTTTCGGCCATTTGTCTTGCCCATGACCTTGGGCATCCTCCTTATGGACACGGCGGCGAAACGGCGCTGAATTTTTGCATGCGTGATTATGGTGGTTTTGAAGGCAATGGGCAAACCTTACGCATTCTTTCTTTACTGGAGCAATACACGCCAAATCATGGCCTCAATCCCACGCGTCGTCTTTTATTGGGTGTACTAAAATACCCCGCAGCCTATTCGGCTTTGGTCAATGAAAGTGCTTATGGACGGCAAGTTTGCTCTCCGCGTTGGCTCTTTAATTCCCAAGAACAGCACCCCCCCAAGTGCTATTTGGACGCCGAACAAGATGTGGTGAATTGGGTTTTTAGTCCCTTGGGTTCTACAGCAAAAGAATTCTGCGCATCGCAAGATCTCTCCACGCCCAAAAAGCCAAAGCACAAAAAAACCCTGCATAAATCGCTGGACGCTTCCATCATGGATTTGTCCGACGACATCTCTTACGGCCTACACGACCTTGAAGACGCCGTCACCCTTGGCATGCTCACCAGAGATATGTGGGAAGATTATATTTGCGGTAAAGAAGACATTTTTCTGGCTTGCGGCTTTTCCCCCCAAGAAGTGGCCGATGACTTATTCTCCCAAGCCGAATACTTACGCAAAGGGCGCATTGGCGGCCTCGTGCATTATATGATTACCCACACCATGGTGAAAGAAAGCGGCATAGATGGAGCTTGCCCGCTCATTTCCTACCGCGCCCACTTTGAAGAAAGCGCCGAAAAATTACAAAATCTCATGGGGGATTTGGTTTTTGAATTGGTGATTTCTTCGCCCAATTTACAAATACAAGAGTTCCGAGGTCGCAAAATAGTTGTGGAGCTTTTCGACGTATTTGCTTCCAACCCTGAAAAACTTCTGCCGTGGGAAGTGAAAAAACACTTTCTTAACCAAGAAAGCCAAACTGCCAAAATGCGCGTCATTTGTGACTATATTGCTTGTATGAGCGATGCCTCCGCCGCGCGCCTACACGAAAAACTCTTCTTCGCCGGTAAAGGCTCCATCTTTGATAAGCTGTAATATTATGTAGAAGAAAGTTTGGATCTTTG
>CAYJHD010000114.1:0-5712 GCA_964370015.1 uncultured Desulfovibrionaceae bacterium | reverse complement strand
AGTTCAAATTCGTTAGAGGTTTCACCTTCCAAGGTAGAAGCTAACAAAGAAAAGTCCACATTGTGTGCTGCAGTATGACGCGGCGCAATGTGCACTTTTACAGTGTAGTTATTTTTCTGCCCCTTAAGTTCTACTACTTCGGCTAGAGTAAAGAACTTTATGCGCGGATTCTTCCTTATGCGTTGGAATTGAATTTCCAAACCACAGGAAGGGGGACAGAGTTTAGGAAAGTATTTATTGAGCTGCGCCACTCTTCCGCCTAGAAAGGGGCTTTTTTCTACAATGTAGACATCATAGCCCAGTTCCGCCGCTTCTATGGCAGCGGTGAGGCCAGAAAAGCCGCCGCCCACGACGAGGATGGAGTTGGACATCCTATATATCCTCCCTGCGTTATAGTAATTTCATTTAAAATTACTATGTTGACTGCGATAGCAGACAACCACTGCCAAGGCACCAGCCCATGTATTTGCGCTGTTGCGTGCCAAAGCAGGTGTGCCTTTCAAAAGTTGGCATGAAACATGTCAACTTCAAGTGCTATTGATTTCCATACTGTTTAAGCAAAGCCTTTACACAAAAAAAGGCCAGAAAAGCTCAGCCAAAGGCTGTGCCATTTACAGCATGGAAGTAAAAAAGGCGACCAATGCCGCCCTTACAATCAATGCCTATCAAAGCCACCCTATATATAATGATGGCATAGGTCCTCTACTGCGCTTTGAGGCTGCATGAGGGTTCCCCCTCAACCTGCCCTCTTGCGAAGACAGGCGAGGGAAAATCCCAAATGAGCACCCTATTATTCAGTAGGGATGATTTGATAGTAAGGCTTCTTGAAGAGCTTGGTTTCACCAGTAGCAGGATCGTACTTGGAGTTAACAAAGCACTTCCACTTTGCATCGTCAAGGCCCATGAAGTCGGCTCTGTAGTAGAAGCCGGGGTAACGGGATTCTTCACGGAAGCGAATGTGCTGCATGTGTAAACGTACAGTCCATAAGCGGTGATAGTTTTCCCAGCAACGTAGCAATTCGTGAAGGTCACGAGCGGCCAATTTGTAGGAGTCTTCTTCAAGCATGCCAAGCAAATGGAAACCAGTTGCAAGCAACGCGCCGGAAGTTGTGTAGTAAGTAGATACACCACCGCCGTATTCGTCGGTGCACTTGATTAAGCGCATCATGAAGTTCTTTGGTGTGATGTAGTTGGGGTTAACCACTGGGTCGGTAGAAGCGTCTTTGCCGGCCAAGTAGTTATAGTAAGGACGATAGATAAGTTTGGTTAACTCATCAGCAGTTTCCTTGAAAGAAGGAGTGTAGTCCTTATGGTCGATGCACCAGCGAACCATTTGCTTACCGCAAATACGGCCTTCTGCGTGCGAACCGGAGGAGAATTTGTGACCAGATGCGCCAACACCGTCAGCACATGTCCACAAACCTTCAACGGTGGTCATGCGGTTGTAGATCTTACCATTGCTTGCGCGTACTTTGTAGTCTTCAGGTACCCACTTCTCGTCGGGACCAGAAACCCAGATACCGCAGCAACCGGAGTGAGAACCTAAGAGGTAAGGTTCAGTCGGCATGATTTCGGAGCCAATTTCTTCAGGCTGAATGTTCATACAAGCCCAAAGGTTTGCTTGGCCTACGCACATGTCGAGGAAGTCTTCCCATGCTTCGGACTCAAGGTGACCTTGTTGCTCTTCGTTCAAAGTGGCGAAGGTGTTTTGCAAGGCAGTCTTGGTGTCCATGTAGATAGGACCGCGACCTTCGCGCATTTCGCGAAGCATCATGTGGTTACGCAAGCATGTAGGAATGATGTGGCCCTTAGCATAGCCACGATCTTCGTAAGGCTTGAGCATGGCGGAGTTGGTCACGCAGTAGTCTTCGCCTTTGGCGTTGGTGGCTTTTGCTTTAAAGAGCAAGAACCATGCACCTACTGGGCCGTAACCGTCTTTGAAACGTGCAGGCACGAAACGGTTTTCCATCATGGTCATTTCGGCGCCAACTTGAGCACACATGGTGTATGTAGAACCGGAGTTCCATACAGGATACCAAGCGCGGCCAAGACCTTCACCGGTGGAGCGAGGACGATATACGTTTACCGCACCGCCAGCTGCCACAACCATGGCATTGGCTTTGAAGATGTGTACTTCGTTTTCACGAAGGTTGAAGCCCACAGCACCGGCAATACGGTTGGGGATTTTATCGTCGAGCAAAAGCTTCACGATAAAGATACGCTCCATGATGCGTTCTTCACCAAGTACGTTCTTGGCAGCTTCTGCCACGATGCACTTGTAAGATTCACCGTTGATCATGATTTGCCAACGGCCGGAACGCACTGGGTCATCGCCATTACGAAGGCTTTTGCCAGCAGCTTTAGCTGCAGCGCCGTCCATGTTGTGGCCATGCTCATCTTTAATCCAGCAGGGAAGACCCCAATCTTCGAAAAGATGCACGGAATCGTCTACGTGACGGCCAAGGTCGAAGATCAAGTCTTCGCGTACAATACCCATAAGGTCTGTACGAACCATGCGCACGTAATCATCTGCAGTGTTTTTACCAATATAGGTATTGATAGCTGAAAGACCTTGAGCTACGGCGCCGGAACGCTCTAAGGTAGCTTTGTCAACCAACATAATCTTTAAATCTGGGGCAAACTTATCGGCCCAGCGAACTGCTTCAACAGCAGTACCGCAACAACCCATACCACCACCTACCATGAGGATATCAACCTGATGTTCTTTCACTACAGGTTCTGCGATGGCAACACCTCTCACACTTTCCTTAACAGGAATCATCGGCATAACAGTATCTCCTTAATTCGCACTTGTTTGGGGGGGCACTGCCTAGCGGCCGTGTTCCATTTCTGTGGCAGATTTGTCACCTTCGCCAATTTGTGTAGCTTCGGTGTTGTACTTGATGGGCTCAACAAGAGCGCTTTCGGTGTACAACAATTCGTCTTCAAGATTGGCAGGTTCACCGTAACCCTCGAAAGGTTTAATGGAACCTTCTGGGGTAGTACGAATGGGGAATTTGAAACGCTTCACGTTACCATTACGGAACTTTACAGTCCACATGATGGAGTCTGCAGAACGCATGGGGATACAAGTACCGCCCATGGGTGCAAAGTCAGCGTAGGGACGCGCAGTGATTGCACCTTGTGGGCAAATCTTTACGCAGGAATAACACTCCCAACATGCGTCAGGTTCTTGGTTATACGCCTTCATTTCCTCGGAATCGAGGATCATGAGGTCGTTGGGGCAAATATACATACAAGCAGTCTTTTCGCCACCCTTACAGCCGTCACATTTTGACGGATCGACAAACGTCGGCATACGTA
Source organism: uncultured Desulfovibrionaceae bacterium (assembly GCA_964370015.1). GTDB lineage: Bacteria > Desulfobacterota > Desulfovibrionia > Desulfovibrionales > Desulfovibrionaceae > CAYJAD01. The sequence continues at coordinate 2,388 of CAYJHD010000114.1, read as the reverse complement.
TCCTCCAACTTTACAGGTTATTTGCAAAATCCATATCTAAGCGGGGAAAGTCTTTCACCCGATGGAGCCTAAAAAGGTTGGTTAAGTCCAGCCTTTTGTGGGTTCCACCCAATGAAAATGTAAACCTAAAACTATTTGTAACTGAGTAAACCGTAAACTAGTGTGGCAGGGAGCTTTTGGAAGTTTCGAGCTAGCACCTTTTTTCACAAAGTCCGCACCACTTGATTAAACCTTACTAAAAGCTTGTATCTTTGTCTACCCCTTTTTGAAATTTCTCCCTCATGTAACGAAAAAATACGTCTCTATATCCTTTGTTACACTGGAGAAAAAAAATAAGGGTAATCCATAAGAACTACTATAGCACAGTGCCCTAGGCTTGTATAGATAGGGGGCTTCCTTTTTACAAAAATGTCATACAAAAAAGCTTGGGATTAAAAATATATTATAATTTTAAATAGTTAAACAAGCTAGACTTGAATTTGACCCATTTTTCACAATATATAAAAAAATACGCCATATTTCTGCCTTAGGGGCAGTATTGCTGCTTGCTTATCAAAGCTTTTCAAGCTACATGAGGGAAACAATATTTAGCATAGGGAACAAGCATGGAACACCAAAACTCACAGCGCCCAGATCAAAAAGACCACAAAGGTCAGAAAGATCAAAACTTTTCCGGCTCTGAAAAAAAACGTGACAACAGCTCGCAGAGCGACAACAGAGAAAGGTCCTTTGACCGCAATAAAAAAGATCGCTTTAGCGACGATCGTGGTCCACGCCGCCCCATGCGTGCTCCTCGCACCTTCCGCGGCTCCCGCGACGACAGACCCGGACAAGAATCTGGAGGCAGATCCTTTGACGGCCAAAATCGCGGAAATTACGACAGAAAGCCGCGCTTTGATGGCGAAGACAGACCACGCCGTCCACGCCCTGACTTTGGCGACAGAAAGCCCCGCTCCTATCAAGAAGATGGCGATAGAAAGCCACGTTTTTCCTCTCGTCCAGACAGAGATGGGGGCAGAGATGGCGCCCGTAGTGGTGGCCGTCCCTTTAATGATAGAGGCAGAGACGGTGGATTCCGTGATGGTTCCAGAGAAGGTTCCCGTGACGGATCTCGCGACGGCGGCAGACCTTTCCGCCCACGCCAAGACTTTAATGGCGGAGAACGTCGCCCTCGTTTTGAAGACAGAGACCGTCGCCCACGCCAAGACTTTGAAGGCGGAGAGCGTCGTCCGCGCCCAGATTTTAATCGCGATGATCGCCGTCCGCGCTTTGAAGACAGAGATCGCCGCCCTCGTCAAGACTTTGATGGTGGCGAGCGCCGTCCACGCCCAGATTTTAACCGCGATGATCGTCGCCCTCGTTTTGAAGACAGAGACCGCCGTCCTCGCCCAGATTTTAATCGCGATGATCGTCGTCCTCGTTTTGAAGACAGAGACCGTCGTCCGCGCCGCGATTTTGAAGGCGGCGAGCGTCGTCCACGCTTTGAAGACAGAGATCGTGGCTCACGCCCCGGCTTTGAACGTTTTGAACAACGTAATCAGGGCGAACAAAATGCGTATGCTCAAGATTCCTTTGATGGCAAGCCTGTAGATACACATCTGCAACAGCCTAGCTTTGAACGCCCAGAATTTAATCGCGAAGATATTACCGAAGGCTACACCGAATTTGGTTATGCCTACAGTAATACCACTGAGCAAAATTTCCATGGCGAAGAAGGCGCTCAGCGTGAAGCAGCCTCTGAAAATGCCGATGCCCCCACTGGCGAACAGGGCAATGCCCCTGCCGCAGAAGGACAAGGCTACGCATCTTATGGAGATCGTCCTCGTTTTAATCGCGAAGATAGAGATCGCAAGCGCCCCATGAAGCGCCCCCCATTGCGTGAAACCATCATGACCATGGATAGGGATTTGCTCAAAATGCTCGCACGCCGCTGTAATATTTTGGACAGAATGCGCAGCAAAGCCGGCCATATGGCACCTAAGGAAGAAAAAGAGTTACGCGCTTCTTGGGAAAAGGGCGCTACGCAAATGACACGCGATCCGCGTATCATTCACCAGCTTTTTGCCCTTATGCAGGAAATCACTTTCTCTGCTAAGCCCGAAGAAGGCATGGCTAAGCGTACAGGCTTTAACTTGGCTCCGCCACAATTGCCTGTGGATATTAGCTTTTTTGCACCGCTGGCCAGCCGTCGTTCGCGCTTGTTCTTGGCTCTTGCCGGTGCTTCCGGTTCTGCCTGTCGCATGAACCCAAGCCTTTTAGATGATGCCACCATTGAATGTATTAAAATGTTCAATCAATGTGCCACTTCTTTGGCATGGGATGATGGCGGTTCTCTTATTTCTCGTGAAGGCGGCGGTTTATCCTTACCCGATAAAGTTATTTATGTGG
>CAYJHD010000113.1:0-5723 GCA_964370015.1 uncultured Desulfovibrionaceae bacterium | reverse complement strand
CTTCCATGCGTACTTGCCCTCATGGCAAAGACGATCGCGTTATCCTTTCTGGTACCAAGCTTCGTAAGATGCTTTCCGAAGGCGCAGAGATTCCAGATCACTTCGGTCGCGATGAGTGCCTCGTAATTTTACGCGAGTACTATGAAAGCCTCACAGAAAAAGTAGAAGTAAAAATGCAACGTGCAGCTTCCGGCTCCACCATGTAATACTGCTTCTTAAAAGATTTTATGAAGGGAGAGACCTTGTGTTTCTCCCTTTTTTTGTGGAAAAAAAGCCTCCCGCTGATGACAGGAGGCCCGATCAATGACAAACCCTAGGGTAAATTTTTATGAACTACGCTTCAATTTTTTTAAATGAACACTATCAAGCCATTATTTTAAAAATTGCCTTGCGTTTAGATTTTACATCCAAAGATAAGCATACGTCGCAATTAAAGTTTTTTGGAAGGGCCTACCCAAAGGGCGCGTAGTGTTCCCGTTGGCGAGTTTGCGAGCCTTACGGGAATAGAGAGTGAAACGGGACTGGGGGGAGAACCTTTTTTTAAAAAATGTTCTCCCCCAGTAAACTGTGCCAGCACTCTGACCTCCTCCAGTGGCAGGAGGTTTCTATAAAATTTTTGGGTGCTAGAGCCTATTTTTTCTTTTTTATGCCGCACTTAGGCGCTTGCTCGTTATTTCCAAGCGCTTGTAAAAGCGCGTCTCGATAAATTTTCAACACTTGTATTCGTGCATAGTATTTAGAGTTGGCTGGAATGATATGCCAAGGGGCGTAGCTTGTGTTGGTACGCATGAACATTTCATCGGCGGCCACTTTATAGTCATCGGCCTTCTCGCGATTGCGCCAATCTTCATCGGTGAGTTTATAGTTTTTCCAAGGGGTATTTTCCCTTTCTTTGAAGCGAGCAAGTTGTTCTTCACTGCTTATATGTAGCCAAAATTTTAAGAGAATATTTTTTTTGTTCACCAATTGCTCTTCAAAGTTATTGATTTCTGCATAAGCTCTTTTCCATTCGTGGTGCTTAGCAAATTTCTCAACTCTTTCCACAAGAACACGACCATACCATGTTCTGTCGTAGATGGTCACATGCCCTGCCATGGGTACATGGCGCCAAAAACGCCATAAATAATGGTGAGCTAGTTCTTCGTCTGTGGGGGCACTCACAGGGATAATGCGTGTTATGCGTGCATCCACAGCGGAGGATAAACGACGAATGGTGCCACCTTTGCCACCGGCATCCCAGCCTTCAAATGTCAATGTGGAGGAAATACCTTGCTGATAGGCTTTAAATGTCAGCTGAAAAACTTCAGACTGTAATTTTTTGAGCTCTTTTTTGTATTCCTCACGCTCAAGGCTTAAGGACATATCAAGGCGATCGAGCATGGTGACGGAGGAATCTGCTTTGAGAGCTTCTTCCAATGCAGGGCTTTCTTTAATGTTTTTTTCAGCTTTTTTGGCTTCCAAAACACTTTCCACATGAGCAATGATGGCGCGTGCCACTGACACATGGCAAAATCTCTTATCATGCGCGTCAATGACATACCATGGGGCATAGTCTCTATCGGTCATGGTGATGGTGTCGGATACGGTGGAAATAAGTTGATGATATTTTTCTTCGCTATGCTTATCGTAAGGAGTAAAGCGGCAAACACCTTGTTCTTTTTGTCGTGCCTTGCGGCGTTTGCTGTGTTCTTCTTGGCCTAAATGTAGCCAAAATTTGGTTAAAGCATAGCCGTTGGCCGATAAGTTACGCTCAAATTGCACATGGCTATGCATGGAACTATGTAATTCAGCGGTATCAAGCTCGCCATAGGATGCCTTGCGGATAACCTCATCATACCAGCCGCCAAAAAAGATACCAAATTCACCATAGGCTGGGAGTTTTAGCCAATAGCGCCATGCGTCGGGGCGTGAGGTTTCGGCCTCATTGGTTTTCCAAAAAGTATGATTGCTTAATTTCTTTGTATCTACCCAAGACGATAAGGTATTAACCAAATCCCCACGACCAGAGCCATCAACTCCTAAAATGGTTATAAGAACCGAAACTTTATATTCTTCACACTGCCTTTGTAATTCAAAAAGCTTCACTCGTAATTCATTTTCTGTGTCTTTATACGCCTCACGAGAATACTTTTGACCCAAAATCATGGTCTTAAACATAAAATTCTCCTTACAAAAAGGCCTACCTCATATAAACCTTACTGGAGTAAGGTTCTCCTGGTCTTTTTGGTTAAAAATTATGCAAACAAACATACATAAAGATAAATCTGGAATGTGTGAACGTCAAGTGTCGTAGCGCGGTTTTTCTTGTTAATTTACTGTATTATGGAAAAGTGAAACGATGTGACTTCGTAGGTTAAAGGCTTGGTTATCAAAAAATAACTTTGGGGGAGAGTGTTTGAAAGGTTTAAATGGGTAAGCCCTCTACGAAGGAAGGGCGTAGAGGGCTTGGTATGGAGTTGCTATAGTGAGTTTTCCATTTAAACAAAAATATGCACATATTAGTGAGGTGTGCTACTCAGGTTGAAGCTCTAGGCTGTGCGTACTTCAGTTCCCATGCTTAAAGTACGTTCAATGGCAGAGATGCTAAAATTTTTCATGATGTGCAAATTCTTCTTATGCTTCTTGCACAGGCTCTTCACTTGCAAGCATGCAGAATGACTATTGCAATTGACAGGGCAGAGAACCATATCAGCCCTGAGTAAGCAATTTTCTAACTTGTTACCACCTTTGCGCAAGTGACCAGCATGATATTCAAATATGTGCCCTTTAGCTTCAATGGCTTCGCGATAAAGGGGTTCCATACGTTCAATTCCGCCTACAATAAGTATGCGTTTTGGGCAGTTGGCGCACAAGCAAGGGTCGCTACAAGTACTGCAGGCGGATGGTGTTACAGCCATGCTGTTCTGCTTTTTGCTCCAATTTTTTGGCGCTTGAACTATGTCTTTTTTTATTTTCTTAGCCATAATCACCTCCGTGTCTGTAGTGTATGAGGTGTTATATTGAAATTGAAAATAAATGTCAATATTATTTTTTAAGAAAAAATGTACAAGCCGACGTAAGTGAGTAGGGTACCGAAAGCTATGTGTCCAAAAATAAAGAAAAAAAGTTCTTTATAATAAGCCTTGATCCATAGCGAATATATATCAAAAATAAAGGTGGAAAAGGTGGTAAAAGATCCAAAAAAACCTGTGAAAAGGATGACTCTCTCTGTTTCGCTTAAAAGAAAAAGATTTTCGCTAGGCCCCATGGTTAGCCCAAGACCCAGACAGCCCAAAAGATTTACCACCATGACAGCCCAAGGAAAAATGGTGGGAGAGTGGGATATGCGCATAATAACATTTCCCACAAAGGTGGTGATGGTAAAGCGCAAAAAAGCCCCTGCGCAAACGGCAAGGGCAAAAGAAAAAATGTGTGTATTACTTATATTGTCCAAGAACTATTCCTTATTCTTAGTGTACATGCGCAAAGCCGGCATGCCCACATGGAGGGTGGCGGCGCGTTCTTGCAGGGCATCGCTTTCGGGGCGTAGCCATGTTTGTCCGTGCAAACTATATTCTTTGGCCGGCAATAGTGCCGTAAGGGTGGCGGAGCTGGTGATGGTGCCCTGAGTGCGCGGTAAAATGGTTCTTTTAAGGAGGTTATGGCGAATGCCCAAGGTATGGGTATGGGTGAAAAAGGCATGTTCCACCACAGCATGATGTTCTGGAAGGCAAAGAACGCGTAGTAGACCGCTGGGGCGATTCTTTTTTCCAAGGCCGGAAAGCCATAAAACATCCACCACTTCAGGCATGGCACTTAAGGCTGTGAGGCATGCACCTAGTTCTTCACCATTAAGATGATCCACATGGCTTTCCAATTGAAGGATGTCTTCTTGTGTTTGCTCTGCATCACTTTTAATGGTGTCATCTTCTTGTATGAGCCATAGGCGTAGACCTACGGGTGCTTGGCGTGAACCGTAACCTGTTCCAAGGCCACTGCGAGTTCCGCTGGGGGGAAGGGCAAAACTTTGCCCAAGCACATGAGCCAAAGCAGCTCCGGTGGGGGTTACAAGCTCGCTTTTGCTCAGCCATTCATGGCGAGACCAAGTGTGACAGATGGGTTTATCTTTAAGTAAAAAGGCTGTGGCAGGTGCCGGTAAGGGGAGGAGGCCATGCTCGCATTCCACCGTACCTGTAAACCAAGGCAGCGCAGAGCAGATTACTTTTTGTACCCTCAGTTGCTCAAGGCCCCATACAGCCCCTAAAATATCCACCACCGTATCAATGGCACCCACCTCGTGGAAATGTACTTGCTCCTTGGGGATGGCATGGGCGTGGGCTTCGGCCAGGGTAAGGGCGTCGAGCACGGCCAGGGCTTGTTCTCGTACCCAAGGAGAAATATCCACTGCGGAAAAAATTTTGGCTATATCCGATGGATGGCGTAGGGGTTGCTCCTCTGGCCAGCTCACATCCACGCGAAACCCGGGACCGGCAGCGCGATTTTCTTGCCAGGTTTTAATTTGGCAATCTATACCCACCTTTTGTAACATGCCCTCTAAAGGAGCAAGGTCAAGGCCCAAATGGCATAATGCACCAAGGAACATATCGCCGCTTATGCCGGCTTCGCAGTCACAATATATATACATGGGAACCTCGTATGGGATAAAAAAATAAAAAAAGACTCTGGGGCACTTGAAGCGCGTCCTGTGTGAGTATATAGTGAAGTACACATTTATAGCAATGACAATGTGGCATAAGTCAGATTATGACTTGCGCTATTTTTTGTCTTGTCAGCATACAAAAATAGAGGAGGCTTCTATGCTCATTAAGCATTGGATGACCAATGAGGTGATTACGGTTACTCCCGAAACTTCGGTGGTAAAGGCCAATAAGTTGATGAAAGACCATAATATTCGTCGTTTGCCCGTGTTGGATACCGAAGGACATGTGGTGGGTATTGTGTCTGATAGAGATATTAAAGACGCATCTCCGTCTCAAGCAACCACCTTAGATATGCGCGAAATGATGTATTTACTTTCTGAATTGAAAATTAAATCCATCATGACCATCAATCCCATATGTGTAAGCCCCGATGATAATATTGAAAAAGTAGCCATCCTCATGGAAGAAAAAGCTTTTGGTGGCTTTCCCGTGACGGAAAATGACAGGCTTGTGGGTATTATTTCTGACCACGATATTTTTAGAGTGCTCATTAATATTACCGGTGCTCGTCAAAATAGCCTGTTCATGGCCTTTGGCTTAGAAGAAAAAGTGGGTGCCTTGCGTCCTATTTTAGATACTTTTGTTGCACATAATGTTAACATTATTTCCATATTGACGGACACCAACGTAAAGTCCGGTGAAAAAGTTGTTTTTATTCGTATTGAGCCCCTTGCCACAGAGGCAGAACAAAAAACACTACTTGACACTTTTGAAAAAGAGCATAATCTTTTGTACTGGAACTAGCCATAAAATACATGGCTAAGTGTGTGGATTTGAAAAGTTATCACGAAAAATTGCAAAATACTCATAAAAAAGTTGGCCAAGCGGCTTGCCATTTTGTGGATAATGTGGCAATTAAACTTTTCAGTTATGGTGCGTAAGCACATCTCGTTTGTCGAGGTTTTCTATCCTCAGATTGACTGTAGGGTAGTTGGTATACCAACGTCACGTTGGGATAAATGTTAAGTAAATGTCCAAGGAGGACAAGAATGGCTGAGATTACTTATAAGGGCAAGAGTTTTG
>CAYJHD010000112.1:0-5782 GCA_964370015.1 uncultured Desulfovibrionaceae bacterium | reverse complement strand
TTACTTCTGGCGTCCCCGAAAGGGGTGTTTGGAGTGAGCGTGCCTTTCTTAAAAATGTATGAAAATACGTTTTTAAGCATCGACTAGATATTGTTGTCATGTCTTTCTTTTCTGTTTTTAGTTGATAGTCTTGACACTTTCTCCCGTCCGCGATAGGCCAAAGCCATGAACATATTACATCGTTGTTATATTACCGTGGAAGAGGAATCCGTAGAAATTTTATGGGGTCTATTGGCCTTACATATTTCTTTTGGTTGGGAAGAAGAAAGTTTAGCCACAGGTGAAACTCGTTTTTGCATTCATTGTGAAAGTAAAGAGTTTTTAGATGGTTTGGCTGAGGCCGTGCGCGTTGCCGTTCCCATGGCCGACATCAGCATGAGTGAAATTCCGCAAAAAGACTGGACAGAAGCCTGGAGAGAGTATTTTACTCCCATCGCTTGCGGTTCACGTTTTATGGTTTTACCGCCTTGGCTTCAAGAGAGTACTGATTTGGAAGGGCGTCAAGCCGTTATCATTGAGCCCAAATCCGCCTTTGGAACTGGGCATCATAGTACCACAGCGTTATGCTTGCGAGTTCTTTCGGATTTATTGGACAGTGGGCGTGTTAAAGCTGGTATGGAGTTTTTAGATCTTGGCACAGGTTCCGGTATTTTGGGGCTTGGTTGTTGTCACTATAATTTGTATGGCATTGGTACAGATATTGATCAATTGGCAGTGGATAACGCCATTGAGAATAGAGAGTTAAATGCTGTAGGCATGTATGATGCTACGCAAAAGCAAGGTTTTGATGTGGTGTTAGGGTCCGTGGAAGCGGTGCAAGGGCGTACTTTTGATGTGGTGCTAGCCAATATTTTAGCCAGGCCTTTAAAAGAATTGGCTCCTGAGCTTGTAAAATTACGTAAAGAAGGTGCGTGTCTCATTCTTTCTGGTTTGCTTGAAGTACAAGCTCAAGATGTGGAAGCTGCATATACTGCGCAAGGTCTACCCCCAGCGCAAATGATCGTGGAAGGGGAGTGGGCAGCCTTAGTGTGGGAATAGTTTTTTGTATGATGATTGATATATGCAAAAACGGTAATAATCTTTGTACGTTTTTATAAGTAAGAATCCACCAGCCTAGCTGGTGGTTTTTCTTTTCCACAAAAAAAGGGATATACCTCGGTATATCCCTTTTCAATAACTGATATGAACAGCGTTGTTTACACACTCATACATTGTTTAGGCGCAAAACGCTTTTTACAATGGCGCGATTGTAATTCTAAAATAATGTGTTTTTCATACTCATAGGCCAGCTCTACGTCTGCCCCCCATTCCTCACGCAACACCCTTTCAAGCTCTTGTGTTTCAGCCCAAATATCTAGCAATTCTTCATTGGTCAAAGATTTTAGGCGAAGAGCAAAAGGAATATCCTCTGTAAACACGCTTCTGGTGGCCATAAATACCTCAAGGCATCGGAGGATATTTGCTCCCATCTGCAAATACTTGCTCCGTTTTTTCCAAATAAAAAGAGGTTAAACTGTCTTGTCCAAGCAAGGCCAAAACAAGAGACAAGGGAGATAGGTACCCTTGTTGCCAATCGGTGGTAAAGTGGATTTTTCCTTGTTCTTTATCCAGCTGTGAATGACTAATCAAGGCTCGTATATCGGTGGTACGAGGGCCTTTTTTAGTGTCACGGGTCCACAAGAATTCTTCCAATTCAAGGAAATTTTGCCATGTTTGGAAGAACTTGTCCATGGTTATTTCAAGATTTTTAAAAGTTAGGCAGAAATTTTCTTGTGTGGCTTGTTCTGTGCGTCCAGCCTTATTGGTGGGCATCACACAAATCATATCCATGCCTTGGGGGAGATGGGCTTGCAATTTTTCCATGACGGTGGCTGGGTCCAAATGTTGGCGTAGCGTAATGGCAAACCATTCTGCTTGGCTTCCCACACCCACGGGTAGGGCACGTCCAAAAGATATGAGCGGCAGTGGATGAAAGCCTTGAGAAAAGGTCATGGGTAATCCTGCACGGCGTAAACAGCGCTCTAAAATGGCCTGTAATTCCAATTGGCTTAAAAAGGCTGAGCGATCTTTGCGGCTATGCCAGATGCGGTATTCCACAGCTTTAACTGTGAGCCCCTTGGCTATGGCTGGTGGTGCGGCCTTGGTGCGCGGAGGACAGATAAGTCTGCCTTCTTCATCAAGACGTGGCTTATGTGCCTCTTGATCACGCTGAGGCAAGTTGAGAATATTATTGATTTTTTCGCCATCTAGTTTAGGTAAGCGTGATGGGCCGGCCTTGGTGTCACAAACACCACATTGGCGGCAGGTATTGTAGCGACAGTCGGCGGTAACTTTTTCCGCTAGAGCGCGTTCCATTTCTTTTTGGAAATATTCAGGGCTAATGCCGCAATCGAGGTGATCCCATACCAAAGGTTCTCCCATGGGGCGTGCGGCAATATAATCTTCTGCTTTTAAGCCGCATTCTTCCATGGCTTCTTGCCAAGGAATGAGGCTAAAGCCTTCTACCCATGCAGAGAAAACACCACCTTTATGGTATACTTTTTCTATGACATCGGCCAATTTTCTGTCTCCGCGAGACATGATTCCTTCAAGATGGCTCATACTTGGCTCATGCCAGCGCATTTTAAGCCCTTTATTTTGCTTAAATTGGTCACGCAAATAGTAAATACGTTTATGAATTTCTTCCATGGAAATTTGTTCTACCCATTGGAAAGGTGTGAAGGGCTTGGGTACAAAAGGAGAAATGGCTGCTGTTACTTGTAAGCGAGGGCCACCGCGTCCGGCAATGTCACGCACTTTACGGCACAGTTCCACAATGGCGTCGAGATCTTCATATGTTTCTGTGGGCAGTCCAATCATGAAGTATAATTTTACTTGTTGCCAGCCGTGTTCCACGAGTTTTTGTATGTGCAGGAGCAATTCTTCTTCGCTAATGCCTTTATTGATAACATCACGTAAACGTTGACTGCCTGCTTCGGGAGCTAGCGTGGCGCCTGTGCGGCGAATGCCAGCCATGCGTTGCATAATGCTGTCGTCGATGGAGCCCACGCGCAAAGAAGGTAGAGATACGGAAATTTGTTCCTGAGCACAGCGATCCACTGTATCCATGAAAAGGGTCTTTAAGGCAGAAAAATCTCCCGTGCTGAGGGATAGGTAAGAAATCTCGTCAAATCCCGTACCTTTAAGACAGTCTTCCAAAATATTTTTAATTTCGGGTAAAGGGCGCTCTCGTACAGGTCTATACACCATCCCCGCATGGCAAAAACGACAGCCGCGCGTGCAACCGCGTGCAATTTCTAAAGATAATCTATTATGTACTGCGCCAATGGGCACAGCCTGCTGAACAGGGTAGGGAACTTTGCTTAAATCGGCCACTACTCGGCGATATACTTTGGTGTAATCGCTTAATTGCGGCGTGAGTGTTCCGTCGGAATTTTCTGTAAAAAGTGAAGGGATATAAACACCATGGATGTGACGTGCTTCCTTAAGGAATTGGCTACGACTCCACTTTTCATTTCTAGCTTGCTCAAGTAAAGCGCAAATATCTACCAGCACTTCTTCGCCTTCGCCAAGCACCATCAAATCCATGAAAGGAGCTATGGGTTCTGCGCTTAATGTGGCGCCGCCGCCTGCTATGATGATGGGGTAGGTGAAAAGATCGTCACCGCGATCTTTTGCACGTAAGGGAATATGCCCAAGGTCAAGCATGTAGAGGATATTAGTATAGGCTAATTCATGAGTTAAGGAAAAACCAATGGCGTGCATGCGAGAGAGCGGCGTGTCGGATTCCAAGGTGGCCAGTGGCGTAGTATGCTCTTGTAAAATGGCAGCTGTTTCGCGGCATGGGGTCATGACGCGCTCCGCCCACCAGTCTTCACGACTGTTAAGAATATTGGAGAGAATTTTTTGCCCAAGGTAGGACATACCCACTTCATAGGTATCGGGGAAGGCTAAAGCTATGCGCAAAGAGCACGTGGTAGCATCTTTATGAACGGCGCCTTCTTCAATGCCTAAATAGCGGCTGGGTCTTGGGAGCAGGGGTAATAATTCACGCATGGTATAATCCTTAGGGCGAAATAACAGGAAAGTTTTACGTAGCGATACTTTCCTTGTGAGAGTTCAAGTGTTTTGTGGTTTATAGATGTATAAGGATGAGTTTATGCTACGAAGAGGTTAAAAAACTCTGCCAAAATCTACAGGTGCATTTTCTGGCAGAGTTTATAATTATAAGAGCGTAGTAAAGCTACTTAATAAGATTGCTTTTGGCGGCAGGTTGGCCAAATTGTAATTTACCAAGTCCACCATTGGTGGAAATGTTAATGGAAACTTCTAAGTATTTATCTTTAATTTCTTGGGGTGTTTCAGTGTAACGATATAAGAAATGTTTACCTTCAATGTTACCGCACAAAGTATTTTCAAAGGGGATACCGTATGGCAAAAGCATCATTTGTACTCCACCTTGTTGTGCAGGAACGCTTTGCAATGTAGCAACTTCATGAAGCACATCTTTTTCTGCATCGTATTTTCCGATGACAATTTCACCTGTGACCAATTTGAACAAACGAATATCTTGAGCCATAGAACTCTCCTTACAAATAATGTTCTTCTAGGTAGACATAGCAGGGCTAAGTGTCAAGGTAAAAAATGTCGTTCGCGTAGAGTTCACTGTTTTGAGAGGGCAATTTCTCTAGATATAAATAGTAAGAGGGTGTGTATATGTACTGGGCGGCACTAAAAGTCGAAGTTAGGTATTTGTTGCTTGCATTTTCATGAGAGAGCGTATACCTAGGTGATACTGAGTAAAGTAAAGATAATGAGGTAGTCTATGGCGGAGTATTTAGATTTACAAGAAAAGCTTGGGTACACGTTTTCACGTCTTGAGTATTTACAAAAGGCTCTTACCCACAGTTCTGCTGCCAACGAGAATAAAAGCGTTGGTATGCATAATGAACGGCAAGAATTTCTTGGTGATGCTGTTTTAGAGCTTTGTGTATCATGGGCACTTTTCACTCGTTTTCCCGAGGCCAGAGAAGGTGATTTGACCAAGGTTCGTTCTTCATTGGTGTCGGCGAAAAGTCTTGCGATGCTTGCCAAAGAATTGCATATCGATAAGCACTTGCGTTTAGGACGTGGGGAAGAAAGCCAAGGGGGGAGACAAAGGGATACAGTACTCAGTGATGCTTTTGAAGCCGTACTTGGTGCTATATTTGAAGATGGTGGTTATGAAGCTGCCTATGCAGTTGTTTTACGTATTTTTTCCAAACACTGGCCAGAGCAGGCTAGTCAAAATCTTCGCAAAGATTATAAAACACAACTCCAAGAGGTTATACAACGTTTGCACAAGGACCGTCCGGTCTATGTGCTGCAAAGTAGTTCTGGGCCAGAGCATGCTAAAGTGTATCAAGTTTGCCTAACTCTCCCGCAAGGAAAAAGTTTCCAAGCAAGCGGACAAAGTTTAAAAAGAGCTGAGCAAGAAGCGGCTCGCTTGGCGCTTTTAAGTCTTTAATTTCCCCCAAAGGGGGTTACCTAGATAACTTCTTCTTTCTCTCCCTAAGTATGCTGTTGATACCTTGATATTGTTTCGTCGTCATTACAAGGTGTGGTATTTTGAAATATCCCCCCAAAAGGGAGTATCTTTTTACCATGGTGTCTTAGGGGCACGCGGCTGGTTTCGTCGGGCCGCATGTTCACTGTTACTAATAATCTTGACTGTTAAAGCTGACCAATGGTCTTTTCAGACCGGCCCGGGGGTCGTCATCCCCCAGGCCTCCCGTCTTTGGTC
>CAYJHD010000111.1:0-5821 GCA_964370015.1 uncultured Desulfovibrionaceae bacterium | reverse complement strand
CGTGTTAACATCTTCAATTTATCAGAACAACATATGGATCAAGTAATTGTTATCATGAGAGGATGGATTAAAGATGGCGAACGAATCCGTGCATAAAGCCCTTGAGCAAGCCATAGCTGGTGATGCCAACGCCTTAGAAGAAGTAAGGAATTGGCGCAAAAAGCAAAAAGAAACCACGCACCGTGTGGAAGAACTTAAGTTGCGCCTTTTTCAGTTGTCAGAAAAACATTGGGACCAAAGCATCTCCATTATGCGAAGTTGGCTTGACAAAGCCTAAAAGCCCTGCGAGAATAAACACCCTTTGCGCTGCCCACAGATTTTGTGTGCATCATGGCGCCAAGAAAATGACGACAAAATTCTTTAGATATATTGGCTAGAAAGGAGAGGCAAATGGAGTTAACCGGTCAAGAAAAAATCGCTGTACTCTTGTTGGCGATGGGGGATAAATTCACCTCAGACGTCTTCAAGCGCATGGACCGTCAAGAAATTGCCACCATCTCCAAAGCCATTGTAAATCTTGAGCCCGTACCCAAGGAAGTTGTGGAAGAAATCATGCGTGAATTTCATACAGCCTTGGTGGAAGGCGTAGACATGATTTCCGGCGGTTCCGAAATTTTGCGCCGCATGCTGGTCAAAAACGTGGACTCAGAAACGGCCAAATATATCATGGATGCCCTCAATTTAAATACAGGCCCGGCTCCTTTCCGTGAGCTTGAGTCCGTAAGCCCTCGTCTTTTAGCACAAATTTTGCGCAACGAGCACCCACAAACATTGGCTCTTATCCTTGGGCATTTACACCCTGATCAAGCGGCTAATCTCCTTACAAATTTACCTGCCGGCGTGCGTGCAGAAGTACTCTTACGTTTAGCCAACCTTGAAGCCGTGCCTGCCGACATGCTCATAGAAGTAGACAGAGTTCTACAAAGTCAGCTCATTGCCATGGGCGGCAAGGAAGGCAAAAAAGTGGGTGGTACCGCCGCTGTGGCCGAAATCCTCAACGCCGTGGACCGCGCCACCGAAGAAGAAGTGCTCTCGGAAATCGAAGAAGATTCCGCCCAGCTTGCTGAAGATATTCGTAACCTTATGTTCGTATTTGACGACTGTCGCAGTCTTGATGATAAGAGCATGCGCGAAGTGCTTAAAGAAGTATCCAACGAAGATCTCACCATGGCCTTGCGCGGTGCTTCCGATGAACTGAAAGACAAGTTCTTCAGAAATATGTCTGAGCGTGCCTCCAATATGATTCGCGAAGAATTGGAATACATGGGCCCCACTCGCCTTGCCGATGTGGAATCTGCACAGCAAACCATTGTTAGAATTGTGCGTCGCCTCGAAGGAGAAGGCAAAGTCACCATTAACCGTGGCAGCAGCGACGTATTTATTTAGCCATGAGTTCTGACGAAAAAAAAACATGGGGCACCATATTCTTGGATGCCAGCCGCGAATCTAGCGTAAGCAAGCTAGATGCCATGCAGGCGGCCTCTCGTCAGGAGCAATGGAATCAAAGAAGCCAACAAGACTATTTAGAAAAGGTCCGTCTTAAAGCCATAGACAGAGCCAGAGAAATTCTTGGGGAGGCCTATACAGAAAGACAAAGCGTTCTTGAAGAAGCCGAACGCGACGCTGAACGCATTCGCGCAGAAGTCAAAGCAACCTATGCCGCCGCAGAAGATACGCGTAACCAAGCTCAAGAAATACGTCACAGTGCGCAAGCTGAGCTTGATAATGCCACGCATATTCGTAACGCCGCCCACGAAGAAGGCTTTCAAGCAGGCCTAGCTCAAGCTCAAGAAGAATTACAAAATTTCCGCATGGCCATGGGTTCTTCTGTGGCCGGCGTCTTACACGTCATCGAAGCGCAATGCATGCATATATTTGCCCATTGGCGCGCGCAATTGGTGGATATAACCAAAGCCAGCATCAAGCACGGCACCTGCCTTGCCCTTTCTGAGCGCCATGAAAAAATTGTGGAGCATATGCTTTTGGAAGCCATACGTCATTTGGATGACAGGCGTTCCATCACCTTGCGCGTGAATCCCGAAGATGAGCCCGTGGTTTCCGATCTTTTTGCCGCTGCCAAAGAAAAAAATCCAGACCTTGGCATGTGGAAAATTTCTCCGGATCCACAATTGGAACCCGGTGACATCATAGCCGAAAGCCAAACTGGCACTGTGGACAGCCGCGTGGCCAATTATCTGGAAATGGTGGAAAATATAGTACAGCATCTTTCCTTACAAGAATCTGTGGCCGATGCCGAGGCTCTGGAAAATGTGCACCAAACGGTGGAGCATGAAATAGCGCAGGTTCAGGCCATGACTCCCGCTCCACCTGAACCAAGCCCCGAAGAGCCAGAAGATTCTGAAGGCCCTCCTGCAGAGTTTTTAGATCATCCCGACACAGTGCATATGGGAGAAGATGCTCCTTTAGCGGCTGATGGCACGCCTTTGGAGCAACCTTGGGCTCAAAGTGACGTGACACAAGAACAGATGGCAGAAAATTTTGAGATGAAAAATTTTGTGCAAGAGCAATTCAACGCAGAATCTTTTGAGCAAGATCCTGCCTTTGCACAACATATGTCGCCTGAGCAGGTGGTGCAAGATGCAGCCGACATGAACTTTTCCACCGAAATGCCTCCCATGGCTGCGTCGGAGCTTACTCCCCCCATGGCAGCACCGGCACGTGTTACTTTTGATGAGCCTTCCACGCCTTCTCCCATGCAATCCGCAAGCGAACACAGCGCAGATCATACAGCTTCAGCATCTGAACCCACCGATGAAGAACTCATGGAAAGCATGCTTGCGCCCAAGCTTGCACCCACCATGCAAGAATTGGAAGATGAACTCCTCGGGGACGACTTGCCTCCACCTCCCGTGTTAACTCCTCGCTCTAAGGAAGAAAGAGAAATTTTAGACGAGGCAGATTTTTATGGGCATGGAAAAATCATAAAGGATAAGGCATGAAGCTAGACCCCGGCACCTGCCGTCAGCTCTTAGAAAATGCCAGTCCCTTACAAATTTTTGGTAAGGTAAGTAAAGTGGTGGGCCTTGTGGCTGAAGGTAGTGGATTGCGCGCGCCTTTAGGTGCCGTTTGCCACATGATGCCAGACACAGGAACCTTTACTGAACAAGGCATTGCCGCTGAAGTTGTGGGTTTTCGCGACAACAATCTGCTCTTCATGCCCTATGGCGATATGCGCGGCATTCGTCCAGGGAGCCTCATTCGCAACTCATCTTTGCCCCCCTACTATCCTGTGGGCGCGCATGTTTTAGGTCGCACCTTAGATGCCTTTGGCGCCCCCTTGGATGGCGGGCCTCCCATCAGCACAGAAATTTTTTCAGCCAATGTTTCTCCTGAGGCAGAAAACATTGATGTTTTTTCTCAGAAAATGGCTGAACAACAGGCCTTCATGCCTGCATGGCTTCCCGATGCTCTCAATACTTGGGCGCAAGATATGGCCCCCATTTTCACCGACCCACCAAGCCCCCTGCAACGTCCTCGTATTACAGATATTTTAGATGTGGGTGTGCGTAGTATCAATAGTCTGCTTACCCTTGGTAAAGGCCAACGCGTGGGTATTATGGCAGGCTCTGGTGTGGGAAAATCCACCCTCATGGGTATGATGGCACGCTACACCAAGGCCGATGTTAACGTCATTGCCCTCATTGGCGAACGCGGTCGTGAAGTATTGGAATTCATGGAACGAGACCTTGGCCCCGAAGGCATGGCGCGTTCTGTGCTCATCATTGCCACTTCAGACCAATCTCCACTGGTGCGCATGCGCGCCGCCTATGCCGCCACAGCCGTGGCAGAATTTTTCCGCGATAAGGGCAAAGACGTTTTGCTCATGATGGACTCCGTCACGCGCTTTGCCATGGCCGCACGCGAAGTGGGTCTTGCCATTGGCGAGCCACCCACCACCAAGGGGTACACCCCCACCGTATTTGCCCAGCTCCCCAAATTGCTGGAACGCGCCGGTCGCTCAAACCTTGGCACCATCACGGGCATTTATACCGTACTTGTGGATGGTGACGACTTCAACGAACCCATAGCCGATGCCGTGCGCTCCATCCTTGACGGACACATTGTGCTTACGCGCGATTTAGCCGACCAAGGGCACTTCCCTGCCATTGACGTTTTGCGTTCCATCAGCCGCTTGCGTTCTGACATTTGTGATAAGCCCGACGTGTTGGCAGGACGCGCCATCACATCGCACATGAGCACCTACCGCAAAGCCGAAGATATGATTAATATTGGCGCCTACACCCAAGGCTCCAACCCTGACATTGACGCAGCCATTGCTAAAATGCCGCATATCAATACTTTTTTGCAGCAAAATGTGGATGAACCACAATCCCTTGAGCATTCCATGCAAGCCATGCGCATGCTCATGAATGGATAATTTTATACCTTTTTGTACTTTTTCGGGCATATCGCTTCCCTCAAAAAATACCAAAAAGTCAAAAAAAAAAGCCCCATATCTTTCCTTGACAAAGAAACACTCCTAGTTAAAAATCCTCTCTTCACAATAAATACTCATGAGGTTTATATGGCTAACGTACGTTCTACCTATACTGACTCTTGTAAATTCTTTGGCAACACAAGCCCCGAAGAATTAGCTGCCACCTACGGCACCCCTTTATATGTATATAATGAAAATATCTTGCGCACTCGTTGCCAAGAACTCAACGCCCTTTCCTCCTTGGAAGGCTTTTGTGTAAATTATTCGGCCAAAGCCAATACCAACTTAGAGCTTTTGAAAATCATTCAACAAGAAAATTGCGTGGTGGACGCCATGAGCCCCGGTGAACTTTTCATGAATAAAAAAGCCGGTTTCACTAAAGATTCCATCCTCTACGTTTGCAACAATGTATCCAAAGAAGAGCTGCAAAATGCCGTTGATAATGAACTTCTCATCAGCGTGGATTCTTTATCTCAACTGGAGCTCCTTGGCACCATCAATAAAGGTGGTAAAGTCATGGTGCGCTTTAACCCAGGCATTGGCGCAGGCCACCATCAAAAAGTTATCACCGCAGGAAAAGAAACCAAGTTTGGCGTAACACCCGACATGATGGACGATGTTTTTGCCGTGCTCAGAAAGTACGATCTCACCCTTGCCGGCATTAACCAGCACATTGGTTCCCTCTTCATGGAAGCCGATGGCTATCTTGACGCCGCGGCTTTCCTCCTGTCTCTGGCAGAAACTCTGCCTGCAGGTGCCTTAGAAAAGCTTGAAGTCATCGACTTTGGCGGTGGTTTTGGTATTCCTTATCGCAAGTATGAAGACCAGCCTCGTTTAGATATGCAAGAGCTTGGCACCAAATTACACACGCTCATGGCCGATTGGGCACAAAAGACAGGCTACAAAGGTAAATTCTTTGTGGAACCGGGTCGTTATGTGGTGGCAGAATGTTCCGTTCTCCTTGGTTCTGTCTATGTGACCAAAACCAATGGTGACAATATCTATGCCGGCACCGACTTGGGTTTCAACGTCTTGGCCCGCCCCATGATGTATGATTCACACCACGATGTGGAAGTGTATCGCAAAAACGGCAGCCCCGATGCAAAGCTCATAGAGCAATCCGTAGTGGGAAATATTTGCGAAAGCGGCGATATTTTAGCCAAAAAGCGCATGCTTCCTCGCATTGAAGAAGGTGACGTTTTGGGTATACTTGACGCTGGTGCCTATGGCTATGTCATGTCCTCCACCTACAATCAACGCCTTCGCCCCGCCGAAGTGCTCATCGATAAAGACGGTAACCATCGTCTCATTCGCCGCCGTGATACTTTAGAAGATCTCATGCGCGGATACGATTTCTAATTT
>CAYJHD010000110.1:0-5833 GCA_964370015.1 uncultured Desulfovibrionaceae bacterium | reverse complement strand
CAAGTAAAATTCGTAGAGCACGTACCTGTGGTTTTCGTGCACGTATGGCAACCCCTGGTGGCCGCGCCGTTATTCGTCGTCGTCGCGCTAAGGGTCGTAAGCGTTTAAGCGCCAGCGTATAGCGCAAAATTTTTAGCGATGAGCGCAAAATAGCGTGAGGTAAGCAAGATATGTCAACCTTGACACCGTGTTCTTGGCCTCGCAGTAAAAGAGTGCAACGTAGGGCTGATTTTGTGCTTTGTTATGAAGCCAATCAGCGCTACTTTTCTAAACATTTTGTGCTTTTCACCCGACAGCAAGAGGAAGCCGGATGGCGTGCCGGTTTTACGGTTAGCCGTAAAATGGGCAATGCCGTTCGCCGTAACAAAATGAAGCGCATTTTGCGAGAATTTTTCCGCCAGCATGGCCAAAAACTTCCGCAAGGGCTTGATATTATAGTTGTGCCCAAGAAAAGCTTAATCAATAAGCCGATTTCGTATGCCTTGGTACATGATGACTTAAGCCCCCTCTTGAAAAAACTTAACGCCCTTGGGGAGCGTGTGGCATGATTGTATGGATACGCCGTATCTATCTTTTGCCAGTCTTTATTTACAGGTATGTTATATCGCCCGTGCTCCCCAAGGCGTGTCGCTATTACCCCACATGTTCCGCCTATGCCGTGGAGGCTGTCATGGTCCACGGCGTAGTACGTGGGTCGTGGATGGCTTTGTGCAGGCTTGCGCGCTGTCATCCTTGGGCAGCGGGTGGTTTAGACCCTGTGCCCCCACTCTCTTCTCGTCTTACAAAGACACACAGCAAATAGAGGCTCTATGGAATCTAAAAATTTAATTCTTGCCATCGTTCTTTCTTTGGCAGTGATGGTAGGTTGGACTTTTCTTTCCCAAGAAATGGGCTGGACGCCAAGTCCGGAAGAGTTGGCAGCTCAAGAACAAGCCCGTATAGAACAACAACAAGCGGCAGAAGCAGCACAGCAAACCGCTACTCCTGCAACCTCCACCACCGCAGCGGCTCCTCTGGCCACTTTCACCCCTGCTCCTGGTAAGGATATTACAGTACAAACCCCCTTATATAAGGCTGTGATTTATTCCGGCGGCGGTATTTTGCGCTCTTTTGAGCTCACAGATTATGCCCAAGGCATAAAGAAAGAGCCCCTTTTCTCCATCATGGGCTTTCCCATTGGTGAGAAAAATCCCTACTCCGGTGACGTTGTAGAACGCCCCCGCGTAAACCTTGTGACCCCCACAGCGGCCCGAGTGGCACCTTTGGGTCTTTTGGTTAACGGGCAACCTTCTTGGAGCACCGGCAAGTGGTCCTTTGCTGGCGAAAATCTCAATATTGAAAGCGGCACACAGTCTTTGACCTTCACCGGTGAAGTGGACGGTTTGCGCGTTGTGCGTGAGCTTATTTTTGCCGCCGATACCTATCAGATTGTAGAAAAAGTACGCATTGTGGGTCTTGGCGATCAAGCTCGCTCGGTGCGTCTAGGTTACAGCGTAGGTGAAGATGCTTCCGCCGCCGCAGGTGGTTATTATGACGCCATGCGCGTGGCATGGGGTGTTACCGGTGAGTACATCGAAGAAAGTGATGTTGACACTTTGAAAGAAAGTGGCGTGCAAGAAACCGGTCCCATCTTATGGGCCGCCGCCGCCAGCACCTATTTCATGTCCGCCATTGCTCCAGCAGATAGCGCCAATGTGACCTTAAAGGCTCGTTTGCAAGATAATGTGTATCGCGTGGTGCTTGAACAAGCTGACATCGTGGTACAAGCCAATACAGAAGTACAACAAGATGTGACCTACTGGATTGGACCCAAGAAAGGCAACTTACTTGAAACAGCCCCCAATGAACTCAGCAATGCCATTGACCTTGGCATGTTTAGTATCATCGGTGCCGCACTTTTATGGTGCCTTGAGTATTTATATTCTTTCTCTGCCAACTGGGGCGTGGCCATTATCTTACTCACCGTGGGTATTAAGATTTTATTCTGGCCTCTCACGGCAAAGAGCTATGCTTCCATGGCTAAAATGCGCAAATTGCAGCCCATGATTAAAGCATTGCAAGAAAAATATGCCGATGACAGAGAAGCTTTAACTCGCGAAACCATGGCTTTGCATAAAACCTATGGCATTAACCCTGCCAGTGGTTGTGTGCCCATGCTTGTGCAGTTACCAGTATTCTTTGGTTTGTATCAAGCTTTGCTTACATCCATTGAATTGCGCGGTGCTTCCTTTGTGACCTATTTTCCTGGCACAGACATTTTGTGGCTTGCAGACCTTTCCCAAGCGGATCCTTTTTACATTACGCCCATCATCATGGGCTTGAGCATGTTCTTCATGCAAAAAATGAGTCCGCCCATGGGTGATCCCATGCAGCAAAAGATTATGATGTTCTTACCCATCATATTCACCTTTATGTTCTTGTCGTTCCCTTCAGGTTTGGTGCTTTACTGGCTTGTTAACAACCTATTGTCCATGCTACAACAATGGTTGCTCTTGCGCCAAGCTGAAAAGCAAGCGGCATAAATAAAAATAGGACGTATACTTATGGAAGGCTTTAAAGAGTTCACAGGCAAAAGTCTTGATGATGCTATTCGTGAAGCGTGCTCATACTATGATGCCACACGCGAACGTTTAGAAATAGATATAGTACAAGATGCTAAATCTGGTATCTTTGGCCTTGTAGGCGCGCGTAAAGCCATAGTGCGAGCACGCCGTGTACAATTGCGCGATGCGGTGGAAGATATACTTGGACGCTCCAAAAAAGCGGCCGCCGCCGCACAGGCAGCTTCTCCCAAGGGTAAAAAAGCGGCAGAAGCTTCACAAGCCAAGCCAAAGCCCTCTGAAGAAGTGAAAGAAGAAGCTCAAGCAGCTCCTGCTCCCGCTCCAGCTACACAGGAAGAAAGAAAGAAGCCTGCCAAGGCCCATGATAAATCTTCCGAGCGCGGTGCCAATAATCGTCGCGAGCGTCAGCCCAAGCCTCGTAAAGAGCATGGTCGCAGAAATGACGGCAATGATAACGAGGTGAATGGCAATCGCGTGGAGCCAGATGGCAATCGCGTGGAGCCAGATGGTAATCGCGTTGAGCCCAACGGTAATCGTGCCGACGCGCGTGATCGCCATGACAGACAGCCACGTCAGCCTCGCGAAAACCGCACCAAGGAACATCGCGATCATAAAGAGCATCGTCGTCAAAATCCCAAGCGTCCTGCACAGTCTAAGCCAGCTCCCACCGAGCATATGGACAATATGGGCTTTGGGGATGATATGGAGGAGGCCGACAATGTGCGTCGCGTACCATTGGAAGAGCTGGATCAAGAGCGTCTAAAAACCGTAACCTTGGAAGCCGTGGGTATTTTAACTCGCGCCATTGTGGGTGAAGTGCCCTTGGAAATGAAATTACATGAAGGGCGCGTACATGTGCACCTTGATTGTGAAGAAAATTCCGGCTTACTCATTGGTCGTGAAGGGCAAACACTGGCTTCTTTACAGTATATAACTTCGCGTATTGTTTCTCGTGCCATGGATGCCGCCGTGCGTGTTCAATTGGATGCCGGCGATTATCGCACCCGTCAGGATGAGAAATTAAGCGAATTGGCCTCGGTATTGGCCGAAAGGGTTCGTGCCACTGGCAAGGCCCATTCCACAAGACCTTTGTCATCGTATCATCGTCGCATAGTGCATGTGGTGCTACAAGATGCCACGGACCTTGTAACACGCAGCTCCGGTGACGGGCCGCTTAAACGAGTGATTATTCAGCGCAAGCGCGGATAATTACCTCCTTACTTCATAAGCTTGCGAAGCCACTCTCTTGTGTAAGGGGGTGGCTTCCGTCTATGTTTGGAATATACGAATCACGGGCCGTGTTTTACTTTTAACTGCATAGGGTTTGCCATGTTATATCACGACACCATAGCCGCCATAGCCACCCCCCTTGGTAGTGGGGGAATAGGTATTGTGCGTATTTCCGGGCCGCAAGCCAAAGCTATTTTACAAAAAATTTTCAAGCCCGGTGCCAAGAATTTTACTGATTTTCGCCCTTGGACATTACACCGAGGAAATTTTATAGACGAGCAAGGTCGCGCCTTGGACGATGTGCTTGCTGTGCATATGCCGGGGCCCAATACCTTCACCGGTGAAGAGGTGGTGGAAATCCAAGCCCACGGCGGGCAAATGCTCATGGCCACATTGTTGGAATCCATTGTTAAAAGCGGTGCACGTCTAGCTGAGCGCGGTGAATTTTCCCGTCGCGCCCTCATGAATGGACGCATGGATTTAACCCAAGCAGAAGCCGTGGCGGAAATGATTTCTGCCACAAGTAAGGCCGCCTTGCATCTTGGTTCCACCAAATTGGAAGGCCTACTTGGGCAATACGTGGTGACCTTACGTCAAAAGTTGGAAGCCTTACGTATGGAATTGTGCGTGGCGGTGGATTTTCCCGAAGAAGAAGTGGAATGCCTCAGCCCAGAAGCCTTTGCCGCTGTCATCGAAGAAGTGCGCACGGCTCTTAAAGAGCTTTTCACCGCCTATGATAGATCAAGGCATTGGCAAGAAGGGGCTTCGGTGGTTTTGGCCGGCGCCGTCAATGCCGGTAAATCTTCTTTACTCAATGCATTACTTGGGTATAATCGCGCTCTAGTGACGGATATTCCCGGCACCACCCGTGACTTTTTGGAAGAAAGCCTTAATTTAGATGGACTTGCCGTGCGCGTTACCGATACGGCAGGTTTGCGCGAAGCTTTGGATACGGTGGAGCGCATGGGCATTGCTCGCAGTCGCGAGCGTATAGCTGAGGCGGACGCCGTGCTTTTACTTCTGGATGGAAGCCTAGGCGAGCAAGCCACCCTTTCTCTTGGGGAAGAAGGTTTAGCTCTGGCTAACAATGAGAAAACCCTTGTGGTGTGGAATAAAAGCGATATTATGCCGCAGGCGGTGCTTTCTGCCCCTTGGCAAGAGCTTGCAAAAAAGTGTATCCTTGTGTCAGCCAAGGAGGGAAAAGGCCTCGACGCCCTTTCCGCAGCCATAAAGGCTGTGATTTTGCAAGATAGTACTGCAGAGCCAGAAGCGGGGGATGTGGTGCCCAATATGCGTCAAGCCCTTTTATTGCAAGATGCTGACGCTGAATTGGCTTTGCTTTTACGTGATATTAGTGCCCATGTGCCTTATGATATATGTTCTGTACGATTGGATACGGCCATGGCGCTTTTGGGACAAATTACCGGCCTTGATAGTGCCGATGAACTCTTAGATAAGATTTTTGCAAATTTCTGCATAGGAAAATAATTTGACGGATGTAGCATGTCTTTAGATCAATATAGACGCAAACTTACCAAGGATGATATCAATGCTTTGCCCATAGTACGCTATGAGGGCAAGATTGAGCTGGTGACCGAAGAAGATGCTCTGGAGAGAGCTCTTGCGGATATTAAGAGGCAACGAGTGCTAGGTTTTGATACGGAAACCAAGCCCTCTTTTCGTAAAGGTTCCATTAATGCTCCATCGCTCATACAGATGGCCACTGAGGATACCGTGTATCTTTTTCAACTCATGTGGACACCTTTTTCTGAAGCCATGGCAGATATTTTGGCCGACGCTCATATAGTAAAGGCCGGCGTGAGCATCATAGATGATATGCGCGAACTACAAAAATTACACCCCTTTGAGCCTGCCGGTGTGGTGGACTTGGGGAATGTGGCCAGAGCTCATAAGCTTGAAACACAAGGTTTACGCAATTTAGCGGCGAATTTTTTTGATTTTCGCATATCTAAAGGGCCTCAGTGTTCCAATTGGTCGGCGCAAGTGCTGTCTGAGCGACAAGTGGTGTATGCCGCCACCGA
>CAYJHD010000109.1:0-6021 GCA_964370015.1 uncultured Desulfovibrionaceae bacterium | reverse complement strand
TGTAAGCTTTTTAGAACCTCCCGCCTAGCGGGAGGTTTTCTTTTCCACAAAAAAAAGCTATGCCACTCATGGCATAGCTTTGATGTACACTCTCAATTATGTAGGGTGCAACTCAGAGTGTACAACCTCACCCTGCCACAATTGCCTGAATTTTATACAATTGTGTAATTTGCGAGCAATACGTTCGTATTGCGAGTTAGTAACATAATGTCAAGCATTGTTGTCACCTCGCTGTTAGTTTCTAGATAATACATCTGAAACTAACTCAAGATGGAACCTCAATGGGTTCCATACTTAATGTATAGGTGTATGCATATTTTTTGTCAATATATTTATTTTTAAATATTTTTCTTTCAACGTACTATCTTTTACGAAAAGTTAATGTCAAATACACAGTGCGTCAAAAGTAACATGGCCTCACAAAAAAATAATTTTTTCCATATGTGTTATGAATGGTGTTATGATGACAATTTAATAATAATAACACTCTAAAATATAAAACACATAACCCCGCCTCCTAAGCGGTAGGCCGCAGGTTCGATTCCTGCCGGGTGCACCAAGTAATACGAGGGCTGATAGTGAAAATTGTGAGCCTATTTTTGTACTGCATTACATTTATTTGAAGTAGTCTTGACTTAATTGAGCTAGTCGCGACTTAATCGTACAACTGCCCTTGCGAATGCCGCTTTTACTTTGACCGCATACCCCTCAAATACGCCCCTTGCCAGTAATGCCCATTCGCGGCATATTTAGTTTGGTGTAGTAATAAAAATATCAGTTATTTTTATGCAACTATCCGGTTTTTCAGTTTTATGTCTTACGTGAAAAACGTATTTTATTTACAGTCGCCTTTGTTATACAAGTAACAGTCTTTGGTATGGTCATTTACCATACCAGTGGCTTGCATAAAGGCGTAGACAGTAGTCGCACCTAAAAACTTAAACCCCATTTTCTTTAAATTTTTACTGATTTTATTGGATATATTCGTAGTAGAGGGCACTTCGTCTATATTGTTCCATTCTCCCACAATGGGCTTGTTGCCAACATAGTTCCATATAAATGTATCGAAACTGCCATATTTCTTTTGTAATTCTAAAAATAATTTGGCGTTGTTAATTGCGGCTACTATCTTACCTCTGTGCCTAATGATTTTTTCATTGCTCACAAGTTCTTCTATTTTGTTTTCATCATACGTAGCCACTTTTTCGGGGTCAAATCCGTCAAAGGCAATTCTGAAATCTTCACGTTTTTTCAAAATTGTAATCCACGACAAACCTGATTGAAAAGATTCAAGTGTCAACATTTCAAAAAGCTTTATATCGTCATGCACAGGATTTCCCCATTCATTGTCATGATAGCTTATGTCTAAGTCTAGGCTCGTTACCCATTTGCATCTCACCTTGTTGTCCATTGGCTTCTCCTTGCGTTTTTACCTTACATGTATGCGTAGCTTTGTCGTACCAATAAATCACCTCACCGCAATGAGAACAGGTGCTTTCAATGATTTTCTTTTCGAGCCATGTGCGTACACCGTGGTCTTTCATATACTCTAAATCAGATACAACATTTGCATGGTGACAAATTCTGTTTTCCCAATGTTCTGTATTGAAACTTTTAAGTTTCTTACAAGGAAACTCCTTGCACTCGTAACAACGAACAACGTTATGTTCTTTTGCACAATCACGAAAATCGTTTATCACCAAGGCTCTGAGAGTACCCTTTGCGCCCGTGCCTCAGAGTACATAAGTTTACTCGGTGTGATAAATGGTGTGATAAAAAATATTTTTCTACATATAACACGCTAAAATATAAAACACATAACCCCGCCTCCTAAGCAATAGGCTGCAGGTTCGATTCTTGTCGGGTGCATCAATAAAATCAAGATGTTCCTTTAAAAATCAAGACTCATAAAATGAAGGGAGAAAAGCACGTCCATTTGCTTTTCAACGAGAAGAACCACCAGATAGTTTGGTGGTTCTTCTGCTTGTGGAAAGGCTTACGCCATTTGGTTGCATATGGAGCAAGGTCTTGAAATATATTTATTTTACGGCAATAACTTCGATTTCGACAAGGGAATCTTTAGGAATGCGTGCAGCTTGTACGGTGGCACGAGCAGGATAGTTTTTTTCACTAAAGAAGGTACCGTAAACGGCATTCATTTTGGCAAAATCGTTTAAGTCTTTCATAAATACGGTGACTTTAACAACTTTATCCATACTGGATCCCGCAGCTTCAAGCACCGTTTTTATATTTTCTAAAGACTGTTTGGTTTGGGCTTCAATGCCTTCTGCCATGACACCTTCAGGATTCACGGGAATTTGTCCAGATACGAATACAAAACCGTTAGCTATAATAGCATGAGAATAAGGGCCAATGGCTTTGGCAGCCTTTTCAGGAGCAACAACGGTGATTTCAGCCATGGCGGTAGATGTAAATCCAACGCTCAAAAAACACAAAGCAAGCAATAAACCAAATTTCTTCATCATGATACTTCCTCAATGGTTAGAGTGTTACGGTAAAATTTGCCATGGCGATATGTATATTTTTTCATGGGAAATCTCAATAGAGAAGTGATATTTTCCAATATGTTTAAGAACCTTTGCTAAAAAAATTTTCCAAAGGTTTATTGATGCGCGTGGGGGAAAGGGGTTTAGATATACAAATATTTTAAGTTTTTTCTTTGTAATCGTGCATAATAGAAACGATTTTATGGTAATATTAACGTAATTTAAAATTATTAGAGTACGAATATATTATATATGACTATTTACTGTTCATATGCTTCTTTAATGTGAGTCACAGGAAATCCATTTTTAGGGTTAAACTCATAGTAAATAATGAATTTTTCACCGCCAATGAGGTACACATCGCCATAAAGGCCTGAAAGAGTGCTTGTGGGGATGCCAAATTTTTTGTGAATATCTGCTTGCTTTGTTCCAGTTTTGATATTTCTCATGTCTGAAAGTAATTGATGTGATTTGTTAAGCGATGCACAGCCCCCAAGAGCTATGATTGACCATGATAGTATACCTAATAATAGCAGCTTTATGTTCATGGATGTTTTCCTTTAGAGCATTTTGCATAAAACATATATTTTCATTCAATAAGAAATGCTGCGTTTCACAAAAAAAGCCGCCATCGACGTAGATAGCGGCTTTTCATATTACTAAAGACTACTGTTAACTTTTTTCTGGAGTGTCGTTGAAGTTACCTTCAGAACGAGAAACACCCATGGATACCAAGGCGTCACCAAGGACGTTCATGGGGGTGCGGGCCATATCAAGAATACGGTCAACACCGGCGATGAGAGCCACGCCTTCTAAAGGAATGCCCACTTGAACAAATACGATGCTCATCATGATGAGACCTGCTCCGGGAACACCCATGGTGCCCACTGCGGCAATGATGGCCATGAGTACAACGGTAATTTGATCGGAGAAAGTGAGGGGGATGTTATATACTTGAGCCACGAAAATGGCGCAAATACCCATGTACAAGCTGGTACCGTCCATGTTGATGGTATTGCCTAAGGGCATACTGAAGCTGGTCACAGAGCGATGTGCGCCTAACTTTTCAGCGGCAGCCATATTGCTGGGCAGTGCAGCAGCACTGGAGCAGGTGGTGAAGCCCACGAGCAAAGGCTCAGCCATGCCCTTAAGGAAGCGCATGACAGGAATACGCACCAAAAACTTAATGATGGGCACATACACCAAAAGGAAGAGAAGGGCGCAACCAAGGTACATGATGGCGATAACTTTGAATAAAGGAAGAAGCACATCAATGCCGTGGCGAGTTACGGTGTAAGCAATAAGACCAAATACACCAATGGGAGCATAAAGCATCACAAAGCCGGTGAGTTTTACCATGGCGTCGCCGCAAACTTCAAAGAAACGGTGCACAGGTTGACCTTTTTCACCAAGAGCGCTTACAGCAAAACCAAAGGCAATGGCAAACACAATAAGTTGTAACATATTGCCTTTGGCCATAGATTCCATGGGGTTCATGGGAATGAGGTTGATGAGCGTATCAAGCAGGGCGGGAGCTTTAACCTCCGCGGCTTTGAGGCCATCTAAGGAAAGATTTAACCCTACGCCAGGTTGAGCTATATTGGCAAGGCCAAGGCCTATGATAACAGCCACACAGGTGGTGAAGAGGTAGAACAACAAAGTCTTGGTGGCAAGGCGTCCTAACTTTGCCGTGTCGCCAATGCCAGCTGCACCTGCAACCAGGGTACAAAATACCAAGGGAACCACAATCATGCGAATGAGGCGGATAAAGATATCACCTAGGGGTTTAAATACGGTGAGTCCAAGATCTGTATTTTGCGCCAGTACACCAGCTGCAATACCTAAAACAAGACCTACCCCCATTTGCATGGGGAGGCTTTTTGCTGATTGTGCCATGAAAGCTCTCCTGAGAGTTATAAGTTATGACCGTAGCAAGCTACGTTTGGTTGAGTAGTATACGCTCATTTGTGATTAATTGCAAGTTGAAAGTTGAATAATGCTTAATAAATGGTAGAGGCTATAAAAAAAGGGGAGCAAAAAGCTCCCCTTTTTATAATGAAAAAAAACCAATTAATAATTTTGATTAGCCTATATTAACCATGGTTAGCCATGAGTAATTCATGCACTTGCTTCACAGTGCCGGGGCGTGGATTGTTACCCATGAGGCGTGCAGCACCCACAGCGCGGGTGGCAATGCCTTCAAGGTCTTCTTCTTTTACGCCGTAAGGAGCAAGGCCTTCTTTGATGTTCAAGTCTTCCAAAAGTTCGCTCATGAGTACAGGAGCTTGGCGAGCCATGGTGAGTGGATCTGGATGATATTCGCCACCAAGAATTTCTGCAATTTGTGCATACTTCTCTGGGTTAGCCATGAGGTTGTATTCCATGCACATGGGGGATAAGCAAGCCATGAGCAAGCCGTGTGGCAAGTTGTATGCGCGTGGTACAGCGGTGCCCACAGCGTGGATGATACCGTTTTGGGTGTTGGAGAAGCCCATGCCAGCCAAGCAAGATGCATAGAGCATATCAGTACGAGCAGCAATGTCTTGACCGTTAACATAGGCGCGACGGATGCTTTTCGCAATGAGCTTCATGGCTTGTAAGTTCAATGCATCGGTGAAAGGTGTGGCTGCTTTGCCCACAAAGGATTCCATGGCGTGTACGAAAGCGTCAACACCAGTCATGGCGGTCACGTGAGGAGGTAAGCCAGTGGTGAGCTCAGGATCAAGGATAACGGCTTTAGCGTACATGTAATCGCTTACCACACCAACTTTGGCACCGCTGGCTTTGTCAGCCAATACGGAAATGGAAGTCACTTCACTGCCTGTGCCGGCGGTGGTGGGGATGTAGAAAGCAGGTGCACAAGGATTGGGCACATTGTTTACACCAAAGTATTTTTCAATGGGGCCTTCGTTGGTCAAAAGCACACAAGCGGCTTTGGCACTATCAAGGGCGGAACCGCCACCAAGACCGATAACAAGCTCAGCTTTGAATTCAATGGCTTGCTTGGCAATGGCTTCGATGGAACCGGTGGATGGCTCAAGTTCAGCTTCGGAGAACAGACAGTGAGCTACGCCAGCACTATCAAGAGCGGCTTCCACTGGCTTATGTAAGCCAAGGGCAGCAAGGCTTGGGTCGGTAACAATGATGGCACGAGTTACGCCAATGTTCTTGGCTATTTCGCCGGTTTGAGAAACAATGCCAGCACCGTAGACAATTTTATTTACTGAATTATATGTATAAAACATGAGAGTATCCTTTGATTTTCTTGGGGGGAAGGAGAGAGCTTTTGCTAATGCCAAAAAGTCCCTCTCCTTCCCCCAAGATCCCCCATTCTCTCCCCAAACGCGTTTTATTTATAGCTGTATAAAAGCGTACGAAGACTTTGATGGGGCATAATTGTGTTAAAAAAATCCTGAAAAATATTCACATGAAGCGCGTTTTGGGAAGGAGAGGGGGTGTGGGGGAGAGGAAACCCTTTTTGGCGCTAGCAAAAGGGTTTCCTCTCCCCCACATA
>CAYJHD010000108.1:0-6136 GCA_964370015.1 uncultured Desulfovibrionaceae bacterium | reverse complement strand
TTTTACATCTAAAGCCTTGACCATTTTCGGTGGTGCCGCGGGACAGAATTGAACTGCCGACACGGGGATTTTCAGTCCCCTGCTCTACCAACTGAGCTACCGCGGCGACAAGAGAAGTTCTACGCAAAGAGAGGACTTTTGGCAAGCTTTTTTTTCAAAAAATTGTAACTTTTTTGCAATAATTTTTTTTGCCAATTAATACACAACACTATACGACATAACTTCCGGCCTGTGGAAGAAAAGTTCCACACGCCTATTGAGCATTTGAGCTGTTTCGTCGTTGCCGGCTTGATAGGGTCTGGTATCGCCATAGGCAATGCTACGTAATCGAGAAGGTTTTACGCCTTGCTCTATGAGATAGCGTATGACCGCCGCAGAGCGCGAAGCCGACAATTCCCACGGGGATGGATAGGGCCCTAAATCTTCGGTATTATCAGCATGACCGCGCACCACCAAGTACATATTATACTCGCTGAGCAAGAAGACAACGTCCTCCAACACCTCAAAGCCCTTTTGACTAAGCTCTGCAGAGCCCTCATTGAACATGAGCCCCGAGTGCACACGCAATTGCACGCCCACATCGTCGGCGGTGATGCCCGAAGCATTTTGCGGCACGGCATCGGCCAGCAGCATCTTCTTAATCTTTTCCGCCAGCGCATAGTGGGTTTTTTCCGCTTCGCTCTTGCTATTGCGCAGGTCAATCTTATCGGTATTTTGAATGAAGGGGTTATTGGATACGGGCGATGTGGACGAAGTGTCCATGGCACCTTCACCGGAAAAATACGCCGCAAGCCCCGCCTTGGTTTCGGGCGGTGCCATATTCAATATCCATAAGAGCAGAAAGAAAGCCATCATGGCTGTCACAAAGTCGGCATACGCCACTTTCCATGCACCACCCATAGTTATCTCCGTAGGTAATAAGGCCCGCTATGAGCTCTTAAGTTTTTCTTCCATCTCAGCAAATGTGGGGCGGAAGGCCTGTGGTATGGCGCGACGACCGTATTCCACAGAAATGAGCGGCGTGGAACCACGAATGGCAGCCGCCACGGCTTCCTTAATGGAGTTATAATAAAAATGCTCTTCGTGGGCATGGTTTTCCAGCTTGGCACCCATGGGCCCAAAGAAACCATAACAAAACAAAATACCCACAAAGGTTCCCACCAAGGCGGCGGCGATATAGTGGCCAAGCACTTCTGGTGGTTCGTTAATCTTACTCATGGACAAAATAACACCAAGCACACAAGCCACAATCCCCATGCCGGGCATGGACTCTGCCATGTGCGTCACTGCGTGGGCAGGGAGCAGCTCTTCTTCATGCATGGTGTGCATGTCAATTTTCATGAGACTGTCAATGTCGGCAGGGTCACCGGTGGTGAGATACACACGCAAGGTGTCGCCAATGAAGCTCACAGTTTTTTTTGAGCTGGAAATGGTGGGGAATTTATTGAAGATGGCACTGCCTTCGGGATTTTCCACATCACTTTCGATGCTAATGACCCCTTCACGGTGCATTTTAGAAAAGAGCGCATACATGAGGGCCAAGGTGTCTGCATATTTTTCTTTGCTGGAGCCTGGGTCGCCAAAAATATGCTTGAAAGAGCCCGTGATGAGCTTCCAAGTATATTTGGTTTGCGACGCAAAAAAAGCTCCCCAGCAAGCACCCAAAATAATAACATATTCTGCCGGCTGCACCAGAATAAGGAAATCGCCTTTGGCCATGGTGTAGCCTGCCACAACACTACCCATAACAATAACTAAGCCAATAATTATATACATAGAACATCCGTAGAAGAGCTTGGGGGTTTGAAAATACAGTATCTTTTCATATAATCGGGTAAAAATATAAAAACTTTAGATACCATTAATAATAGTCATTGCCCTGCTTTTTGTAAAGGAAAATGAGCCACGATTGGCATCATACATAAAATAATTATCTAATATTAGAGCATATACTCTTGACAAGAGTCCTTTTACTGAGGTAAAGAACCGCTTCCCTTGCTCACACATGGGGTGTGGGCCAATTAGTCCGTAAGGAGTTTATAATGAGAAAGTTTGAAACTTTGCTCTTGCTCTCTCCAGAGCTTGCAGCAGAAAACCGTGAGGTTCTTATCTCCGGTTTGACCGCCATCATTGAGCGCGAACAAGGCAAAATGCTTTTAGTAGACGCTTGGGGCATGCGCGATTTAGCTTACCCTGTACAAAAACACATGCGCGGTCACTACGTGCGTTTAGAGTTTGCAGCACCTGCACCTGCCATTGCTGAACTTGAGCGCAACATCCGTATCACCGAAGGCATCTTTAAATTTATCACTGTTAAATTGGCCGATGAAGTGGCTGAGGAGGTAGCATAATGGCTTTTAAGAAGAAATTTGCTCCACGCCGCAAATTCTGTCGTTTTTGCGCTGATAAAGACCTGCCTTTAAACTATAAGCGTGCTGACATTTTGCGCGATTTCATCACCGAACGTGGTAAAATCATCGCTCGTCGCATCACTGGCACTTGCGCCCATCACCAACGTTTGCTCACCACTGAGATCAAGCGCGCTCGTCAGATGGCATTGCTCATCTACACCGCCACTCATGATAGCAACGTTAAGAAAAAAAGCATGATATAAGGGGAGTGTACGCATATGAAAATCATTCTCCGCGCTGACGTTGAAAATTTAGGCAAAGTGGGCGACGTAGTAACCGTTAAGGCTGGCTACGGTCGTAACTTCCTTTTGCCCCAAGGCATGGCCATGGTTGCCAGCCCAGGCAATTTGAAGGCTTTTGAACTTGAGCGTAAAAAGCTTGAAGAAAAAATGAGCACCCTTCGTAACGACGCTCAAAGCGTTTGCGAAAAGCTCGAAAAGCTCGACGTAGTTATCAAAATGCGCGTGGGCGAAAACGACAAGCTTTACGGTTCTGTAACTTCCAACCTCATTCAAGAAACATTGCTTGCTTTGGGTGTGGACGTTGACCGTCGTCGTATCTTGCTTGACGCTCCCATCCGTGTTCTTGGCGAGCATGAAGTTCGTGTACGTCTTTTCGCCGGCGTTATTGCTAACGTTACAGTGAAAGTAGAAAGCGAACAACGCGCTTACGCTGAAGACACTCCAGCTGAAGTTGTAGAAGAAGTGGCTGAAGAAGCCGCAGAAACCACCGAAGCTGCTGAATAGTTCTTTTTTAATCCCCTTATATTTTGTTTTTGCAAAGTATGAGGGGATTTTTGTATGCTTTGTCCTGCATCGCTTTAAGCCTCTTGGTATTTTTTACCAAAATTATGCCTTCCTTAGTCTTTTTTCACTTCACAATTGGGCGGAAGATTAGCTGTAAAAGCCCAAAAATCTTCTTTAGAGAGCTTATGCGCGCTGGGATCTGGCGAGACAAATACCGTTTTTACTCTGCGCAAATAACGACCAAGGGACACATCGGTAATGGGTACATTTCTGATGCTTAATACTTGAAGATGTCTGAAAGCTCGCAATTGAAACATATCTTCAAGGGGATTCCCATCCAAAGAAAGGGCCATGAGAGAATCCTTGGAGGCATGCAAGGGGCTCACATCCGTAATCTTATTGCCCGCAAGCCCCACCATGGAAAGGGATGTCAGCTCTGCAAGGGGGCTTATGTCCGTGATGTTATTATCATCAAGATTTAATATGGTGACACCTTTCATGTGGCGTAGCAAATCTAAATTGGTGATATTCATGCCCGCAAGGTCAAGTTGCCCGCTGTAGCTTGCCAAATCCCCAGCCCGTAGTTCTCCATGGGGCTTTTGCAGCACTTCTCGCAGGGCTTTTTCCAATGCTGTATCACTGACTTCAATGGTGTTGCCACTTTCGCCGCCAGAGTACTGCATCCATAAATAGCTTCCACATGCACCTGCCACAACACACAAAACGAGAAGTAAGGCCACAAGCATTTTTTTGTTGGACGTATTGGGAGCATGGGAGGGCGCAGGCGTAGGCTTCGCATTTTTACGCGATTCAGAGGCTGTGGAAGAGATGGGCGCGGCCTGTTGCGTGGTAACAGCGGCGTATTCCTCTCCCTCGGTGCGCATGGTTTGTTCAGGAAGTATGCCTTCATGCAGGCGGCGATAAAACTTTTCCTTATCATGAAAGCGTGATTCCAAGAGAGCTTGAATATTACCCAGCTGCATTTTGAGGCCAAGGGGAAGCTCCACTTCTTCAATATGCACACAAAGCATATGTTTGCGCTGATCTATGGCAAAGATGATTTCTTTGCGCACATTATGCGAGGCCAAGGAGGCTTCGGAAATGAATACCAGAAAAACAGCGCATCCATGCAAAGCCGCGGCTATTTCATCGGACCAATCTGCGCCGGGGTCTATGCCTTCATCATACCAAATGCGAAAGCCGGCTTCATGTAGTTTACTGATATGCGCATAGACAATATCTGAATTTTTGTGGGCATAGCTGACGAAAACATAGGGTTTATCACCTTCATAGGCATCAAAGGGCGGAATAAGGCTTTGCATGGACTTTCCTTGGGTATGATATTGTATGACTACATATTTTTATACAAAAGAGTTCTTTTTTATGTATGATTTTTAGTCTTCCATGGCAAGTTTTTCTTCTTTTGCGCTGTGTACAAAAAATAATGCCACCGTAAAAAAAGCTTTGCCCTTTCACACAGGGTGGAAAACTAGGGAAGCTTTCCTTGCCATGCGGGCCTTTTCTCGCTATTTTACGGCTTCGCTGTACATTTCTTTTTCACAGATAGCCCCATAGGACTTTTATGAGCAATACCTTTAGTGGACAAGGACGCAAATCCTACACCAAAAATCCCGATGCCAACCAACAAAGCCCCGAGCAAATGCTGCTCAAGCATGTGCCGCCCCATAGTGTGGAAGCGGAGCAAGCTGTGCTGGCAGGTATTTTGGCCTCCCAAGGTATCTTCAACGTCATTGTGGATATTTTAGAAAAAGAAGACTTTTATATGCCGGCTCACCAGCATATTTATGACAGTTTTGTGCAATTATACCACAAGTCTCAACCCATTGATTATGTCACCGTGGGCACATATCTAAAGGATCAAAACCTTCTGGAAGAGGTAGGCGGTGCGGTGTATTTGGGCGAAATGGCCAGAGCCGTGGTGGCAGGAGCCAATGCCCCCCACTATGCCAATATTGTACGCGATAAAGCCCTACAACGCCGTCTCATAGAAACTTGCACGGGCATCATTGGCAATTGCTATGACAGCACGCAAGATGTGAAGGATTTACTGGATTCTTCACAACAATCGGTGTTTTCCATTGCGCAACGTTCCGCCGGCAAAGAGTTTAGCTCCACCAAGGAACTCATCGACAAAGTCTTTGAAAACCTAGCCAAACTGGCAGGCTCCAAGGAGCAAATCACCGGTGTCACCACAGGTTTCACACGTCTGGACATGATGACGGCCGGTCTGCAACCTTCTGACCTTATCATTGTGGCGGCGCGTCCTTCCATGGGTAAGACGGCCTTTGCCATGTGTTTGGCGCTAAACGCCGCCGTCATGCAAGGAACGCCCGTGGCCGTATATTCGCTGGAAATGTCCAAAGAACAGCTCTTGCAGCGTATTCTCGCCGTATATGCGCGGGTGGACGTATCCCTTTTACGCCGTCCCTCCATGCTCACCGACGAAGACTGGGCCAATCTTTTTGCCGCCGCCGACGTCATTGGTCAAGCGCCCATTTACATCGATGATACGCCCTCCATCAGCACCTTGGAATTGCGCGCCAGAACGCGTCGCCTCATGTCTGAAAAGGGTGTGGGCATGGTCATTGTGGACTATTTACAGCTCATGCGTGCAGGTAGGCGCATTGATTCGCGCGAATTGGAAATTTCTGAAATCTCTCGCTCGCTCAAAGGCCTTGCTAAAGAGCTCAACGTGCCCGTGGTGGCTTTATCTCAGCTCAATCGTAAGGTGGAAGAGCGCGCCGATAAACGCCCCATGCTTTCGGACTTACGCGAATCTGGCGCCATTGAGCAGGATGCCGACGTGATTATGTTTGTGTATCGCGATGACGTGTACAAATTTACCAAGCCTTCTGAGCGTCCGCCGCAGGGCATTGCCGAAATCATCATTGGTAAACAACGTAACGGTGCTGTGGGTGCTGTGGAGCTCATGTATGTGTCGCGCTATACTTCGTTTGA
>CAYJHD010000107.1:0-6193 GCA_964370015.1 uncultured Desulfovibrionaceae bacterium | reverse complement strand
TGCGTGGCGAGGATTTGGCGCACTTTCAACCGCGTTGGGTAGATCCCATAAAAGTGACCTATCGCGACCATGATATTTGGGAATTGCCTCCCAATGGACATGGATTAGTGTCTCTTATGGCTCTTAATATTCTGAAAAATTTTGATATGACCAATGCTGATAGCCCCGAGACCATGCACAGACTCATTGAAGCCGTTAAGCTTGCCTTTGTGGATGGCCTTGCACATATTGCAGATCCGGCACATATGCGTGTGTCGGTGGAAGAGCTCTTGCAAGATGATTTTGCTGCCATGCGCGCGGCCTCCATAGGGCAAAAGGCTTTGGAGCCTGTCCCTGTGACGCCACCCAAGGGAGGCACTGTATACCTTGCCACAGCCGATGCCATGGGTAATATGGTTTCTTATATTCAGAGTAATTATACGGGCTTTGGGTCTGGTGTCGTCATTCCTGGAACGGGCATTGCTTTGCAAAACCGCGGCGCGTGTTTCAGTATGGATACGGCACACCCCAATGTTGTGGATGGTGGAAAATTCCCCTATCACACCATTATTCCAGGGTTTATTACAAAATCCTCCGAAAAGGCTCAGTCAAGCCAGACAGGTGAACCTTTGGGGAACATGACGCCCTTTGGCCCTTTTGGCCCATTTGGAATGATGGGTGGTTTTATTCAGCCTCAAGGTCATGTTATGCTAGCTCATCGTATGCTTGACCAACAGCTTAATCCCCAAGCCGCATTGGACGCTCCGCGTTTTCGTTGGACACAAGGGCGAACAGTGGAAGTGGAAGCCTCCTTCCCTCAAGCCTTAGCCAGTGCCTTGCAACGTAAAGGACATGACATACGCTATGGCACCGTAAACGATAGGGATTTTGGCCGTGGGCAATGTATTTGGCAAAAAAGACCCACAGAAAAAGACCCAACACGTATTTTTATGGGAGCCACAGAGCCGCGCACCGATGGCCAAGTGGCTGCGTTGTAATGTATGGTTAAGCGGCATATATTACTCCATATATAAGGCATTTTCTGCCGTATTCTACAGCATGGTATTTTGTTACTATCTTTATTTATAAGACTATTTAACTTTGGAACACTCTTTGTATAGCATAAGCTACAAGGAGTGTTCACCATGCAAATTCTTCCCACCACATCTCAAAGTGCTTTGTCCCTCACCGAAAGTTTTTTCATCGGTGCTGGTTTTCAAGATGCTAGCAGTGATAGCTTTGCTGAGGAATTATTTCGTCAACAAGAAGCTCGTAATGCTGTGGCCAATGGAGAAAGTCACTCTGTGGAAGTGGCTTTGCAAGATTCCGCAACAGTAGCACCTCTTGAACAGGCTCCTTATAACTTAACTTCCGATAATGGCGTGACGTACTCCGCAGAAGAAGTTCTCTTTACACAAGAAGAATTACGTGAACTTGAGAGAGATTTACGCCGTGAGGGAGCTCCTGAAGAAACCCTTGAAGAATTGAAAAAGCTTTCAGAACAACCCGGTGGTTCTTCGCTGGGTGAAGTTATGGCTGCCTTGCAAAGTCCGCGATCCTACCCTACCCTTTCTGAAGAAGAGCGTGAAACGCTCAAAGGACTTGCTGCGAAGTTAGATCCCAGCGGTGATTTATACAGTGATATTCGCGGACATCTTAATGGTAAAAATGGCAAAGCTGCTTTAGACGCCTTGGTAAAGGAGATGGATAATCTTCAAGGTCAAAGTGTGCTCTTCACCAAGGATGAAATGGGCGTTTTGGCCAAAGCCATGGGCTTATCCGATACTTCCACGCAACAATTATTAGGCCATTTTGGTACAGGTTCTTCTCTTAAGCTTAACAAAACACAACTTTCCACGTTTTTAGCACCTGCCATCAATGATTTCGCTCTAGAAGCAAGTAATAAAGAAAAGTTAAATGCAGCCATTGATGCCACCATGGGACCTCTTTTGCAAGAAGCCAAGGAACGTATGGCGGCGGAAAAAAGCGCTTCTGAGCTTTCTTCACGTAAATCTGAGCAAAGCAAGGTTATGATTGAAAAAACCGTGCTTGAAAATGTAAATTCAACCCTTGAAGGAACTCGCTCCTCTCAGGTGGATAAAAATTTAGAAAATGCCACAGAATCGCAAAAAGATGCTCTTGATAGGCAACTCCTTAGTGATAAAGAACTTGCAAAAGATATGCAACAAGAAGGCTTTGGCGATGGCAAAGGTGACGCTAAGGGTGATTCCAGAAATGACGCTTGGGGACAATTGCTTGATAAAACGTCTTTGCGCACTGACGCCAGCGCAGCTCTTGTGGCCTCTAAAAATATCACCACCCCCGTTGTGGGTATTGGTGGCTTAGCCACCAGTAGTGCTCAGCAGTTGGCGCAAAGTCAAGCCCAAGCTCAACGTGCTCAGATGGCTTCTCAAGCAGCCACCCAAGTGGAAAGAGCCATGCTTACCGCAGCCAGAGATGGAAGCAAGAGCATTGAGTTACAACTGCACCCAGCTGAGCTTGGTTCTCTTACCATTACCCTTACCGCGCGCAATGGCGAAGTAAGTGCCATGATTCGCTCCGAAAAGTCTGAAACGGCAGAAATGCTGCATAAGCAAATGGAACAAATTCGCGCACAATTGGAAGATCAAGGCATAAAGGTTGATAAAATCGAAGTGCGCCAAGGCTCACAGGAAAACTCTGCTTCCCATGATAGCTGGAGTGGCATGAAAGAGCACAATGCCAGACAGGAAGAAAATGCCCAAAGAGAAATGTTAGAACGTTTGCGTAATCTCGGAAAGGTTCGAAATGATAGTACAAATCCAAATAGCTCAACTTTGGAACGCAATATGCATAATAGAAGTAGTTCGGCAGGAAATGCCACACAATCATTGTATATTGTAGCCTAAGCATCATCTGGGCTAAGGGAGTTTAAAATGTCAGCTATTCAATCCACAAGCAGTGCCGTAAGCAGCGCCATTACTTCGCAAACAGGAAGTAGCACTCTTGATAAAGAGGCTTTCATGCTTTTGCTTGTGACACAATTCCAATATCAAGATCCATTGAATCCCATGGAAGATAAGGAATTTATTGCTCAGCTTGCACAATTCTCCAGCCTTGAACAAATGATGAACATGAACGAAGGCATGACCACCCTCACAGAAGCTACACGCAGCCAAGAATTGGTAAATGCCACTTCTTACATTGGCAAGACCGTGGACGTAACCGGTACCAGCATTAGTAAAGAAACCAATGCGAGCACCGGCGATACCACTGTTTCTAAGATGCGTTACGCCATTGGTGACAATACTGTGAAGGGCCAAATCAATATCTTTGATTCCGGTAATAATATGGTGAATAGCATCGCCCTACCTGCACAAAGTGCCGGCACCCACGAATTCATTTGGGACGGTAAGGTCTTTGGTGGGGCAGAAGCTTCTGATGGTGTTTATAGATTGGTTCCCGTATTTTACGATTCCAATGGCGATACCATCACCAATTACGATACTGTGGTGGATGGTCTTGTTTCCGGCGTTATCAATGACAATGGCATTCCTTATCTGGCTCTGTCTGACGGACGCACCACACCTTTATCTGAAGTGCGCCGTGTATCTGAACCTACGGTAATTTCTTCCGCCACACCTGATAGTGAAGCGGAAGAAGATCCTAAGACGGAAGATACTGACTCTACTTCTGGCGAAAATAGCCAAGAAGAAGAAAATACAGAAACTACAGAGAGCACAGATGGCACTGAAAGTGCTACTGATCCTGCTGATGGAACTACTCCAGAAACGGGAACAGGTGACACTACTACAGGTGACACTACTACAGGTGACACCACAACGCCATAATGATTTTAAGGAGAGGTATAAGGCAATTTCGGGACGCTTTATACCTTAGTAACAGATAGTATTAGGTTATTTGGAGGTATTTTATGGGTCTTTCATCTAGCATGTGGACAAGTGTTTCGGGTTTACTCGCTCATGGCGAAAAAATGAACGTTATCAGTAACAACCTTGCCAACGTGAGTACCATCGGCTTTAAAAGCCAACGCATGGACTTTGAAGATTTCCTTTATCAAGATAAAGCCAGCGGCAGTGGTCCTACTCAAATTGGTTTTGGCGTAGGCATTAACACTGTTATTACAGACTTTTCTCAAGGTTCTTTTGAATCTACCAACAGCGCCACCGACCTTGCCATTTCCGGCTCCGGATATTTTAAAGTGGTAAACTCCAGTACAAATGCTGATCATTACACACGCGCCGGTAACTTTAACTTCAACAACCAAGGGTACTTAACCTTACCCACTGGCGAAGTGTTGCAAGGCTGGAAAGTGCAAAATCACAGCAGTCCTTTGCCTGCCACTGGTATTAATCCTTTGGTATCAAAGCCCCAAGGTATACAAACCGTGGGCGATGCTCAAGACATCGTACTTGACTCTTGGTCAGTAAGTCCTCAAGCTACCACCAAGGTAGAATTTTCTGTGAACCTTACGGCAGAAGAAAACCTTGATAAAAGTATTGATATTGAGAATCCTCTCTTTGCCATGTCTGAAACATGGAATGGTAAATACGCTGTGGACAATCCAGGTGAGCCTGCCATATCTGAAGAAGCCTATGTATATCCTGCGCCCATCACCGTGTATGATGAAGGCGGCAAAGAACATACCCTTACCTGTTATTTTGACCAAGTACCTGCCAAATCCATTGACGGATTGCCTACAGGGTACACGGCTTATGAATATCTTCTCACCATGGATCCCAACGAAGACGCACGTACCTTTGGTGGAACTTATGATGAAGCCACTGGCGTACTTACCGGTGCAACCAGCTTCCAAGATACAGAAGCTGCTGGTATTCTCATGAAAGGCACCATGATTTTTGACTCTTCCGGCAACTTAATTAGCCAATCTGCGTACTCCTATATGGGAAATACAGAAGTACCTGCCGGTGAAACCATCCCCGGTGGCAAGAACCCTGAAGAAATCATTGCAGCTGCTGAACTTGCTGGCGCCAATGCCTTGGCTGATCCTGCCAATATTACAGCCATTGAAGCCGCTGCATTGGCAGCAGCTAACACTGCATTGGGTAATGTTGGTGCTGATAAAGATACCTCTTCTACCGCAGTGGCTGAAGCTGCTGCCGAAGCGGCTGCAAT
Source organism: uncultured Desulfovibrionaceae bacterium (assembly GCA_964370015.1). Taxonomy (GTDB): domain Bacteria; phylum Desulfobacterota; class Desulfovibrionia; order Desulfovibrionales; family Desulfovibrionaceae; genus CAYJAD01. The sequence continues at coordinate 1,078 of CAYJHD010000107.1, read as the reverse complement.
TAAGGCTGCCAATGAAGCTAATCCTGGTTTAGCTGCCGGCGACGCCGCTTGGGACGCTACTTACAATACGGAATTAGCAGCTTTTGACCGTGCAACAGCCAAAAAAGAAGCTGAAAATATTTGGCAAAATGCTTTTGACAAGGCAAAAACAGATGAATCAAATGCCGTTTACAATGCAGCTTATGGTACAGAATATAGTGCTCAAATAGCCACTTCTTATGGTCATCCTGACTCCGCTTTGTCTTGGCAGCCCACAGCCGTATCTGAGAATGGTTATCCTTTGTTTACGGCAAACTTTTCCGGTCACCCCATGGCCAATAGCGTAGGCCAGAGCAAAACAGACACCGATACCACCAAGAGTAAAGAAGCTGATGATATTTGGATGGAATTTGATTTAGGTTTGCAGTCTGAAAGTCCCAATAATCCTTGGTCCATGGGTGGCACTGCGGGAACAACTCCCATAAAAGGCACCTTGACCACCCCTGGAACTTCCATTGCAGATCTTATGACAAATCTTGCAGGCGGCACCGCCACCAGCATTAGTTATAGCCAAATGGCTGGGCTTGTGCCTGCCGAAGGCACTGCAGGTTCTTCCACCAACCGCGGAACAGCTTCTGCCATTAACTTTAGCTCGCAAAATGGTTATCCTTCCGGTAACCTTACCAATGCGCGCATCGATGCCGACGGTGTTTTGTACGGTATTTACTCCAACGGTGTGGAAATGCCTTTATACCAAATAGCCATGTATGACTTTGTAAACCCACAAGGTTTATATCGCGAAGGCGGCAACTTGTACTCTGAAACTTTAGAGTCTGGTAGCATTCAGCAAGCACAAGCCGGTATTGCTGGTATGGGTAGTATTCATGCATACAATATCGAACAATCCAACGTGGATATGTCTCGCGAATTTGTGCAAATGATTACCACACAGCGCGGTTTCCAAGGTAACTCCAAAGGTATTACCACTGTGGACACCATGTTGGAACAAGTTCTTAGCATGAAGCGTTAATAGCACTTCATCCTCATAGGTTTACCTCCCTCATGGCGACTGTTCCCGAAAAACAGTCGCCATATTTTT
>CAYJHD010000106.1:0-6387 GCA_964370015.1 uncultured Desulfovibrionaceae bacterium | reverse complement strand
CCCCAATCATACGCATGAATATGGAATAAAAAGCCCATGTGAGGGCGGCTCCTGCGGCCAATACATCCCCCAAGGGATTAAGCTGTAAATTCACAGCCCCATTAAACACAATGAGCCCTATGCCGCTCATGGCCACCACAAAGCCCAAGAAAAATGTCCATGAGAGGTTTTCCTTGGCATAGCCGCGCAGCATGACCTGCGCCAATAAAGCCGTGCAAAAGGGAGCAATGGCCACAATGATACCCACATTGGATGCTAGGGTATAGTTTAACGCAATATTTTCCAACAAAAAATACAAGGTCACGCCGCTAAAGCCCGCCCCCATGAAAAGACGCTCTTCTTTAAAGTTTTTTATGGGAAGCACTTGCGGATAAAATATAGCCAAGGCCAAATATCCCAATATAAAGCGGAAAAAAAGCACTTCCAAGGGCGTGTAATCCGTCAATAACACCTTGGTGGAAACAAAGGTTAAACCCCACACAAACACTGTGCCAAGGGCCACCAAATGCCCGCGAATTTCTTGCGTTAAAACCATCGTATACCTTTTATTGACCCCACAATGGACGCCATTTCTTTAAAAAAAGAGAGCTTTTCATAAGAGAAAAGCTCCCCTTTCATCATACGCTTATGCGCACATATAGACTCTATTATGCCGGCACAATTTGAGCATTTTCCACCATGAAGCGTTTGCTCTGGCTATGGTTTTCTTGCAACATATCGGCCATGTAAGGATGACATGTAAAGAAAAGAATTTGATGACGCTTACCGCTTTGGCTCAAATCCAAAAGGGCCTTGGCTGTGCGCTCTGCTCTTTCGGGGTCAAAGTTCACCAGCACGTCATCCATAATCACCGGCAGGGCTCTGGCATGGGCGGCATGATTGCGAATATAAGCCAAGCGCAAGGCAAGGTACACTTGCTCCTGTGTGCCACGGCTCAGCAAGGTGGGCGACACATGCTCACCAAAGGGCGACACCACATGCAAAGAGCTTTCTTCCAAGGATGCCGTGAGGCCCTTCCATTTATGATCAGTTATCTGCGCAAAAATATCCGACGCCATGCGAATAACTTGCGGCTGACGCTCCTTTTCAAAGCGTTGCTTGGCTTGCAAGAGCATTTGCCTAGCCACGGCATAGGTGGCCCATTCATTGCCTGCCGCATGCAAGCTTTCTTGAATGTCCTTTTCTTCTTGGCGCAATTTGGTCATGGTATCAGCATGCTCAAGGCCGTGCAAAGTGGCACTCACGCCGGCATACTCATGCATCTTTTCTTGCTCCTCGCTGAGTAAATCTTGCAATTGCGCCTCTTTTTCTTGAAGGAAAAGCTCACATTCATGCTTTTCACGCTGAGCAAAGGAATCCAAAAATTCTTGAAAATCTTTGTCCCCTGCCGCCAAACGTAAGGCATCTTCCAAGTCATTTTTACGACGCTCAAGCTCCAAGCCCTCGGTGCGTACATGCGATAAACGTATGAAATCTTCAGAATTTTCCGTTTGCCCTAGGCGCAGTAAATGCTTAATATTGGCCTCGGCATCCAACACAGCGGTGCTGGCTTCGTGCACTTCTTCCTCTTGGTGCGCCAATTGCTCTTCCAGCTGAATACGACCTTGTAAAGCCTCGTGGCTGGCTTGCACGTCCATGAGCACTATATCTAAAGCCTGCAACCAATCTTCTTGATAAGGCTCAGCGGCGGTACTGGCGGGCGGTAAGGGCCTTTGGGCATGGGTTAAAATCTCCGCTAAGGGTCGCACAAGGCTTTGACACTCTTGCTCCATGCGCTCTTTTTCATCCTTAAGGCGCTGAATTTCCACTTCCACTGCGAGACATTTTTCCATGCATTCCAGAACAGTACGCAACATACGCGGGGAAATATCCATGGTAATGCCCATATCCGCAAGGCTGGACTTCCAAGATTGCAACGAATCTTGCAAATCTTGCTCACTTTTTTGCAAAGCCTGCACCAGCTCTTCTTGAGATTTTTCCGCCATCTCTAGGCTATAGGTACAATTTTGCACGGTGGTACCGGCTTTGAGGCGTTGCTCAAGGGCCTCATCGGCCTCGCGACACATATGAAAGACCTCTTGCACAGCGGCGAAAATCTGCTCTCTGCTAAATGAAGCCACCGGCTCTGCATCTTGCAAGTCCATGGGCAAAGCTTCTTCAGCGTTTTGCTCCTCTTTCGGCGTCATTTTCGGCGGATTTTGCTCCTGCAATATGTGCATTACAGCATCTATGGAGCGCAATTTTTCCACATGCTCTTCTATGCTTTTGGCAAGCTGAGCCACTTCTTCTTCCATATTTTGCGCCGAAGCTTGAGCCACCAGTGCCGCTTCCACTCTGGCAAAAAAAGCCGCCGCCGCATCGGGAGAAGGAATTTTTTCCACATGATAAGCACTGAGTTTATCATGCCATTGCAAAAGGGCACGTTGTTCTTGCTGTTGCGCGGCAATGAGCTCTTGACGGCGCACCTTTAATTTTTCCAAGGTGTCTTCATGCTCCTCTTGCAATTGTTGCAAGTCCAATTGCATACGCTCATCGGTGGCGCATTTTTCCCTTTCGCGCTCCAGCAAAATTTCCACAGCATCCAGGGTTATGGGGTCAGAGTCGGTCACTTCGGCCAGCACACATTGCTCTTGAATTTGCCCTTCTGCATTGGTGAGACCCAGTTGCATGGCCGTTTTGCGCTCATTGAGGGCCTTCATTTCTTGTTCAAAACGTTTACGCTCGGGTCCCGAACGCGGCAAACCGCCTGCCAAAAAGGCCGCTCCGGCCACCACCACCAAATAGGCAGACCATTGTGATAGGGGCAAGGTTAGGCGCGGCGTAATTTCCACACTGTGCATGTCAAAATATATGGGTAATGCCAAGCCCGTGAGACCACAAGCCACAATGACAGCCCCCACCAACATGAGAAAAATACTCTTCACCGGCTCCGGAGCTATGGCAGTGTCCATGCGCTGTTGCACTTCTGCCAAGCGGTCTTTTTCCAAAGAAAAATTGGTATGCAATTGGCGCAACGCGCGTATGGCTTTGGCTCTGGCATCGATATGACCACGGGTGGACGTTTCGCTTTTACGCAAATACTGACGCATGCGTTCCACACGGCCGCGGGCATTTTCTTCATTTTCTTGAGCTTGCGCCGCCACGGCTTCCACTTGTTGCGTATTTTTACGAGCTTCTTGAGCTTTTTGCGCCAAAGCTAAAGCCTCTTCTTGACCATCACGCAATGCCTCAAGCTTGGGTAAAATATTGGTCACCAAGGATTGGCTTTCTTCTTGTCCGCGTAAGTGCAAAGGCGTAAGCGTGCGCTGAAATGTTTTCCTAAACATCTTTGATGCTTGCTCTTTTTCTGCCAAAGCAGCGGTGCTATTTTCAATATGGCTCATGGAGCGGCGCATATCTTCGCGCACTTCATCATTGACAAGAGCTTCGGGCACGGGCAAATGCGCCAGCGTACTTTCTGCCAATTCCAAAGCATGACGCGCCGCAAGCACCGAAGTATTGGCCTTTTTCAAATGCGTGGTATTGGCCACATGGGCTTGCTCTGTGCTTTGAATATGCCCTGCCAAGGCCTCCAATTCACTGCGAGCCACCAAGGAACGATTGGTGGTGCGAATGCGATCACATGTCCATTCCGGCCCCAGTTCCGCCAAATGTTTATGCAAATCTTGCTCTGCCCTTTGAATATAGGCCGTCTGCGGCATGAGTCCTTCTTTTGCCTGACGAAAAGAAGATTTTTGCTCGCTTAATGATTGCAACACGGCGCGTTTTTCCAGAAGTTTTTCATCCACCACCAAATTATCGCGCTTACTTTCTAACTTTTGATAACGCTCTTTTTGGGTGGCTTCGCGTCTGGCGGCATCTTGCAAAATAACTTGCGCCCTTTCCAAACGCCCTGCGCCATCTTCGGGAAAAGTGTCTGCCACAGGCTCAAGACGACCCAAGGTATTTTGAATGGTGCGCCATTCATCCCACTGCTTCCACACACCAAGCTGACGTTCGGCATCGCGCCTGTGCTTTTCACAAAGGGCCTTTTGCTCACGTACCAAGGCAAGCCCTTCTTCCAAGGTATTCTTGGTGAGGGTTAAGGCATCATATTGCGCACATTGGCGTTTTAATTCTGCCAATTCCTTTTGTACTCTTTCTAAATTCTTCAAAGTATCGTTGATATAAGGCGTGGAACCTTTCACCTTGAAAAGCTTTTCCATGCGCACTTCCAGCTCTTTAAGCACAGCCCCCGGTGAACGCAGGCCCATGCCAAAACTGGCCCCGTAGAGGGCGTGACGCACGCCTTCATCTTTTAGGCTTTCAAAAACCTGTAATTCGCTTAAAGAAAAGCCAAACACATTGCGGTATACATCACGGGTGACGCCGGCCAATATGGAATCCAGCAAGGTGCTGTCCAGGGCTTGCCCTTCATCATCACTTATGATGAGCGAATCTCGCCCTTTTTCGGGGCGGCGCGTCACGTGTATGAGGCCGCGATCTTCCAAATGCAAGGCCATGGAACCACCGGCACTGCCCACTTTGCCCGGAAGCACTTGCGCATAATTGCGCGCTTGCGCTTCTTTACTGCGCGCATGGGGATAGCCCGTGAGCATGGTGCGGAAAAATTCTAAACAGGTGGATTTACCGGCTTCGTTTTTACCCAAGAACACGGTGAGCCCTTCGGATAAGCCTTCCACGCCAATTTGCGAAAAGATGCCAAAATTATCTATATGAAAGGATTGAATATGCATTATCTGCTCTCCATAACATCAACACAAAGGCGTGCCGCATCTTCCAAAAGTTTCGTCACTTCTTCTTGCTCCGGACGCACCAACACGGCCTTTGCTCGCGTGTGCCCATACAGGGGCGACAAGGTGCTTTGCACAAAATCATGACCATCTTTGATGTCTTCTTGCAATTGTTGGCCAAAACGTAATGTTTCGCCCAGCAAGTCATCCCTCTTCAGTAATTCTTCCATGGCGAGCAAAGGCGATGTTTCCACCACAATATCTTTGAGCCACACCACCAGTTCTCCGCCAACTTGCGGGGATTGCGCTGAAATATGCTCTAGACCCTGAGCCTGCATCCGACGGCACAATTCCGCACAAAAATCTTGGTAGCGCAATTCACCATCCAAAGCCGTGTGTCCCTGTAAACATACCCGCACCATGATGGCCAAAGACTGCGCAGAAGCTGAAGAAGCCACACTTTCCAAGGCTTCTTGTATGAGCTCTTCCACTTGGGTGATCTGTTCCACGCCTTCCAGTGAAATATCCACCTTTTCCCAAACCACAGGGCCAAGTTCATGGAACTCCTCTGTAATTTCAAAACCCTGCCCCGAGGCAGACATTTCAGGCTGAACCGTCACCAAAAGGCAACCGCGCCCGTGGTTTTCATTGATATGTAAGCCTTGCGTGTTGCCGGAATAGGCCACAAAGGGCTTTTGTGATAAAATACAACGCTGATGTATATGCCCCAGCGCCCAAGCATCGAGGCCCGTTTGTTGTAAATCTTCTAGGGTGCACGGCGCATAGCGGTCGGCCTGCGGAGCACTTTCCACCGAACAATGCAATAGGCCCAATTGAAATACCGAGGCATGCTCCCCTTCAAGGCGCGAAAAAGCCTTTGCCAAATTACGCCCCTCGCGGGAGGAGGTATGGCTTATGCCATGCACCACTGCCAAGGGCTGAGAAGCAGACAAGGCGGGATTTTTTTCCAAAGCTTCAGGACGCGCATACACGGTGTGATGTTCCATTTCACCGGAAAAAATGGTGGTATTTTCCGGCCATTGAATCATCTTTAGGCGAGAGGAAAGGGGATCGTGATTGCCATGTACGATGAACACGGCAATGGAAAGTTTTTGTAAACGAGCACACGCATCGCGTAAAGCCAATTGTGCCTTAAGGCTATGATCATCCTCATTATAGATATCACCTGCCAACACCAAAAAATCCGGTTTTTCCCTTTCACACAAGGTCACAAGTCTATCCAGTGCAGTGAAGGTGGCACTTGCCAACACGTCTCCCAAGGAGCCTTGCAAAGAACCGTTTTGACGACGAAGCCCCTTAAAGGCAGCGTCCAAATGTAAGTCAGCAGCATGTATATATCGTACAGGAAACATATTTCTCCCCCATGACGCCTCATAAAGCTCGCAGGCGTAAACCAATCATATGAAAAAGGCCCTTGATGAAGGGCAGGCAAAAAAGCTGAGTATAGCAAATAAAAGTCTAGATTTTTCTCCAAAAAAAGCAAGTTTTTTACAGCTAAAGCACGAAGAAAAAACAGTCTCAAAGAACATGAAAAAGGGGCATTAACATACCCCTTTAAGTCAGACAAAATTCACTGGAGGAAAACCTTTTGTGAACAAAAGGTTCTTCCCCCAGACCCCCTTTCCAAAAAACT
>CAYJHD010000105.1:0-6394 GCA_964370015.1 uncultured Desulfovibrionaceae bacterium | reverse complement strand
AAGTGAGCGTGTCTGGTGCTGACCTTGACGCCGCTGAGGGTAAGGTTGACGCTTCCGTCACTGCCACCGATGCCGTCGGTAATACCGTCACTGTTGAGACCTCCACCAATATCACCGTGGATACTAAAGCCGAAGCCACCATCACCATTGATTCCGTGGCAGGCGACGATATACTCAGTGCCAAAGAAGCTGGCGAAGATGTTACCGTTACCGGTACTGTCTCCGGCGATGCCAAGCCCGGCGATACCGTCACTGTCACTGTGAATGGTCAAGACTATGAAGGTACCGTTGGCGAAGGCGGTTCATTTGAAGTGAGCGTGTCTGGTGCTGACCTTGACGCCGCTGAGGGTAAGGTTGACGCTTCGGTCACGGCCACCGATGCCGTCGGTAATACCGTCACTGCTAAAACTGAAACAACCATTACTGTGGACACAGAAGTGGGTGGAGATCTTACAGGTATCGTATCCTCGAATGATGGCATCTTAACTCAAGAAGTAGTTGTAGACGGTGTTGCTCTTCCAGAGGATGCCGAGTATGTTATCCCTAAAGACGGTATCGACGTAGGAGATTACGGTAGCTTTAGCCTTAATGATAGCGGAGAGTTAGTCTTTACACAAAATTCTGCCTATGAGCATCCTAAAGATACAGATAGCTTTACCACACAAGTGCAAATACCCGTGGTGGATGCCAATGGTAATGAAGCTTTTGTTATTGTGGATGTGATCATAGGTGACTCTGAGCCTGTAATACTTCCCTCTACTGATGATGCCTTAACCATTAGCGGTGAAGTTATGCAGGGGCAGATTTCTGTGGACTTTGGCGGAGATATGGACGGTGCCACCATTGCCTTGCACGGTTCCGGTACTGTACCCCACACCATTTCTTGGAATAGCGAAGATGGAAAATGGGAAGACACTTCTCCTTCATGGATTTGGCCCAAGATTCCCGTGGAAACCTCCGTTGACAACGGCATATACACGATAAAAATTGGCGATGTGACCATGACCAGCACAGATAATCAAAACTGGACTGTGTCCTATCCGGCCAAGGAAAATACCGATAGAGAACTAGAATTCACCTTCACCGATGGTGATGGTGACGAAATTACTCATATTATGAATTCCGAAAATACCGTGCCACAAATCAGCGGAGATTCCACTGTTTCCCTTGATGAAGCTCATCAAGTGGACGGCACAGAAGCCCAAGCCGACGGCGGCAAGCAGTCTTTGTCTCTTTCCATTGAGGCCGAGGGCGATTTAGCCTCCATTACCATTGCAGGACAAGAAATTTCCGTGCAAGAAGGCTTTGACGGTACCATTTCTCAAGACGGTTTCAGCATAAGTAATGTACAAATCACCGGCCCCGACGCCGATGGTAACTATACGGTTAATTACGACATTTCTCCCGAAGGCTCCGACCACGGCAATGCTGACAACAAAGACCTTTCCTTCTCCGTGTCCGCCACAGATTCTGTGGGGCAAACCAGCGAATCCATGGATGTCACTGTAAGCCTTGAAGATGATGGTATACATATGGAAAGCACCACTGGAGAAACTGTGTTCTCCGCCGAATATGACAGCACCACAGCCACAGCTAAAGCCGAAGGTGCCCTAGATATCAGCGGCGGTGATGCGCGTGAGCTGAGCGTAAGCTTTAGCGGTGAAAATGGTGAAGCCAGTGCTGACAAGATTGAAATTGACGGCACCATTCTTACCATTGTGGAAATGGAAAATGAAGATGGCACCAGCACCTTTAAGGCCGGTATTGCCGATGGTAATGGCGCCATACCAGACCCCTATTTTACTGTGGATATGAATCCAGAAACCGGTGAATGGGAATTTACACAAATTAAAGAATTTGAAAGCCCCATTAAGCTAGAAATCACCGCCAGTGACGTGGATGGCGATACAGCTTCTGCCACGCAAACCATTGAGGTAACCCCCAGCAAGGACGTGGACGGCAGCGCCGCCACCCCTATTGTGGATGACTTTGTGTCCATTAACGAAGGTGCCACCGCCAAGGGTAATCTCTTCTCCAGTGAAGCAGATACCCTAGAAGACCCCACCATTGTGAGCTTTGAAACACCTGAGGGGTGGATGCTGACCAATAATGATGATGGTTCCTTTACCTTAAGTTACGAAACTGTAGGTATGAATAATACTGTGGATCATTACACCATTATCATACAACCCAATGGTGACTATAGCTATTCAGCACCGCACTACTTTGACGGTATGGAATTACTCGATATTAACGAAGTTATCACCTATAATGTGCAAGACGCCGATGGCAATATGCACCAATCCACGGTGACTTTCTCCAGTAATTCTGCCAGCAGAGAAAACTTACTCATTGAAGGTGACTTCACTGACCACAGTGTTATCATCATCAATAAAGATAGTACCGATGGCACCAGCTACGAATACACCACAGCCGGTTATGAAGATGCCTCCACAACTGATTCTGCAGAAAAAGAACTCTCTGCTTTTATTTTAGGCGACACCAACGATAGCATTGAAGTTACTGGCAAGGTTGGTGTGGGGGAAGACGGCATTTCTCACCATATCTATGGTGATGAATTAAATCTTAATGGCGTAGACGGTGGCCATGACACCATCACTGTAGGTGAACTCTCCGCCGGTGGACATATTCGCGGCGATGGTAACCTCAAAAGTGGAGCCGATGGCGGCGATGATGAAATCAACGTCGGCACCATGAGCAGTAATTCTGCAACATCTTCTAACAACTCAGAATCAAGTAGAGTCATAGGCGATGGCTGGAACATCTACGGCGGCTCAAAGGGCGGAGATGATACCATCACCTTCACCGGACGCGAAAATGCTGACGGTTCTGTAACCAACGAAGTACACACTGCTGAAATTTATGGTGACGCTGAAACCCTGCAAAGTGGTACAAGCACAAGCTATGCCCAAGGTGGTGACGATACCTTTAACATGGAAAACACCACCATCATAGGCGGCAATATTTATGGCGACGCTAAAACCATGAATGCATACAGCCAAGGTGGTGATGACACCATATCCGTTGGCGATGTAAAAAGTGGCATTATTACTGGCGATGGCTTCTCCATGAGCACAGGAGCTCAAGGTGGCGATGATGTTATCAATGTTGAGTCCTACACAGGTAAGGGCTATGGCACTACCTACATTTCTGGCGATGCTCGTACTATAGCTGGAGGCGCAGAAGGTGGTAATGATACCATCAATATCGCGACCATGGATGGCCAAACCGTCTACGGCGACGCCCTTGATCTGTACGGTAAAGGCGGCGATGATGTTATCAATATTGGTGATATGAAATCCGGCTCTATTACTGGTGACTCTTCTAATTCTTACAGTGGCTCTCAAGCTGGCGATGATGTCATTACTGTAGAGAACATGAGCGGCGGCGCCCTCTACGGCGATGGCGCCAATGAAAGGGCCGGTGCTGATAGTGGTAACGATACCATAGAAATTGGCACCATGAGCGGCGGTGAAGTATGGGCAGATCAGCGTCATGGCACCGTTGATGACGGCGGCGACGACGTGGTTTCCGTAGTAAACTTCACCGATGGCGCCAAAGCCTACTTGGACGGCGGCGAAGGTTATGATGCCTTTATCTACGATAATGATTTCGATAATTACATCGACTTTGACGCAGCCGGTAGCATTAATATTGGTGGCCAAGATGGTGTCACCATCAATAACTTTGAAAGCCTCACCACCGGCGGCGGTAGCGACCTTATCAGCGTAGATGGTGCAAACTTTGACGGCAATATCGATTCTGGCGCAGGCTTTGACATTATCGTTTCCGAAGGCGGCGTCACCAGTGATGACATGTCTAACCTCTTAAACTCTGCCACCAATACAGAAATGTTCATTTTCAGCAATGACGCCTCTGTTAACGGTGCCAAGTCTACAGAAGAAGCCATGGAAAATCTGGAAGGCGTAGAAATGGGTGAAAATGGTAAGATTAGTCTTGGTGATAATTGGACGGCAGCTGATAGCCCCAATGGAGACTTCCAAGCCTTCACCGATGGCGATGACAACACCATCCTCATTGCCAGAACCTCTTTAGAAAATACCAACTTCTAATATATAAAAAGGGAAGCTAGATACACTACTCTAGCTCCCCTTCATTTTAAAGCCCCCAGTAACATTTTTATTGGGGGCTTTATCATTTCCATAATCACTTCTTTTGCGTTTTTTTCCACATGCTAAAATGACGCAATGCCATGCAGCCATGCCCTACAACATACACCATAAGTGCATAGGCAAAATACCTGTGATAGTCTAAAAATTCCACAGAGAACGCTGTGTGTTTTTCCCATAAAAGATACCATGTTAAACCAAGTATGGTGGAAAAGAAAAAGCAAATATGTCCAATACCTTGAATAACACCTGGTAATCCACCGGGACGAGGTGCAGGAATGCCCCCCTTTAAGACCATTTGCCAGTCTTTACGCAACTGTTCCGTATTTCCAGAAATATAAGGAAAAAAGTAACGCCACCCGCGTCTTTGTAAACTTACTCCCACAAAAATAAGCACAAAAGGCACAAGACATAAGCCTAATTCAATGTGCCATGAATCCACCGTGGGCGTGCGAGCAATTTTAATCAACTGCGCCATAACCAAGAAAAAAGCCAAAGCATGCCACACACGCAAAAAAGGTGTTTGAAAAAAACCTAAAAACTTCCAGAGTAAAGCCACTTGATTAAAGAAAGAAGAGAACAATTTCATATATTTCCCCCATGGTGTAAAATAGGCAAAATCAAGAAATCTGTCATGATGCTTTAGAGCCAAAGAGTAAAAAATAAAGCCGATATATTTCTTAAAATTAAGGAATATATTCACAATATAAAGCATTTACCTTTCTGTCAATGCGAAGTTACTGCTCTCAATATCAAGCGCAATTCTTTATGAAGAAACACTAATTAATGAAAATTACATTAAAAAGATCTCAGACTACGTATGTCTAAAGATTTTTCTTCCTCTACCGATACCTTCTTGTGACAGTAAAATATACTTTGCGGAGGTGCCTTATGGATATGTTTTCTCCTCTCAACGTGCAAAAACAAGATAACACACCCGCCACTTCCCCTTTGGAGGAAATGCTTAAATCGCAACAAAGCACAGATCAAAAAAAACAAGAAGCACAAAAGATACAAGAAAGCCATGAAGCCATGACCATGGCCTCTTTTTCCATGCAATCCATGAATATGGCACAAAACACCTTGCTGTCTTCAGTTATGAGTGCAGCTTCAAGTAGCACGGCAGAAAGTGCCAGTGAAAGAAGCGCCTTTGGTAGAGAAACAGCCCAAAGCATGATGCAAACCATGCAACAAGATGACTTTGAAAACAATTACTCTAGCTTATTAGATAGTTTGCGTACAGAACTCGAAGCATCCGTGGAAGCAAAAGTGCAAGAAAATGTCCAAACTGAAACGACCCTCGAGGAAGAGTTGAATAGGCAGAAAATTGTGCAAACAGAACACACGGAAAACATAGCTAAAAATACACAAACAGCGTCCTCAGAGCAGGCTCAGCAGGTGGCTAAAGTTGTCGTTCCGGTGGCGACTCCCGTGGTGGCAACATCTGCCCCAGTAAACCCACAACCTGTGGAAAGCACTGAGAGCAAAACCAAAGCTGAGGCTGTACAAGCCATAGAATCTGTGGATGTTTACGTATAAAACATGTAAAGGATAAATTCAGCTAATATACTATATAGTTATAGAAGTAGTAAATATTCACTTTAGTTTAGAAAATATTTTTATAGGTTACGTATTGCTAGTCATCAAAAGTAGTAACTTTGCATTCAGCAGTAAAGCTTATGGCAATCCCACATTACAACACGTAGATTGAATTATTTTTTAACTGTCCATCAAATGCTGCAAATATTCTGCATTAAAAAGCTCTATACAATGGCGGTTCACCTTACCAATGACTCTCTCTTGGGCTGACTTTATTTTCTTCGCAAAAGCACGTATGCCATGAACACTTAAAAGCCTTGCGCAACTAGTCACGCAAGGCCTTATACAATTAAATATATTAATATTTTTATAAAAAATATTAATAATTACATAGAACCAATTTCGAGCTTGGTAGCTTCTACCAGGATGGTAATATTGTCCGCTTCATTGGTGAACTCCATAAACTCTCTGCCGCCGATGTTTTGCGAACCTTCTGATGCCGTCCAAGAGCTTCCTTCTTGATTCACAAGCCAGTTTCCTTCAGCATCTTGCGCGCCAGCATTTTGCAGCACTTCTTCTGTTGAGTTTCCGGATACATCCCCAGCGATAACAACTTCCATATTATCAATGGAGCCACTTTCCATTTTATCTTTCACAGCTTCAAGGCTGGCATTGTCTATGAGTAATACGTCCATATCTTTGCC
>CAYJHD010000104.1:0-6396 GCA_964370015.1 uncultured Desulfovibrionaceae bacterium | reverse complement strand
CGAGTATACGGGCTTAAACCTGTATCGAGAGTTCAAATCTCTCCCTCTCCGCCACAAGTTACAAATACAAGGGCTTTGTTGGAAACAGCAAAGCCCTTTTTCTTTACATCGCATTAAAACTCTTATGCCAAGAATTACGCAAAAAAGCCCATACAGACATCACGTCCGTATGGGCTTTTTTAACACTATGAGCGTATGGTTTTATACTGCGGTGAGTTCTTGGTATTCCGCTTCAAGCACTGCCAACTGCGCCTCTAAGGCTTGTACTTGGGCTGAGGATTTTCCTTCACCAGCCTTTTCTTGAGCGGCGGCAATTTGTACCTCTAAGGCATCAATTTCCGCTTGAACAGAATCTGCAGTGCTCGTGGAGTCTGTGGAAGAGCTAGCTCCACCACCGCCGCCACCTTTACCGCTTTTTGCGTCGGCACCGCCTTGCTCTGTAGTTCCCTGCCCTTCAGACACGGTTTCAGCTTGCTGACTGAGAGTATCAGCATTTTCTTGCAAGTCAGCTTCGACATCTTGAGCCGCAATTTCTTCTGTTTTAGCATTGTTTTGTTGCATTTCAGTATACAAATACTTGGCTTCGTCAGAAATACTTACTTTGTCTCCAGACGCAGTGGATTGTTCTTCTTTCTGCTGTCTTGTTTGTACATTTCCCAAAGCTTCCATACCTTGGAGCCCTTGAGAGTACGATAAACTTCCTATATCCATGATGCGCCTCCTCGGAAATTTTTTCCTACGTTAAACTTTGCAAGAAACATTCCATCCTCCATGACGTATCCTTGTAAGATATATGAAAAAAACACCTCTTGGTAGAAAGCAGCTACACGAGCACCAAAGCACTCTCTGTTTGCAAGCCTAACTCTTGCACATGCCCCACCAAGCACGCTTGCTCTCCAAGGTCATCCAAATATTTCTGCACATCTTGCACTTGCGCCTCAGGCACAGCAAGCAGCAAGCCACCGGAGGTTTGCGTATCGAAAACCACGCTCTCTCTATTTTGTTCGATACTTCTAGAAGAACGAGAAAATGCCTGCCAGTATTTTCTATTCACGTGACTACCGGCTGGAATAAGGCCATTATTGGCATACTCAAGCACATTATCCATGATGGGTAATGCCTGTGTATCTAGCACAACCTGTACCTTGGATGCTCTAGCCATTTCTATACTATGTCCGCCAAGGCCAAAACCTGTAATATCCGTGGCGGCCTTAAGGTCAAAAGTACCTATGGCGCTGGCGGCATTTTTATTCAAATGTGAGCACCATTTGGCAATTTGAGCTTCGCTTCCTTCATAGTCATCCCAGCGAGCCTTCACGCCTGTGGACAAAATACCGGTGCCAAGGGGTTTGGTCAGTAAAAGTCTATCCCCCACGCGCAAACCGTCATTGGTGGCCTTTTTTGCGGGATCTATGATGCCTGTCACCGACATACCATACTTAATTTCGCTATCTTCCACCGTATGACCGCCCACAAGCACAGCACCGGCCTCTGTCAAAGCATCTAGGCCGCCTTTCAATATGGCCGCCACGCTTTCTTCGCCCATGAGGCCATGACAAGCCGTGGGGAAAAACAGCATATTCATGGCACACCACGGAGTCCCCCCCATGGCGTATACGTCTGACAATGCGTTGGCCGCGGCAATGCGTCCAAAGGTATAAGCGTCATTGACAATGGGGGCTAGAATGTCCACCGTTTGTACAATGGCCATGCCACCGGGTATGGACACCAAGGCCGCATCTTCATTATGCGCTCTACCGGCAATGACGCGTTCTTCCAATTGTGGAGATACCACCGACGAAGCGCGAACAGAATGTAATATACGCTCCAGAACCTCTGGAGCAACTTTCGCTGCTCAGCCAGCCGCTGTGGCCATGTCTAATAAATGCATGGTGGTCTCCTTATTTGAGAAGGGATGGGGCTTTTTTGTTTTGTTTTTTGTGGAGGAGGGGAAAACTTTTTTGAAAAAAGGTTCTTTCCCCTCCCCCACACCCCCACCCCTTTTCCAAAAACTTTTTATGGCGATGGACTACTATCGCTCAATGAAAATGGTGGCGCAATGTAGGACGCCTCGTTGCGGCGCGAGTATAGAGGAATTTTGCAGGAAAGTAAAAGGTAGGGTGAGGTCGTGTAATGGTAAAGGAATGGCAGTTTTTACGGATGGAAGATATAGGCTAATACTTGATTGGAGGCCGACCCAAAGGGTGCACAAAGTGCGTTTATGTTAGGTGAGTCAACGAACTTTACATAACGCAAAGAGCAAGCTTAACAAAACAGGAAGCCCTTCTTCAATACACATTACTTGACAGTTGACACAAGCAGTCGATTCAAAAAGGATAAGATACGAGGAAGACGATTTTTTTTGTGAAAGAAGTGTACTCTTATGGTACTCGACTGGAGACCGACCCAAAGGGCGCACAAAGTGCGTTTATGTTAGGTGAGTTCGCGAACCTTACATAAATCGAGAGCAACGCAAAAAAAGAGTCTGACGACGTAGATTATTCTTTTTCAAGCGATTGCCCATGTTCAACAGTCTGTTAGTATATGCCGCGCAATTCCCTCAGCGTGTAAGCACGTCGTGTCAAACACAGGGATATTCACATCTTTCTGATTCACCAGCATACAAATTTCAGTACAACCCAAAATCACACCCTCTGCGCCTCTCTGTTGTAAACTGTGTATAATGTCCACATAGGCCTGCTTTGAGCTTTCATGTACTTGACCAAGGCATAGTTCTTGATAGATTACATCATTGATCATTTGCACACCATGAGCGTCAGGAATGAGCACTTCTATACCCATATCAACAAGGCGTTGTTTATAAAAATCCTGCTCCATGGTGTACTTTGTGCCAAGCAGGGCAATTTTTGAGAGTCCCTGTTTCTTAATATGCTGCCCTGTCATGTCAGCAATATGCAAAATGGGTACACGTACCTGTGTTTGCATGTGAGGCACAACCTTGTGCATGGTATTGGTGCAAATGGCCAAAGCCTCTGCCCCTGCCCCTTGCAAGCGCAGAGCAATGTCTGTGAGAATTTCATTACAACCTTGCCAATCACCGCAGGCTTGCAGTTTTTCTATTTGGGCAAAATCCACAGAGTAGAGTAATATTTTTGCTGAATGCAAACCGCCCAGTTCTCTTTTCACAGCTTCGTTGATGAGGGTATAATAAAGGGAAGTGCTTTCCCAACTCATGCCACCAATAAGACCTATGGTTTTCATCTAAAGACCTCGCAAAACTTATCAAGTTTTAGCATAAGAATGGAGAAAGACAAGGAAGAGAATTTTTTTGGAGGGGCATGGGATCTTCCCCCCATAACCCGACAAAAAAAGCACTCTGACGCAGTATTTCGCCATTATCGCGCTAAAACAAAAAAAGGGAGCAGATATTGCTATCCACTCCCTCAATAATCGCTATTCGCTAAGCTTTGGCTTATTCAGCTTCTGCTTTTGGCTAGCGCGTACTCTTAAGAATTAGCTTCAGTATCCACAACAGCTTCAGCTGCTGCAGTTTCTTCCACTGCTTCTGCACTCACTTGACCACGAGTTAACTCGATAATAGCCATGGGAGCGTTGTCGCCACGACGTGGGGCGGCAAGTTTAAGTACACGAGTATAACCACCAGGAACACCTACGAAAGCTGGTCCGATTTCGTCAAACAAACGCTTAACGAGTTGGTGGTTGCCAAGTACACGGTACGCCTGACGACGAGCGTGTAAATCATTGCGCAGAGCCAAAGTGATCAGAGGTTCCACCACGCGGCGCATTTCCTTGGCCTTGATTTCGGTTGTACGAATCTTGCCGTGGGTGAGCAGCGCCTTGGCCAAATTGCGGAACAAGGCCTTGCGGTGGGAGGGGGTGCGCGAAAGCTTTTTGCCGGAGTTGCTATGCCTCATTTTGCTGCTTCCTCTTCCATTCTTGATATTTCTTGTCAAAATTGTCAATCTTCATGCCGAAATCAAGATTCATGTCCAAAAGAACACCCTTAATTTCGTCTAAAGATTTACGCCCAAAGTTCTTTGTCTTAAGCATATCATTCTCTGTGCGTTGCACCAATTCACCCACGATGGCAATGTTTGCCGAGCGCAAGCAGTTGGTAGCGCGTACAGAAAGCTCAAGTTCATCAATTCCCTTGTAGAGATTTTCGTTCAAATCTAAATCGCTAGAAGAGTCATTGTCATTGCCACCAGAGATTTTTTCATCAAAATTGATGAACACAGAAATCTGATCTTTAATAATCTTGGCGCTATACGCAATGGAATCTTCCGGAGTTACAGATCCGTCGGTCCAAATCTCAAGGATAAGCTTGTCAAAGTTGGTCATCTGACCTACACGAGCTTGCTCCACAGCATACGCAACTTTGCGAATGGGGGAGAAAGACGCATCCAGACGAATGAGGCCAATTTCTTCAAACAAGTCTTCATGTGTATCCGCTGGCACATAGCCCTTACCCATGCGAACTTCAAGTTCCATCTGGAACTCAACGTCCTCGGTAAGTGTAGCAATGTGCTGTTCTGGATTAAGCACAGTAATATGTTGGTTACCAACAATGTCAGCAGCTGTTACAGCACCTTTCTTGTTAACAGAAAGGGTCAAACGCTGTGGCTCTTCAGTATTCATGAGCAGACGTACTTGCTTTAAGTTAAGCACAACGTCGGTCATGTCTTCAGCCACACCGTGCTGGGTTGTAAACTCATGCTGAACACCAGTAACCTTCACGGCCACAATGGCAGCACCTTGCAGGGAGGAGAGCAACACACGACGCATGGCATTACCGATGGTATTACCATAACCGCGTTCAAGTGGCTCGCACACGAACTTGCCATACATGGTACTAGATGGATCACTTTCACGACGAATTTGGTCAGGCTTAACCAGCTCTGCCCAGTTGCGCGTGTTGATGAGCCGTTCGCCCTGTTTGATAAGCATATGGGGCCCTCACTTACTTGGAGTAAAGTTCGACAATCATATTCTCGTTGATTGGGAACTGGATGTCGTCACGCTGTGGCAATGCCTTTACGGTGCCCTTAAAAGCTGCACCATCAGATTCGAGCCAAGCGGGACAGCCGCGACGGGCAATAACTTCTTGAGCTTCGAGAAGCACAGGAATTTTGCGGTTCTTTTCAGGTACTTCGATGGTATCACCCACACGAACTTGAAGAGAAGGAATGGAAACTTTGTGACCGTTTAAGGTAAAGATGCCGTGACGAACCAGCTGACGAGCTTGGTTACGAGAGTTGGCAAAACCTAAACGATATACAACGTTATCTAAGCGGCGTTCTAAGATAGAGAGCAACTCTTCACCGGTAACACCTTTAAGACGATCTGCCTTAACGAAGTAACCATGGAATTGCTTTTCCAAAACGCCATAGGTGCGACGTACCTTTTGCTTTTCACGCAATTGCACCGCATAATCACTAAGCTTCTTACGAGCGCGACCATGTTGGCCGGGAGCGTAAGGACGACGGTCATAAGCGCATTTGTCTGTGTAGCAACGATCACCCTTTAAAAAGAGTTTGGTACCTTCACGACGGCACATACGACATTTGGCTTCAGTATATTTAGCCATTATAATTCCTTTTTTGGCTTTACGCTAGAAAATACTAGCTTCCTCACCTGTTAAATCAGAGGCTTACAAAGTAAGCATAATTTTTTACCTCAAAAAGCCCACGCCCTTTGCGTGGCACTTTTCACTAACACTATACGCGGCGGCGCTTTGGTGGACGGCAACCATTATGGGGGATGGGTGTCACGTCACGAATAAAAGCAACCTTGAAGCCCACGGCGTTAATGGCGCGCATGGCAGC
Organism: uncultured Desulfovibrionaceae bacterium; assembly: GCA_964370015.1. Lineage (GTDB taxonomy): Bacteria > Desulfobacterota > Desulfovibrionia > Desulfovibrionales > Desulfovibrionaceae > CAYJAD01. The sequence goes on along the minus strand of CAYJHD010000104.1, from coordinate 589 downwards.
TTCACGACCGGAGCCGGGGCCTTTCACGTATACACCAACGGTACGCATACCGTTTTCTTGTGCTTTACGAGCAGCTGTTTCAGCAGCTACTTGTGCAGCAAAAGGGGTGGATTTACGAGAGCCCTTAAATCCGCTTTGTCCGGCAGATGCCCAGCTAACGGCATTGCCACGAGTGTCGGTAAAGGTAATAATCGTGTTGTTGAAAGAAGCTTGCACGTGAGCGATGCCCACGGGGATATTCTTCTTATCTTTCTTTTTGACCGCTCTTTTAGGTCTGGCCATAATTTTTCCTCTACGCTGATTTTAAACCCAATGGAAATTGGCTTTGCTTATTTCTTCTTACCTGCAACCGCACCGCGACGGGGCCCCTTACGGGTGCGCGAGTTGGTTTTCGTACGCTGACCATTTACTGGCAAGCCACGACGGTGACGAAGACCGCGATAACAACCAATGTCCATGAGACGCTTGATGTTACTTACTACTTCACGACGGAGGTCACCCTCTACCTTGTAGTTAGTTTCAAGCTCTTTACGAATTTCGTTTACCTCTGCATCAGAGAGGTCGTCAATGTTGCGTGTCCAATCCACAT
>CAYJHD010000103.1:0-6667 GCA_964370015.1 uncultured Desulfovibrionaceae bacterium | reverse complement strand
TATATTGTCACTTATTTGCATGAATATTCCTCCCTCTAGCGGGTAAATTTTTCCTTATGATATGATCATAAAAAAATCATGCAAATTATATTCCTGTGATTTTTCCACAAAAAAGGGCAAGCCCATGAAGAGCCTGCCCTTGAATAACCGTAATATCCGTAGATATTAACGCTTTGAGTATTGGTAACGAGCACGAGCGGCGCGTAAACCATACTTTTTGCGTTCTTTCTTACGAGCGTCGCGGGTAAGGAAGCCGGCGCGCTTTAATTGACCGCGAAGTTCGCTATCAATGGAAAGAAGTGCACGAGAAATACCATGACGCACAGCTTGTGCTTGACCGGAAACACCGCCACCACGCACAGTTACTTTTACATCAATCTTATCAAGAGTTTTGGTAAGCTCTAAAGGCTGACGAATAACCATTTGCAAAGTAGGACGTGGGAAATAATCGCCATAAGGACGACCATTTACAGTGATATTACCGCTACCAGCGTACAAACGAGTACGAGCTGTAGCTGTCTTGCGGCGACCAGTACCGTAATCAAATTTTTGTGACATAACTTATCTCCTCGCCCCTAGAATTGAAGTGGAAGGGGTTTGGGGTTTTGTGCGGTATGGGGATGCTCGGTACCGGAGTACACTTTGAGCTTCTTAAGCATAGCGCGGCCTAAACGGTTCTTAGGCAACATACCTTTAACAGCGTTCATGATGGCAAGTTCAGGCTTCTTAACGAGCACGTCTTTAAGAGCTGTTTCTTTTAAGCCACCAACATAACCGGAATAGCGATAATATTTCTTATCTTCCATTTTGTTACCGGTAACGCGAATTTTTTCACAGTTCACAACAACGATGAAATCACCGTTGTCCATGTGAGGTGCAAATTCAGGCTTATGCTTGCCACGCAGGCGATGAGCAATCTGTGTTGCCAAACGACCTAAAACTTTATCCTCTGCATCAACGATGAACCATTCACGGTTGATGTCAGCAGGTGTAGGACTAAATGTCTTCATGGGAATAACTCCTCAGCATTATCAGAAAATAGGTTCACTACAAAGTCGAGGCGAGCATGTCAAGAAATTTTAACGGGTATTTGGTGTGACATCCGCCTCTAAGAGAACCACTAAGTCGGAGGAGAGTACACAAAGTTGCCGCCTCTGCCAAGTGTTTTTTTGCCTTTATGGGATTTTTTTTTGCTTGTCGCTAACAGTAACATATTACAGAATAAAAAACCATAGTTAAGACAAAAGTATCTTTCTAAAAGGTGCCTTTTCCTCATAATGGTATAGGTAGCCTTGACCTTATCATAAGACAGGCATATTTTAACAACCATTGAACACGTTCATGGCAAAGATTTGAGATAAAATAACATGGTTTCTTTTAACGCACTGTTCGGATAGATAGAAGTTATGAGCCAAAAAAAAGTCCTCTCCCCCATCACATGGCCTGTGCTTTCCTTTGCACTGGTCATTGCCATAGGTTCCATACTGCTCTCGCTCCCCTTTGCCGTGGCAGATGGGCAAAATCTCGCCTTTTTGGATGCCCTATTCCTTGCCACCTCAGCCGTATGCGTCACTGGTCTTTCTTCGGTGGACATTGGCACCGTACTCTCTGATACCGGCCTTGGCATTTTGCTCATGCTCATTCAGTTGGGCGGCCTTGGCATCACCACTTATACCAGTCTTATTTTCATATTATGGCGCAATCGCGTCCCCGTCACCGATCGCCTAGCCGTGCACCAAGCCTTGCTCAATAAAGACGTGCTCAACGTGCGCGCTTTCATATGGCAATTGGTACTCTTGGTGCTCAGCGTGGAAGCTGTGGCCGCCCTTATGCTCTATTTGCACGACCCCATTACCTTTCATCCTTTCTATGCCATTTTCCACGCTGTTTCAGCTTTTTGTAATGCAGGATTCAGCCCTTTTTCTCAAAGCCTTATCCCCTTTAAAGATGACGTTACAGTCAATGCCATCATTGGTATAAGTATTATTTTAGGCGGCCTTGGCTTTGCCGTATTGCACGAAATACGCCGCGTGCTGCAAGGCCATTTTTCTGCCTTATGGCAAGCCTATGAGGTAAAAATTTTGGGCAAAAAGAAAATAATATCCTATGCTCATGATGATATATTCCCCGCGCAAAGAAAAAGACCTCACTTAGATAAATACAGTCGCATGGTGCTCATGACTTCTTTAGCCTTAATTGTATTGGGAGCTGTGAGTGTTTTCACCCTTGAAATATTACATATGAATGCTTTACCAAGTTTTTCTCTGGCTTTAACATCCACATTTCAATCCATATCCTTGCGCACGGCAGGATTTAACACCGTGAACCTTAGCTTGTTAAGCGATGCCTCTTTGCTCATCATGGTTGCGCTCATGTTCATTGGTGGTGCTCCCGGTTCTTGCGCAGGTGGCATAAAAATCACCACCTTTCGCGTGCTCTTGGCCTTCATGAAGGCGCAAATCACCGGCGAGAAAAATATCGTGGTACGCGATAGAAGCGTACGCCCCGAGACCGTGAGCCAAGCCCTCATGCTCTTTTTCTTCGGAGCCCTCACCATAGGGCTTTCGGTTATTTTACTTTGCATCACCGAAAATGCTTCCGTCATTGGAGAGCGCACCGGCTCTGTGCCCCTTTTAACCCTTATTTTTGAGGTGGTCTCAGCCTTTGCCACCGTGGGTTATACCCTTGGGCACACGTCAAATTTAAGCGATGTGGGAAAAATTATTATTATTTTAAACATGTTCATAGGGCGTGTGGGCTTCATTGGTTTGCTTACGGCTTTGCATTCATTGCGTCCCAGCCGTAAATATTCCTACCCCACCATGCCCATACCTATCGGATAGACGAGGACACCATGGCAGAACATAGATGGGAAATTGGCATCATTGGTCTTGGAAAGTTTGGTTTGCAAATGGCCAGAACATTAGAGCAATTGGGGCATCATGTCATTGGCATAGATGAAAGTGAGCACCGCGTGGATACGGCGCAAGACGTCTTACAAACGGTATACAGGGCCGATGCCACGCAAATGTCCACACTAAAATCCCTGCACTTTGAAGATTTAGATTGTGTCATGGTGTCTGTGGGGCAAGCGGTGGAAAAATCCCTTTCCATTGTGCTCAATCTACAGGAACTCAATGTGGCACGCATTTGGGCCAAAGCCAATACCGTGGAGCACCGTAAAATTTTACAACGCCTTGGCGTACACAATGCCATTTTACCCGAGCACGATGCCGCCAGCCTTGCGGCGCATCAACTCTGTAATCCTGGCATGTTGGATCTTATCCCCCGCTATGGGGGCATTTTGGTGCAGGAGCTTACCGTGGATAGATGGAGTGGGAAAACCCTCATGGAGCTAAACCTCATTAGCAAGTATGAGGTCATGGTCATTGGTATTCGTACCGGTTCTTCCGATGAATACACCTTTGTACCGCCAGCGCAAACCAAGCTGGAACGCGGCGATGTGCTCATTGTCATTGGGCGTCAGGACAGTGTACGCGGGCTCGTATCGTAATAAAGTAAAAGTCTCACTGGGGGGAACCTTTTCTGAAGAAAAGGTTCCCCCCAGACCCAGCGTTGCTCTCTATTCCCGTGAAGTTCGAAGACTCACTAACGGGAACGCTTTGCGCCCTTCGGGTAGGCCTTTCCAAAAAACTTTATTGGCGATAATACCCAAGCTTTGAAAGAAAAATTTTGCCGCAATGTAAACTTTATAAAGATATTCTACACTATAGTTTATCCACACGTTAAAACTATTTTCCCCCAGAAAAATACCTTTACAACACTAGATAGTGTCGTCAAATTACGAATTTTAGCGTTTTAGCAAGGAAGATAAGCAAGCTTTGAGGAAGTGTATATGGACATACATGACCGAAAAAGCTTGCGAAATCTGACGCTGATAAAAGCGAAAAGGCGCATTTGACGACACTATCTAATCTATACGATAATGGCAACCCATACTTTTACGATTACGTAAAGCAGCCTGCGTAATCACATAAGCCGTATGCGCTCCGTGAAAAAGCTCTATGAGCTCCGGTGTAATGCGCGTATGCTTATAAAAATCGTGAATATGGCGTGAAAGCTCGCGTAAATCTTGGAATGCGCGACGCAATCTTGCCGTAGTACGAGTAATGCCCACATAATTCCACATGGTGTGACGCACATTGGACCAGTCTTGCGCCACCAAGGCAGGATCGTCATTTCTTTCACGGCCAATATGCTCCCAATCGGGAATGGCTTGGCTTAAATCTGCAGAGATGCACTCATCTTCTCCTTGGCAACGCGCTGCAATGTCCTTACCGGCCGCATGGCCCCAAGTGACGGCTTCCAAAAGCGACGTGCTTGCCAAGCGATTGGCCCCATGCACGCCCGTGCAAGCGCATTCACCTATGGCATACAAACCTTTCAGCTCCGTACGTCCGTTCAAGTCCGTGAGTACGCCACCACAAAAATAATGGGCCGCCGGCACCACAGGGATAAATTCCTTACGAATATCCACACCAATGTCTGCACAAGAAGTAAAAATGGTGGGAAAGCGTTTTTCCAAATCATGCTCAATGGAGCTGGCATCCAAATATAAACACGGCGCTCCAGTGGAAAGCATTTCATTGACCATGGCCTGCGAAACAATGTCACGCGGCGCCAATTCCTTGCGCTCATCGTATTTATGCATGAAGGGCTCGCCCTTCTCATCCAAGAGTTTTGCCCCTTCACCGCGCATGGCTTCACTGATAAGATGGCATTGCTGACTTCTCTTACTGTACAAAGCCGTGGGGTGAAATTGCATAAATTCCACATTGGAAAGAGCCACTTGCGCTCTATGAGCCATGGATATGGCCGAGCCAACACAAGAAGTGGCATTGGTGGAGTGCAAGAAGATGGATCCCACACCGCCACTGGCCAAGATGGTCCACGGGGCTAGGATGGTTTGCACTTGATTGAGCTCGCCATTATACACATAAGCACCGGCGCAACGATTTTCCACTCTATAACGATATTCTGAGCGGCGCGCATGGTGACGGCTAGTCAAAAGGTCAATGGCATGGCATTGCAAAAGGCAGGTAATGCGTGGATGTTCCTTCACTGCGGCGATGAGCTCTTGCATGATGGCAGCCCCTGTATAGTCCGCCGTATGCAAAATACGCGAGCGACTATGCCCACCTTCTCGTGTTAAATCCCAAGAGCCATTATCCTTGGTATCAAAGGGCACTTTCACCCTTTGCATGAGCAATTGCTCCACGGCCTTGGGGCCTTCTTCGCACAACACCTTCACCGCTTTGCCATAATTATATTTATGACCGGCGTCTAAAATATCTTGCTCCAAGGCGTCCACATCATGCGGTTCTGCCGACTTATAGATGATACCCCCTTGGGCCAATTCTGAATTACCGCCGCCAAGCTCTTTGCTTGAAGAAATAAGCAACACTTCCACGCCATTATCGGCAAGGGTGAGAGCTGCACTACATCCGGCTAAACCGGAACCAATAATAAGCACTTGGCTATGACGGCGGATTTCCATATTCTTTTCCTTACAAAATTCTTAAATACCGGCCTTGGCACATGCTTCTAACATACGATCCAAAGAGGCCTTGGCAGGGGCTTTTTGCTCTTCTGGCACGGTGACCACCTCTGCTCTACCTTCATGAATGGCCAGCAAAGTATCAAAGAGCTTCTCATCGGTGATTTTAGCCATATCTGAACAATACACCGAACGCAATGGCACAACCTGACAATGCTTAGCATAATCTTCGCGTAAACGCTCTACCAAATTTCCTTCTGTACCCACAATGACAGTGCTACCCTTGGGGGCATTTTTCACAGCCTCGATGAGGTATGTGGTAGACCCCGAACCATCGGCAGCACCCACCACAGCATGATTGCACTCAGGGTGCACCACCACCTGACAGCCTTCATACTGCTCGCGCATGGCGGCAATTTGCTCCACAGAAAACTTGGCATGAATGGCGCAACAGCCGGGCCAAAGGAGCATTCTTGCATGACGCACCGCATGCATATCCACAAAACCGCCTCCGCCTTGCACATTGAGCACATGCCAATCGTCCTTGGTGAGTCCCAATTGCACAGCGGTATTTTGCGCTAAATTTTTATCGGGCAAAAAGAACACATGGCCATCGTCGCCAGCTTCTTCCAAAGCCCATTTAAGCATGACCTTGGCATTGGCAGACGTGCATACAGCGCCGCCAAAGCGACCCACCACACTCTTCACTGCCACAGAAGTATTCACATAGGCCAAAGGAATAACCTTACGCCCCTCGGCGGCCGCGGCGGCATGTACTCGTGTGAGCACCTTTTCAAGCAATGGAGCCGGTGTCATCTGAGACATAACACAATTGGCGCGGGCGTCGGGTATATGTATCTGCTGGCCTGGGCGTGCCAAAAGAGCCGCCGACTCCGCCATAAAATAAACGCCGCATAAAATCACATGCGGCGCATCAATGCCCGCCACCTTGCGAGCCAACTCCAAAGAGTCTCCGGTAATATCACAATGTTCCACCACTTCTTCACCTTGATAGTGATGGCCCATGATGCACACTTTATCTCCTAAAGCGTCGCGTAATTCATATATATCTTCAAAACTCATATTTTTCTCCTTGGGGAATATATTTCTTTTTTGTGGGGGAGGAAAAAACCTTTTTGAAAAAAGGTT
>CAYJHD010000102.1:0-6692 GCA_964370015.1 uncultured Desulfovibrionaceae bacterium | reverse complement strand
CTTTTAGGGCGTGGGCGGCGTGCCTTTACTGCTGTATGTGTGGGTAGGGCCGGTGCAACTGCTTTGCCCATGGGAAGAGTTGTTTCCATGTCCACCACGTCGCGCACATGTATATCTGTTTGCGGGAAGGGAACCTCTATGCCCTTTTCCCTAAAGGCTACCATGATCTCATGGCGTAAGCTGGAGGAAATGGAGAGCCGGTCCAGCACATTATGTATCCAGAAATATATTTCAAAGTTTAAAGAACTGGCGGCAAAGTCCATGAAAAAGACCACAGGTTCTGGATCATGGGCCACACGATTGTCTTGTTTTACTATTTCTAAGATGGTGCTTTGTACCAACTCCAAATCAGAATCATAGGCCACGCCCACCAAGATGGTGCAGCGTCTTTTATTGCCATTGTGCGTCCAGTTCACAAAGCTTTTGTTCATGAACTCAGAGTTGGGTATGAAAACAATGGAGTTGTCAAAGGTGCGTACTCTGGTGGCTCGTAAGCTTACCTTTTGCACAATGCCATTGACGGTACCCACTTCCACCACGTCGCCTTCACGGATATTGCGTCCAAAAATAAGGGCAAAACCGCTGAAGGTACTTTGCACAATGCCTTGTAAGCCAAGGCCAATGCCCACACTAAGACCACCGGCCACCACCACAATATTGCTTAAGTCAAAGCCCACGCTTTGCAATACGTACAGAATAAATATGGCCCAAAAGCCAAAGAAAATAGTGGTTTTTATGGGGGTTGCCAAGGAGCTTAAAGCATCATTGGAGTTTTGTGACCACGTGCGATCAATATAGTGGTTTGAAACAGAAATAATAGATTTTATGAGATAAAATACCGTGGCCACGCTGAGCACTTGCAAGGCATTGAAGGAAAGCTTGCCCACGCTAAAATTAAAGTTGCCAAGGCTATTAATAAGATATTCACCGCCGGGAAAAGCCAAAAGCCAGCTCAAAGGTGCCAGTAAGGATAAGGTCAAAACAATGGGCAAGGCAATGGCCAGTAAAATCCCATAGAATAAAGCGCGTAAACCGCTTTGGGGCAATATGGTGTGCAGTAAGCCCGTGGCGTGCACGCAAGCTTCCGCTTGATGTACGCCTATGACAAAGCACATGGCCACAAGAATAACGAAGAAAGAAAGATGAATATGGCCAGTGATGAAGATAAAGAAAAGCGATAAACCAATAACGCCCAAAAAGAATTGCGATAAAATGCGACTTAGGGTGAGGTTTGGTCTTTTGGCTTTAAAAATCACATAAAACATGGCTAGCAAAAAGATTGTCCATAGCAAAGAGAAAATGATGTTAATGTCCGTTAGGTGGATAAGGAAAAAAGCACCCACCAAAAGCGGAAGTACCCACAGGAAGGGGGATTTGTTTTCATGCGTATCTTCTCTGCCAAGGCGTAGTATTTGCCAAGCTAAGCAAATTTGCCCATAGCATTGTAAAAACGTGCCCAGGGCATTGATAATTTGATATCTATTGCCGCCGTACCATGCGGCGTATTGCAAGGTGATGCCCAGTAGTATCCAAGGAAAAGTACTTATGAGCATATGTTTAGCTGTGGGAGTCATGGTGGCAGGCAGCATGCGCCCTATACCTTTATAAAGAAAAACTCCTAAGATAAAGAAGGGCAAGGCTGTAAAGAGAAAGCTTTGAGCCAAGGTAACCCATGCATGCGATGTGGGAGGCAGTTCATGGGCAAAGGTTGTTTTTATGGAATTTATGGTTTGTTCAAAAAAATTTCCATCTTGCCATGCTAACATTTTGGTATAAAAATGCGCCTTTTGGTGCACATAATAATTGAGCCAAAATTGAGGCATGTTGCCTTCAACTTCCGCATATGTTTGAGACACTTTATCTAAAATTGTTTTGGTAAGCTTAATGGTTTTTTCTAGGCGTGCATCATTGTTTTTGTAAAAAACCATTAAATTTTTAGATCTTTGCAACATGTTTTTTGCGCTGGACGCAGTGAGCGTTTCTAAGCTGTCCATAAGGTTTTCCAACTGCTGCAAGCGTAAGTCCACCTGATCATCCACCTGTACCAGCGGCTCATATAATTCTGTGAGCTGAAAAACAAATCTATTTATCTGTTCAGCCACCAAACTAAGTTCGGTGGGATGATTTTTATTGAGTAAATAAACTTGGTATACTCTGTTAAAATCATTATATATGTTTTGGCGTAGGGTGATGGCGTTGGCGATTTGGTCGCCCAAGGTTTTTTCCAATTCTTTTTTATTGGCTTCAATTTCAGCAAGAATTTTTTCCTGACTATCCAATACGGATTGAATAATCTGTGAGATGTTTTCCTTGTTGGTGTCCACATCTTTTTTTTGGAGGGTAAAATCCGTATCTTCAGCATGGGCACTTTGTGTGTGACCGACCAAAGTATAAGGCACAAAAAAAGAGAGAAGCAGTAAGCATGTATAAAAAATATTTTTACGCATAGGGGTACCGTCGTTGTAAATAGAGTGTCATGCTAAGCCCCATAAGAAACAGGGCTTAGCAAAAGATGCGAGATATATTGCGAGGGGGGGGCTTTATTCAGCCAGTAAGGTTTTTAATTTTTTAAAAAGGGTGCGCTTGGCTTCGGGAGAAAGTTCTGATTTGGCTCTTTCTACGAGCTTGAGCAACTCTTGTTGTGCATGAGGCCATTTGCTAGTGAGCTCTTTCACTTCTGCTTGGGGCGCTGTGAGCAAAGCTTCGCGTAGACGCTCTGCATGATGCAAAAGGGCCGTATCTTCATTGTGGCCTTGCTTAAGCTTTTCCATGGCGTCCAAAATGGGCGCAGGGTCGCATTCACGCATGAGCTTACCAATATATTGCCCTTGGCGACGGCGTCCTTCTTTGTCGGTGATTCTGGCCATTTCTTTAAGGGCCGCTTGCAAATCTTCGTTGAGGGGGAGTTTTTTCAGCTGTCCCGGAGTGAGTTTTGCCAGCTCTGCACCTATGTCCTTAAGGGCGTGACTGTCGCGTTTTTTTTGCGAACGACTCTTGGGGGCTTCTTCAAATTCAGGCCCGTCCATGTCCAATTGGTATCTTTTGTGTCTTGCCATATATTAACCATAAATTCCTAAAAGTACTGCCACCAGCACCGCCACGGCAATGAGACCGTTTAAGGTGAAAAAGGCTGTGTTAACACGGGATAAATCATCTGCTTTAACAAGGGTATGCTCCCATAACAAGACCGCTGTCATGAGGGCCCAGAGCACATACCACCACGCATTAAGTCCTGCACTGGCTCCTCCCAGTAGGAGAAAAATGGCCGTACATACATGGGAAAAAGCCGCAATGATAAGGGCTTTATCTATGCCAAAGTGTGCCGGTACAGAACACAGATTTTGACTTTTGTCAAAGTCCACATCTTGGCAGGAGTAAAAAATATCAAAGCCGGCCACCCAAAAGGACACGGCAAAGAAAAACAATATGGGCGTAAGCGCAAAAGAGGGCGTAACGCTGAGCCAGCCGGCCAAAGGCGCAAGTCCCAAGGTGGCGCCAAGCCAAAAATGGCATAACCACGTGAAGCGTTTGGTGTAGGAATAGCCAGCGGCAATGAGCAGGGCCGGTATGCTTAGATAAAAACATAGGGCATTTATGGCCGCACAGGAGGCCACAAAAATCACCGCCGTCACAGCGCAAAAAATGGAGGTTTGCTTGACGGAAATTTCTCCCGTCACCATGGGACGCTTGGCAGTACGGGGATTTTTTTGGTCAAAGGGCAAATCCACCAATCTATTGAAAGCCATGGCAAAGGAGCGCACGGCCACCATGGCAATGGTTAAGAAGAGCAAGCTGTACCACGAAGGCAGGCCCATTTGTGCCATGAAGGCACCGGCATAGGCAAAGGGTAAGGCAAAGATGGAATGCTCTATCTTTATCATACGGCAAATGGCCGCAAAATGCGTAAAGCTTGGCACGTTATCCTCCGCAATCGGTGCTGTCACCGTGAATTTTATGTAAGGCATGGGGGAGAGCAGGCAAGATGGCTTCTAAATTTTCACGCACCGCCTTTATACTGCCCGGCAAATTGATGCCAAGACTTGTGCCAATGGTGCCCACCACAGCGCGAGAAAGCGCCGCATTGGGGGTTTTTTGTAAGGAGGCCGCCATCATCATATGTTCAAAACCATAGAGGCGTTGATCAATGCAGGCCAGCATGGCTTCGGGGGTCACATCGCGCGGCCCAAGGCCGGTGCCGCCAGTGGTGCAAATGATATCATAACCTTGCCCAAGGCTTAACTCCAAGAGTAAGACGCGCAAAGCAGCAGCATCATCGGGTAGTAAAAAACCTTGGCTATGACAAAGAGGTACAGTGGCGGTGATCATTTCTTCGATGAGGGGGCCGCTTTTATCTTCGCGTTGGCCTTGAGAGCCTTTGTCAGACAAGGTTATCCACGCAAGAGCATAATCTTTACGCGTGCTTTGTACTTCCACAGAAGCCACATGTTCTATGTCTTTGCTGGCTTGTAACAAGGGAACATACTTGGCGTGATTGTGCACATCTGCCATATTTTCATAGGCATGCTGAGAGAGAAGTGTGCGCCCCACCACGGTGAAGAGTTCTTCATCTTGGTGCATGAGGCGTGTGCCCACGGGCAATGGCGGTAAGGCAAAAGCTTGTACGCCATGACTGGATTGGTTCTGTAACTCCCCGTAGGTTAAGGGTAAAATTTGACCCTTGGCCACAGGTTCGAGGGTGATAAGCATAAAATACCTCGGAGGTGAATTTGTGTGGGCACAGTGTAATGAGCAAAGGCCAAAAAGGCAAGTTTCATGGGAGGTAAAAGCTTGAAATGCCCTTCAAGGGGACTTTTTGCGCCTTGCAATGGGGATGAAGAGTTCTTTTATACAGGATTGAGTGGGATGATTTTTGTAAGAGACAATGAAAAATACAGTAGTAGTACACACTCAAAAGCATTTGCCATAGCCATTAAATATCAGTACAAAAGCCCTACATTATTTTAGCAAAGGAGAGACCATGTCTCAAAGTCAGGATCAAACCACACATTTACGCAATCTTGGAACAGGCAAAATGCCCACCGTTGACGGGGCTCCAGGCCTTACGCAATTGGAAGCTTTTCCCAATTGTTATCCAGATCGTAACTATATTATTCAAATAGCTTACCCAGAATTCACCTCCTTATGCCCAGTGACAGGTCAACCGGATTTTGGCACCATAGTGATGGAATATATCCCCGATGGTAAGTGCGTTGAGTCTAAGAGTTTTAAGCTGTATATGTTTGCCTATCGCAACCATCAATCCTTCATGGAAACCATCACCAATACCATGCTTGACCATATGTGGGAATTGCTTGAGCCGCGCTGGTGCCGCATTAAGGGCATTTTTGCCGCGCGTGGTGCCACGCATATACATGTGTATGCCGAGCGTTACAAAGATGTGGAAGCAGATAAAAAAGAAGAATTGCAAAGTCTTGTACGCGAATGGAAGCAAGACGCCGTACATAGATCTTAAGAAAAAAAGGAAGGGCCATGTCCTTAGGTATACGGGTTCACCATATGGGCTTTGCTGCCCTTGTCATGGGCATAAGTATCATGCTGTCGCGCTTCATGGGGCTTTTGCGAGATAAAGTCATATCATGGCAATACGGCGCATCGGGCGAAGCGGATTTATACTTTGCGGCCTTTGTGGTGCCGGACTTCATCAATTATCTTTTGGCAGGCGGTTATGTTTCCATAACGCTTATGCCCCTACTTTCACGATGTTTTGATGAAGACGAAGATAAGGCATGGCGCTTTTTTTCTGCGGTCTTTTGGTGGGCCCTCATGGCGGTGAGCTTGCTTACTGCCATTGCTTGGATAGGAGCCACGCCGCTGGCAAAATGGGTGGCACCGGGCTTTGACGAGGCCCAAAGCGAAAGACTGGCCCTCTTTTTGCGTATTATTTTACCGGCGCAAATATTCTTTGTGAGCGGTGCGTGTTTTTCTGCCATACTCTTCTTGCGCAAGCAATTCATGGTGCCGGCCTTAACGCCCCTCATTTATAATGGGTGCATCATCCTGTGTGGTTTACTTGTTCCCTATACGGGCATTGCCGATGGCATGGTGGGCTTTTGCATTGGGGTGAGCCTGGGAGCCGGTTTAGGAGCTTTCGCTTTGCCGTATTACGCCGCCACGCGCAAGGCCAAGGGCGATGAAGCCCGTGAAAGTCAAAGTGAAAATCAAAGCGAAGCCCCCAGCCTCTTGGGTTCTGGTCTTCGTTTGTATCCTTTACGCAAAGAATATTTGCGTCATCCTCTCTTACGCTCCTTCTTATTGATGGCATTGCCCCTCATGTTGGGGCAGTCTGTGGTCATGCTCAATGAGCAATTCATGCGCATCTTCGGTTCCATGGCAGGTGAAGGCTCCGTGTCCTTGCTCAGCTATGCCAGACGCATGTCGCAAGTGCCTGTGGGCATGATAGGGCAAGCTGTGGCTGTGGCTTCGTATCCATTTTTAGCTTCCCTAGCTGCCAAGAAAGACTTTACCACCTTCAATGACACCTTACGCTCGGCCATGAATACCAGTACATCTTTGCTACTGCCCATTTCAGCCTGGATGATAGCCGCCGCCGTTCCGTGTATGGGCTTTATTTTTGAAGGTGGAGACTTTGGCCCAGCAGACACCATGGCCTCGGCGCCGCTTTTGCAAATTATGATGCTCATGGTGCCCATGTGGGGTGTGCAAATGGTGCT
>CAYJHD010000101.1:0-6795 GCA_964370015.1 uncultured Desulfovibrionaceae bacterium | reverse complement strand
GTGGCCGAAGCAGATAAAAGATGCCAAGCCAAAGAAAAGGAAATCATGGACATCTAATGTCTTTTGAAAATCTTCCAAAGCATATAGCCATCATCATGGATGGAAATGGTCGTTGGGCGCAGGGGCGTGGGCTCGTGCGCACTGACGGGCATAAGGCAGGGGCACAGGCGGTGCGCTCAATAGTTACTGAGTGCCGCAAACTGGGCATTCCCCATTTGACCCTTTACACCTTTTCTCATGAAAACTGGCAACGCCCACAGGAAGAAGTTTCCACTCTCTTTTCCCTCTTGGTGGACTTTTTAAAAAAAGAAGTGCCTCTTATGGAAAAAGAATCCATTTCTCTTAACATCTTAGGCGACATGGATGAATTGCCCTTGGTGGCTCGCAAAGCCTTGCAACATGGCATCAAACGCACCGCAGGCACCTTGGAAAAACCAACTCAAATGCAGCTCAGCCTTGCCCTCAACTATGGCAGCAGACGCGAAATTTTACGCGCGGCTCGTCAATTGGTGGCAGATGGCCTCAGCGCCGACCAAGTGACCGAAGAAGCCTTTCGCCAAAGGCTGTACACCAAGGATATGCCAGACCCAGATTTGGTCATTCGTACCAGCGGTGAAGTGCGCATTAGCAATTACTTGCTCTTTCAATGCGCCTATAGCGAATTTTACTTCACGGACACCAATTGGCCGGACTTCACCGTGGAAGAGTTACATAAAGCCCTAGAGAATTACGGCAAAAGACAACGCCGTTTTGGAAAAACACAGGAGCAGCTCACATGAGTTTTTCTTCCAGATATTGCATGAAACGCGTAGTCACAGGGCTTTCCATGGCCGGTTTTGTGCTGGCGGCCCTTTATTTTCAAGGCTATCTTCTTTTGGGCACGGTGTTGCTCATTTGTGCCATTTCCCTCTGGGAATTTTATTCGCTCTTTTGGGGCCCCAATGGCAGAGTGCTCACACGTTTATGCGGCATTGCGCTGGGCTTTGGCATGCTTTTGCTCACATGGATGGACAGACCACAAGATGCGCTGGTTTTCTTGGGAGCAGGTTTTGTGCTCACGGCCTTAAGTTTTTTGTTTCGCATAGATATCATTGATGAAAATGATGACTTTGCCCCCGGCAGTATATTTTTGGTGGGACTGGCCTATATTCCGCTTTTACTCTTGCCAATCACCTATCTTACCTCCACCAAGCTTTTCTTTGTGCTCATGCTTGTATCTGCCTCAGATATTTGTGCCTATTTCATTGGTGTGCGCTATGGACGTCACAAGCTTTGGCCAAGGGTAAGCCCCAATAAAAGCTCCGAAGGTTCCATGGCTTCCCTTGTGGGATGCGTGCTCACCTCCGTCATTTTGGGCCTTATTTTTGGCTCGGCTCCGTGGTGGTATTTTGCCCTGCTTGGCGCGCTGCTCAATGCCTTTGCACAATTGGGCGATCTCTTTGAATCTGCCCTTAAGCGTGCAGTTAATGTGAAAGACTCCAGCAATCTCTTGCCTGGTCACGGCGGTGTGCTTGACAGAATAGATAGTGTACTCTTTGCCTTACCTGTCTTTGCTGTGGTGGACCAATGGTTTAAATTTTTCTAACAGCCGTGAAAAGTAAAGAGCACAGCACCATGCAAAATACACAACATCCATGGCCTGCCCGCGGCGGCGCCCTGCATTATATTTCTCAAGCTCCGTCGCAAGAGTGGGCACAAGGCGTGCGCCATGTGGTACTGCTTGGCAGTACAGGCTCCATTGGCGTGAGCACCCTTGATGTGATACGCCGTCAAAAAGAGCTGTTTCAGGTGGTGGCCTTGGCAGGTGCTTTCAATGTGCAACGCTTGGCAGAACAAGCCATGGAATTTCGTCCGCCCTATTTGGCTGTGTACGACAGCGCCGGTGTGGACGTGTTGCGCAAGCTCTTACCGCAAGATTACAAACCCACCATTGTGCACGGGCAAGAGGGCTATGAATTTTTAGCATCCTTGGACGAAGCCAATACGGTGCTTTCGGCCCAAGTGGGCGCAGCGGGACTGCGCGGCACTGTGGCCGCCGCCCTGGCTGGTAAGGTCATTGGCCTTGCCAATAAAGAATCCTTAGTGCTGGCCGGCACCTTATTACGCCACATTTGCGCCCGCACCGGCGC
Source organism: uncultured Desulfovibrionaceae bacterium (assembly GCA_964370015.1). GTDB lineage: Bacteria > Desulfobacterota > Desulfovibrionia > Desulfovibrionales > Desulfovibrionaceae > CAYJAD01. Next base: position 4,666 of record CAYJHD010000101.1, on the reverse strand, counting down.
CGTGATTTTGCCTGTGGATTCAGAACACAATGCCCTCTTTCAAATGTTGGCCGGTCGCCAAGGGGCAGATGTGAAAAAATTGGTGCTCACAGCTTCCGGTGGCCCTTTTCGTGGGCGCACTCGTGAGCAATTGGAGCATGTGACCAAGGCCGAGGCTCTAGCCCATCCCAATTGGGAAATGGGTGCCAAAATCACCATCGACTCCGCTTCCCTCATGAATAAGGGGCTGGAAGTCATCGAGGCCTACCATTTATATGGTTTAAGCCCAGAACAATTGGACGTGGTGGTTCACCCGCAATCCATTATCCACTCTCTGGTGGAATTTCAAGACAACTCCTTCATGGCCCATTTGGGCAGTCCCGACATGCGCATGCCCATAGGGCATTGCCTTGCCTGGCCCCATTGCCTTGATGTGGGTGTGAAGCCCTTGGATTTACTCCAATTTGGCGGCACGCAAAATCAAGGCCTCACCTTCATGTCTCCGGACATGGAAGCCTTCCCTTGCCTTGCTTTAGCTATGCAAGCCTTGCGCCATGGGCAAGATTTGTGCATCGTACTCAATGGCGCCAATGAGGTGGTCGTGGAGCTTTTCCTTGAAGGACGCATACAATTTATGGATATTCCCCGCTTGGTTGAAAAAGCCATGCAACCCTATGTAGAAAATGCCGAACTTCATTCGGCCGCAACAAATATTTGGTGTTCGTTGGATCAAACATCGACCATTATGCAACATATTTTTGACTTGGACACCACAACTCGCCGCTATGTACGCAACTTAGTGGGCATACAGGATGTAACATGATAGAAAGTATTTTTTACGTGCTCCTTGTATTGGGAGGACTGATTTTTATTCACGAATTGGGCCATTTTCTCATGGCGCGTGCCTTTGGCATGGGTGTTACCACCTTCTCCCTAGGCTTTGGCCCCAAGCTTTTTAGCTTTACCCGAGGCAAAACAGAATATTGCCTTTCCCTTGTGCCCCTTGGCGGCTATTGCGCCATGGTGGGCGAAGAAGATGCCTCAGATATGCCAGAAGGCTTCACGGCAGAAGAAAACATGGCCTTGCGTCCGGCATGGCAACGTCTTCTCGTGGTGGCCGCAGGCCCTGCTTCCAATATTCTCATTGCTTGGTTCATTTGCTGGGGGCTTGCCTTTGGCTACGGTCAACAGCATATAGTGCCTGTCATCGGTCAAGTTCTGGAAGATAGTCCAGCTCAAAAAGCCGGCATAGTCACCAACGATACCATCCTTTCCATCGACGGCACTCCTACCAACGACTGGACAAGCATGGCAGCCGCCATTGCCGCCAGCGAAGGTAAGGCCATGCAAGTGCTCATTAAGCGCGACGACAAAGACATTACCTTGGAAATTGTGCCCAAAAGCGTCACGCAAACCAATATTTTTGGCGAAGAAAAACCCGGCTACGTCATTGGCGTACACTCTGCCGGAGTTATGCATCATAGCCCCGTGGGCTTCATTGCCGCCGCAGGCATTGGCCTTGATCGCACCTGGGAAATGGTGGAGCTCACCTGGATGGGCTTTGTGAAACTCTTCCAGCGCGTGGTTCCTCTAGACCAAGTGGGCGGTCCCATCATGATTGCTCAAATGGTGGGTCAACAGGCCGAGCAAGGCCTAGCCCCAGTGCTGGCTTTGGCGGCGCTCATCAGCATTAACCTTGGCATTCTCAATTTGCTGCCCATTCCCGTATTGGATGGCGGACATATTGTCTTTTACACCATTGAAATGATAGCCAGACGCCCTGTGCCCATTCGCGCCAGAGAGATGGCCTCCCGCGTGGGATTTTTCCTGCTCATAAGCCTTATGATTTTGGCAACATTCAATGATATTTGGCGCATAGCCAAGGACTTTTTCAATTAATGAACGCGCTGTACTGTGTGCTTAATGCCGCCGAAGGGCAATTGGATATACTTCTCGCCAACGAGGAGCATATGCTCACGGCCCAAAGCTGGCATGCCCCCACACGCGGTGCGGAGATATTAACACCGGCACTGCAAAGTACACTGCGCATACAAAAACTTACTCCGGCCCATATTACGCACTTTGCCTGCGTGCATGGGCCGGGGAGCTTCACGGGCCTGCGCCTCACCATGGGCACCGTGGCCGCCATACGCCGTATCACCAAAGCGGTGAATGCCAGCATAGATTATATGCAAGCCCTTGCCCTCACGGCTTATGACGCCCTTAACGCAAATGCACAACAAGACAAGCACCACTGTGCACATACAGTATGTGTGCTTACCCATGCACGGCGTCAGCTGGTGCATGCCCAGTGGTATACCTGCACAGCCGAAAACTTGCCCAAAGCCCATGGTCCAGCCGAGCTTATCTCTCCGCAGGCCCTTCTCACGCAATGGCAAGCCCATGCCAAGGGGCAGCCTCTCTACGTACTGGGCTCCGGCCTTGAACGCAATGCCGCAACGTTTGCAGATGCCCCCCAATGCGTGCAGACATTACCCTTTATGCATCCAAGCCCCAAGGCTCTTTTAACTTTGGCTAGGCATGCTGAGTATCACAACCAAGACCTTGAGCCGCTGTACATTCGCCCTTGCGACGCCGTGGAAAATCTTGACCACATAGCCCAAAAACAAGGCATGGACGCAGCCAAAGCCCATGAAAGATTGGCACAACTCTTAATCAAACCCGCCACTTCAGATATTTAACCCCCCAAGCCGTTTTATATCCATGGAGCGCGCATGCCACATGGCCTTTGCTGACTTTGCGCACACCATATATTTTCTTTGTGCTTAAAACACTCACCGCTGAAAAAGCCTTTTACTTTTGACTTTCTTTTTCGTAAAATACTCTTTTGAAAATTACTTTATGGAAAGAAACATGTCTGAAAATCTTTGCCCTTGCGGCTCCTCATTGGCTTATGAAAATTGTTGTAAACCCTATCACGATGGTCAAGCTGTACCTTCGGCAGAAGCCATGGTGCGCGCACGTTTTTCTGCGTTCAGCAACCATCTCTATGATTTCATTGTGGAAACCACACATCCTCTCTATAGAGATGAAGTGGAAGACAGCAATATTGCCGACAATATGCAAGGCATCATTTGGCATCAATTGCATATTCAAGACTGTGGTCAAGAGCCTGCCTCCGAAGGAGAAGGAACCTTTGACACAGTGACGTTTTCTGCCGTGTATGAAATCAACGGCAATGTGTACAGCTTATCGGAAAAAAGCTACTTTCAAGAGCAAGATGGCAAGTTGTACTATTTAGAAGGTATTTCCCATCGCCCTGAAGGCTTTCGTCGTGCTGAACCCAAAGTGGGACGCAATGACCCTTGCCCTTGTGGTAGCGGTAAAAAATACAAAAAATGCTGCGCATAAAGGTATAAAAAGGCATGGCTCGTCCGGATATTATGCGTCAAATACGCCGCTTTTGCTTGGATTGTCAGGGAAATTCTTCACCTGAAATACAGCGTTGCCGCGATACCGACTGCCAGCTTTGGCCATGGCGCCTAGGAAAACTTGATACTGAAACGTCACAAGATGGTGAAGTAAACAGCAACACTGCGCTTTTACAAAGAAAAGCCTTACGCGTGGTGCGCGGGCATTGCCTTGCCTGTGCCGGCCATCGTAAGGATGTGCGCCTGTGTACCGCCAGAGAACAGTGCCCCCTATGGTCATTGCGCTTTGGCGTGTATCCGAGCACCTATAAGCGCGTAAAAGCACGTATTGCACAAGGGAAACGCTTAAGCCTTTTTGAGGGATAACACATGCAAAATCATAGTTTAAACTGGTCTCATGCATATACAGGCCGCCTTTCTAAATCCATGTTGGCCAAATATGACTCCACAGCGGCTTTATCGGCACGCTTGGAAAAGGAGCTGAACAAGCTTCCTTTCCTCACCATGAGTTACAGAGAACAATTGGAAGAAGACATGGCACGCATACTGCCCCATTGTTTGCAGTTTGAACACATGCTTTTACTTGGCATTGGGGGTTCTGCCCTGGGTGCACGCGCCTTACAAAAGGCTTTTGCCCCAGATCAAGACATTCCCTGCCACGACGGAAAATCCCTTTGGGTTGCCGACAATGTCTGCCCCATCACCTTTGAAAGCTGGTTAACAAAGCTCCCTGCGCAAAAAACCGTGGTGGTTTGCATAAGCAAATCCGGCGGCACCATTGAAACCATTGCACAATACCTGCTCACCCGCGCATGGCTCGAAAAAAATTTGGGCGAGGCATGGAAAGACCATGTGGTGCTCATCACCGATAGCGAAATGGGCTTTTTGCGCCAAGAAGTGAAAAAGAACCAGTTGCATTCCATGGAAGTGCCCAACTTCTTGGGCGGACGCTATTCAGCCCTTTCTGCCGTGGGCCTCTTACCTGCGGCCTTTTTGGGCATTGATTGGCAAGCTCTTTTGGACGGCGCCTACGCCGTGGCAAAGCCCCTTGTGGAAAATCCCTATGCCATGAGCATGCATCCTTCATATCGCTTGGCCACGTGGGCTTTGGGACTTGATGCCACGCACTATCATGAGCTTATTTTCTTTTCTTACATTCCCACATGGGCCACCTTTGGCCCGTGGTTTGTGCAATTATGGGCCGAAAGCCTTGGCAAAGAAGGTAGAGGCAGTATGCCCATTGCCGCCACAGGGGTCACCGATCAGCACTCTGTACAGCAAATGTTTTTGGACGG
>CAYJHD010000100.1:0-6807 GCA_964370015.1 uncultured Desulfovibrionaceae bacterium | reverse complement strand
TCTGCCACCACATAATCCAAAATATGGCCCGTATGAGTGATGATAAGACCACTGGTGGTACGCTTCATTTTGCGCTCACGCAAGGTTGCATTGCAATTTTCATGGGCAGAACCGTCCAAAAGGGCACGGGCTGTCTTACCCACCAGTGCCATATTTTCAAGATCCACACCAGATTCCGGTTCATCAAAGAGCACCAAATCCGGATTTTGCGCCATGAGCTGTAAAAGCTCCGAACGCTTAATTTCACCGCCGGAGAAACCAGCATTAATATCGCGTTCCAAGAAATTTTCAAAATTCACACGCTTGGCAAGCTCTGGAACGTCCACTTCTCTGCCACGTGCACACAAATTCACAAGGTGGCCTGTGGGTAAACCATGAATGGTGGGAGGACGCTGAAAAGACATGCCCATACCCAAACGAGCACGCTCATACATGGGTGCATGCGTAATGTCATGACCTTTAAAAATAATCTGCCCTTGGGTCACCGTATAGCGTGAAAAACCCATAAGCGTCATGAGTAAGGTGGTTTTACCCGAACCGTTGGGTCCGAATAAAATAAAGGTTTCGCCGCTTTCTATGGTTAAATCAATACCGCGCAGCACCGGCGTCTCCCCAATGGAGACGTGCAAATTTTTAATCTCAAGCATCGGGAACTTCTCCAAGATATTCCAATACATCATAGTGTACACTATCTAAAATATGCGTAATTTTATTCACGCATTCATCACCCACAGCATAGCCCAACAAGGAAGCCAAAAAGGCTGTGCGCTTGGCATTGACCAAGGCTTTATAGCCATCTTCGTCGGTGCTATACGGAATAGCCGCCACGCTGGCAGAAAAATCTTTTAAGACACTTTCTTCAAGGCCTTTCATGGCTAAAACTTCACCGTCAATGGCCGCAACACCCTCTTGAAGACTGAGCATGACAGGCTTGCCACGCATATAAGCAATGCAAACTTCCATAATCCTTCCTTTATGTCTCTAGCTATGTACGCAAAATTTATGAATAAACTCAAAAATGCATCCTGCATTTTAGGGCTTTTCCTTCCATTGTTCTTCGAGCCGCCACACAAGAACATACCTCGGTCACAGCTCTGCAATATCTAAACGAGCAACTCTTGCAAACTTAAGGCGCGATGTAAAGCTTTTTACTGGTAATAAAAATACATTGTGGCGCGCTAGAACTAGCTATCTGCCAAGTCAGCGTCATCTTCCCAAGCTTCGGCCATGTCTTCATCATCATAGCCTTCATACATCTCATACAATTCGTAGCTTTCTTCATCCACAGCCCATAAATCCTGTAGCTGATCTGCCACGGCTTGTAGGGCTTGATCCTTGGCTTGTTGTAAAGAGTGTATCAATTTCTGAGCGGCCTGTTCCAAAGCTTTCTCATCGCCATTATTATCCACCACCGTATGGCACGCGGCTAATTTTTTTTCTTCAGGCCATTGCCAAGAGTCCATCATATGGCATTGCTCTTCGGTCCATTGGCGCTTATTTTGCAAACGGTCAAAGCGGTTTTCTTGCGTACAAGCCACACCCACAATGTGTGCATCTTCTCTATGCTGCCAACTATTTTCTAAATAGAGAGGCATTTCTGCCGCGGCCCATGCATGGTCTTGAGCTTGGCATTGTTGCCAAAAATGATGACAACTTTCACGCACCATGCCGTGAATGGCACACTCCACCTCTTGGCGTAAGAAGGCATCCTCTTGCATGGCAAGGCGCAAAGCCGTACGATCAAGCTCAGCATCTTTTTGAGGCACAAAGCGCGAACCAAAACGCGATGCAAAAAATTCATAACCGGCGCCGCCCACGGCGTACAGTGACGCCACCACAGCATCGGCACTCCATGTGGGTATACCAGCAGAATTAAGAGCCTTCAGTAAGCTGGATTTGCCGCAACCGGGCAAACCTGTGAGCACTATTTTTTGCATACTTTGACTGAGTTCTAAAGCGCAATCCAGCATATCTTGGGGAGGAGCCGCATAAAAATGGCAATCTTCCCCAGTAATGGGATGGGTAAATTCCAACTGCCACGCGTGCAACATATGACGCTTGGCAGGGAATACATCCTCACCGCCGCGCACCAAAGGCTTGGCACCATACACAGTATCGCCCCAAAGAGGGAAGCCCAAATGAGCCATATGCACACGAATTTGATGGGTGCGCCCTGTGTAAATGGTGACCCGCACCAAGGAAAAACTTTCATCCAGCGCCGCATAAAGCACTTCCCAAGCACTATGGGCAGAGCGTCCGCCTTTATTTTCCGGAACAACAGCCATTTTTACCTTCACCATGGGGTGACGGCCTATGGGCTCGCGTATTTCCCCTTGAGGAGAGGGTACACCCTGCACCAAGGCAAGATATTGCTTATGCACGCGGCGCTGCGCAAAATGTTCGCTTAACACGAGACGCGCTTCTTCGCTTAAAGCCACCACCATGAGGCCACTGGTGTCCTTATCCAATCTATGCACGATGCCTGGACGCTGACCCTCTTGCTCCAAAAGCTGAGGATAGGCATGGGCCAAACGCTGAATGAGCGTATTTTGCAAGCAGGAAGGGCAAGGATGCACCGTGAGCCCTGCAGGCTTATGGCAGATAAGTATATGAGCATCGTCATACAGCACATCCACATCACCCTCTTCGGGCATGATGTGCGTATCGGGAGGGGTAAGCTCAAGCTCCACCTTTTGCCCAACTTTTACTTTGGCACTGGCTGTGGTCACGGGCAAGCCATCCACGCGGCATTGTCCTTGTTGAATGGCTTTTTTTATTTTTTCGCGCGAAATATCTGTGATGAATCCGCCCAAGAAAACATCCAAACGCCCTTTTTGGCCTTCCTCTACCGTGTATACATGGGAACGCATGCTCATTATAATGGTCCGGGCAAGGTGGAAAAACCACCTATACGTTGTAAAATGGTTTGATTGTCATAAAGATTAGGCAGTTCAGCCCCCGGTTCCAAGGTGGTTACCACGGCGCGGCCAATGATAAACCTATCATCGCCCATGCCCTGCTCATCCACACGAATACCCCACACATTGTGAAACATGACCGGCTCACCCTTTTCCGTACCTAAATACAAACCAATATGCCCCGGCATCCAAATCATAGACAAAAAGGGCTTGGCATAACGACGCACGTTGTCCTTTTTTCCTTCCAGAGTAAGGGACGCTAGAGGATGTGTATAAGCAGATTTATATTGAGCACTGGAGTTACGCGGTAAATATATACCAAAGGGCGTAAACATATCACGCAAAGAAGACGAACAATCGCGCCATTCATTATGCCCTCCCCAGCCATAAAGCTGACCCATCATCACATTGCCCACCTTGGCAATGTTTTGCGCCGTCATGGGCATGGGCATGGACACAGCATCCAATGCAGAGAAGTATAAAGTAGTCATGGACGCCATGCCATTACTACCCCGCTTGGGGAAATAAACCTTATGACTTTCACTGCCCTTGCTTACCAAGGGGAAGGCAGCGCCAATATGCGCATATCCGTATGCATCCAAAGAAACTTTATCGCGAATGAGTGCCAAGAGGGGACGCTTGCTGTATTTGCGTATGAAATCAGCATCCACAAAGCCCACATGCTTTGCTTGCACCCAGCCGCCGGCAATGGAATTTTCCACAAAATACCACTTTCCATCGCGGCTCTTATGACTCACATACAAGGGTAAACCAGGAGCTAGCGTGGAATATTGGAAATAATCAAAGGGATTAAGCGTAGCTTGCGCAGTGGGCTTACTGTACCTCGGCGCAAGGGTGGGAAGTTCGCGCAAGGGGGTCTGGGTCAACACGATGGCCGGTCTTTGCACATTGGGATAACTTTCTGTGGCACCATTATGCTTAAGAGCTTGCCATTGGCTTTCTGTCCAAGGCTGTGCGCCTTGATAGCCACGGGCCGAACCAAAAGTGTTGAGAAAAGTTTGTTTAGAGTATCCAGCCTTTTTTTGCTGCCATGCGCCAAAGAAAATACGTGCAAACTTTTGCGCTTCCTGCTTTTGCAAGGTAGAAGGCAACAAAGGCGTTTTTGGCATTTTTTTCGCATAGTATTGCAAATCTTGGGGTAATTTTTGAATATCTTCAATGACACCATTTTGCACTGAAGAACTATACTGAGGCTTGGGCGTCATGCCGCTTTTCCCGCCACAAGCGGTTAAGAAAAGCAAGCAAACAAAAATACTGCACCAAGAAAAACAACGAATGAAATAAGATGAGAAACAAAAGCTATTCATGAGGTCTTCTACCCTTAGGCCGGGGCAATGGTCAATGTATATTTACGCAAAAAATCCACAGGAAAATACGTCATCTTGGCTTGGCGAAGGCCATCTTCACCCATGTCTTGCTCTCTATTCACAAGGGTGCACCCCTCTCCTGCATTTTGCACAAAAAGCGTATTCATACTTTGGTATACACCGCGAAAACCGCTATGCCCCTTTTCAAAATGCACCCCAAGAACGCCGCCAGACAAAACTTCTCCCACGCTAAAAGCCACCATGGTATTATCTACATATAAAGCACCCCCCACAAGAAATGGAAAGTCTTGCCAATGGGAAAGCACTCTATTTATGGCTGTATTTTCAGCTAATAACGATGCAGAATTATTACATTCATGCCACTTACACCATTCATCTTGCAAAGAAAGCACATCTTCAATGACACCATCATGCAAAGGACGATAGTCAGGCTCGCCATATATTTTCTTAAATCCATTTATATGATTACGTTTTTTTTGATATTTATTACCCGGCAATTTTGCCAGTAATTCTCTATCATATAAATATTCAAATTGATCTCGGGTTTCTTCCAGCGTCACACGTCCTGGCAAGGCTGTTTCTAGCATGTGCGCCAAGGTTTCCGGCACGCGCACCATGCGCGCCCCTTGCTTGAGGCAAGCCTCTTCTGCCCAGTTCACCTCTTCCCATGGGCCCACGGGAGCCCATACAAGGGGTAAACCTTCATCTTGCACTGCGGTCGGTTTCAACCAGCACAGTTTTTCACTAAAATGCCAATGTAATTGCGTATATTCTTGCCAACCCCAAAGATTCACAAAGGTATAATCCATGGCCTGCACGGGGCATTGTTGCCAAAAGGCATCATAACGCCTTTGAGAAGCTAAATCTAAGGGTAAAAATTCCACTTGCATATCTATCTCTTCTTCTGTGTTTTTTGTTGTTGCATGGCATGGTCTTTCCAAGGCGCATAAAAGAGCACGCCCAGCATAACCAGCGATTGTACCACTTGTGAAGCAAGCATGCCCACAAAGATTCCCGACGCGCTTTGCCATACAAAATGCCCTAAAATCCAAGCCACAGGCAAACGCACCAGCCAAAAAGAAGAACCATACACCATAAGATTATAGCGCGTGGCTCCTGCCCCCACCATGACACCGCCCAAAATCATACTCATGAGGGTAAATGGTGTGGAGAAAAAGTTAATATATAAATATTGCTCGGCTATACTTTGTGTGAGCTCATTATCCGTCAAAAAGTCAGCCATATTGGGAATAAAGGACCAAAGGCTTAAGGCCACAAGACTCATGCAGGCAGCACCTGCTCCCATGATGGTTAAGGCCACACGCTGAGCTTGCTCCGGCTTCTTAGCTCCAAGGCTATTACCCACCATGACTGAAGCCGTGGTGCTAAAGCCCATGCCGGGCAAAAAGAGTAATGCCTCCAAACGCATGCCCGCCGTAAGCCCTGCCAAGGCATGTACGCTGTCGTGTGGTAAGGACGCTGTCACCGCAAAAAGCACCACATAGCCCGATTGCCACACCAATTGTGAAGCCGCCGCAGGCAAAGCCACTTTAAGCAAATAGGGCGTGGCAGCGCGTATCCACTTGACCGGCGGAAAAGCACTCAAATCAAAATAGCCGCTATGCACCAAGAGCAAAATATTGGCTAAGGCCCCCAAACCTGTGCACACGTAGGTGGTCCAAGCAATACCCACGTAGCCATAGGCAGGTAAGCCAAAATATCCTAAACCAAAGCCCAAATTACCCACAAGGTTGGCCACAGCCATGAAAAAAGCCACAAATACCGGTGGTAACACCTGTCTAGTGGCGCGAAAGAGTGTGGTGGTGGTGGAAAAAAGATAGCCCAAAGGCAACGTTAATAAAGTAATGGTCCAATATTCTAAAGCCACGGGCAAAATACTTTCTGGCGTTTGTACAAAAGAAAAAAAGACATGACGTCCTGCATAGGCCAGCAAAGCCAAGAGCACCCCAAAAGATACCGAAGCCATGATTACAAGATTCACATAGCGCACTGCCCTTTTTAGCAGTCCTGCACCAATGGCTTGACTTATGGAAGCCGTGGCTCCGCCCCCCAAAGCCATGGCAAGGATTTGCAAAAACATATTGCCCTGTGTCACCACGCCAAAAGCAGCTTGTATATCATTGCCAAGCTTGCCCGCTGTCCACACATCGCACAGCCCAAGACAAAAGAAAAAGCACATGACCATAATCTGCGGCCATGTGAGTTGCCACATGGCTGATAAGGAAAAACTTAATTCCTTCTTTTGAGGTACTGCCATGGGCACTCCTGTAGGGGCTGGAAAAATAATTACACTTTTTTATTTACAGTAACCGATACTAAAAAGACGAAAGCAAAAAAAAGCTAGTCCCAAAAAGCCCTGCTGGCAAGGGAGGCACGAAAATAAATTCCGTATGCAAGTTTTTATTTTTAGGTATTACTTTATTTTTTGTGGGGGAAGGAGGGGCTTTTGCTAGCACCAAAAAGTCCCCTCCTTCCCCCACACCCCCATCCTCCCCAAAACGCGCTTTTTATAGTATATC
>CAYJHD010000099.1:0-6890 GCA_964370015.1 uncultured Desulfovibrionaceae bacterium | reverse complement strand
CTGATGATTTCTACTTTATAGCTTTCGCCAATCTTAGTGAAATGCTCAATGGCTTCAGCCTTTTGCATAAGCGTACGCGTGAAAGGCAAGGAAGCTTTAATCATGCTTTGCATTTCAGCTTCAATGGCAATTAAATCCTCGGCGGTAAAGGGGCGCTCTACGTCAAAATCGTAATAAAAACCGGAGTCAATGGCAGGGCCAATGGTAACCTTGGCGGCGGGAAAAAGCTTTTGCACAGCAGCAGCCATTATATGCGCTGCGGAGTGACGTATAATTTCAAGACCTTCAGCAGAGTCCATGAGTACGGGCTCTAAGGTATCACAGCCTTGGGGTACGGTGGTTGAAAGGTCAAGAATATCCTCACCTGCTCTGCAGGCCACCACACTCTTCATCTTTTTGCCGCTTAAAACAGCTTTAAGCAGGTCAAAAATACTGGCATCGGCACTGCAATTTTCTGCAGGCACTTCCAAAGCTGATCCATCCATGCGCACTATCACACATAACTCCTATATACAAAGAAAGGGGAGGTTAAACCTCCCCTCTTGTAAGTAATATTGGTAGGAACGAGCAGACTTGAACTGCTGACCCCTTCCATGTCAAGGAAGTGCTCTAGCCACCTGAGCTACGCTCCTACTCTGAGGTAGGAAAGCACTATAGGCCCGCTTCCACAAAGAGTCAATAATTTTTTATCATATATATGACAAAAAGTGGAAAAATAAATAAACTACACAGCCGCAAACTTGCGAATACGAGCTAAACTTTCGTCCTTGCCCAAAACACCCATGATTTCAGGCAAATGTGGTCCACCCATGTAACCAAGTAATGCCACACGCAAAGGCGGGCCCACTTGCTTAAACTTAAGTCCCTTCTCCTCCACAAAAGCATTGAGGGCGGCTTCGGTGCCGGCGGCACTGAAATCTTCCAACGCGCCAAAAACATCGGCAAGGGCAGCCATGAGTGCGGCACTGTCTGCGGAATGGGCTTTTTTCATGGCGGCTTCGGCAAATTCAAGCTCTGAAGCTGTAATGAGCAAGGGACGCAAAGCTTCAGCCAATTCCACAAGATTGGCGGCGCGCTCGGCAAAGAGCGGAACCATGGGCGTAAGAGCCTCGGTGGTGGCGGCTTCAAAGCCTAGCTTATGTACGAAAGGTAAGGTGCGTGCGGCCAGGTTTTGAGGCTCAAGGGCACGCAAGTAATGGGCATTGAGCCATTGCAACTTATCGGGGTCAAAAGCCGATGCAGCGGCATTGAGACTGGTGCCATCGAAAAGATTTACCAATTCTTCCAAGGTGAATATTTCTTGATCGCCATGGGACCAACCAAGACGCACAAGATAGTTCACAAGGGCTTCTGGCAAAAGGCCGTCTTGTTCATATTCAATGGTGGCACGGGCGCCATGACGCTTGGAAAGCTTTTGACGGTCCGGCCCTAAAATCATGGGCACGTGCCCAAAGCGTGGCAATTCTAAGCCAAGGGCATTGTAAATGAGAATTTGGCGCGGCGTATTGGAAATATGGTCATCTCCGCGCATGACGTGGGTGATGCCCATGCCATGGTCATCCACCACCACAGCCATATTATAGGTGGGCATGCCATCGGAACGACGGATAATCATGTCATCCAATTCATTCACATCCACCACAATGAGGCCTTTAACCATATCGTCAAAGCTTACCTTACCCGCGGCGGGGATTTTCAAGCGCACGCAATGCCCTTCTCCGGGGCCCACGTTTTTTTCGCGGCAACAGCCATTATAGCGTGGCTTTTCACCTTTTGCTCTGGCTTCTTCACGCATGGCGTCCACTTCTTCGGGGGTGCAAGAGCACCAATACGCATGGCCTGTGGCCAACAGCTTATCCACGGCGGCATTATATTCGTTTGTGCGCTGGGTTTGATACACAAGATCGCCATCCCAATCCAAACCAAGCCAGCGCATGGAGGCTAAAATGGAATCGGTATATTCTTGTTTGGAGCGTTCAAGGTCTGTGTCTTCAATGCGCAAATAAAATTCTCCGCCATTATGACGAGCCAAAAGCCAACAAAAAAGTGCCGTACGCGCACCGCCAATATGCAAATGCCCCGTGGGGCTGGGTGCAAAACGTGTTTTCACTGCGGACATATCTTTTCTCTCCATATATGAGCTACTGTACAGCCAGCACGTTACGCACGCCGGGCACAGTTTTTATCAAGGTTTTGGTCACCACATTTTTAAGCGTCTGCCCCGCGCTGGGACAGCCACTACATCGACCAAGCAAGCGCACTGTTACAATATTGTCGTTGCTAATTTCTACCAATTCAATGTCGCCACCATCTTCTTGAAGCACGGGGCGAATGCTTTCTAAAGCTTTTTCCACTGCTATTTGCATATATAATCCTTTGGGGAAATTTTCTGTTAGGGCTATTGGTACGGACACAAAGGGCAATTGTCAACTACTCAGGTATTTTGAAAAAGCTTCTGCTTTCTCCCCCTACTTTACACTTGCCAAGCTTTGCCTTTCTCACCTATAGTTGCCATATGACAGCGGAAAAAGATTTTACAGCTCTATATGAGCCTTGGTATCAAAGCCCGCAAGGTCAATGGGCCTTGGAGGGGACTTTGCGCTTGACCCAAAGAACCCTTTCCCCTTGGCATAGGCGCGGGCATTGCATTTTACAAGTGGGCTTTGACCATGCCAAAAGCCTTGAGTTTTTGTGGCAAAGCGGCTTTGATGTGAGTGCCGTATGCACCTGCCCTGCCTTGCTGGAAGGCCTTGAAGCACCTTTGCGAAACTGTGTAGATATAGAGTACCGCGCTCCCCAAGGCTTAGATACTCTGCCTTATGCCGATAAAAGCTTTGACTATGTGGTGTTAAATGTACCTCCCACACTGGACAAGCAAAAATACCCCCCATTGCATGCTCTTTTGGGCGAAGCCTTGCGCATAGCCGGTAAAGGGGTGCTCTTTCAAGGTTGGAATCCTGCTTCCTTGGTGGGTTTACAATACACATGGCAAAAAAAATCCTTGCCGGCGTACGTACAAGCATGCCCTTGGTATGCATGGCGCGATGTGTACACCACCTTACGCGCACTGCACCCCTCACAAAAGCATGCCTCCAGCACCATCCGCACCCAATCGGCTCTCTTTGGCCCCACAACATGGTGGCAAGAAAGTCCTCGCTGGAAAAAGCTTCGTGGTTTTATGCTTCCCATACCGGTGGGAGCGCTCGTGCATGTGCGCTTAAGCCTCAAAGATCAGGGTGCCATGCGCAGTATGCCTTTATTTGTGAATCCATTATCCACCGAAAAGCTTCATGCTGCACCGGTGACGGAACGCATTCACCGTAAAGAATCTCGCGCACAACCTGTACCCACATCTAAAAATAACAACAGCTAATACCAAAGAGGATACTATGGCCCTTGCTCAAGATGCTAAAGAATTTGTCATGAAGTGGAAATTTCAAGTGCTAGGCGGCGTGTTGGCCTTGGTTTTGGCCGGTGGGGGCTGGTTTGGCTGGCAAAAATACACCCATTCCAACAGTCCAGAGTATTTTTTGGAACAGCTCAATGCAGCCTTGGCTTCCGGCAATGTGGAAGAGCTGGCAAGCCTTGTGGACTTTCGTCATCTCACTGAAGATCTAGCCACACGCATTTTAGCCCAGCCCATGCCTTCTAAGCTTACCACCCCCAAACACCAAGAAATACCTCTCTTGGCAGAAAGCATGCAAAACTTTTTCTTGGAAAACATTAAAGAACCCAAAGACGCCCCCAAGGAAGAAGATATTGACCGTGACTCTTTAGATGTTGTGCAACCTTTACCCGTAGATTTTATTACGCAAATGGCCGGAAAATTCATCCTAGAAACACGCGTGGATAAAGGTGCCATTGCCTCGGTAAAATTACACTATCCGCGTTTTGACAAGGAAATGCCCTTTTATTTCTACCTTAAAGAAGAGCCGCAGTGGCGTCTTACGCGCCTTGCCAATGCCGATGATTTGCTCAAAAATTTTATGACCCATGAAGGCGGCCTAGAAGCCAAGCGTAAGCAGCTTTATAACAAACAAAGAGAGCAAGATCGCAAACGCATTGAAGCGCAATTTAAGGTGTCTGAATGTACAGCCTTCATCCACAAGCCGCGCGGACAAAAAGTGCCTCTACTCTTGGTGCGTATCAAAGGCTTTAACAAAGGGCCTTTCACCATTCGTAATATGACCTTTGATACCAGTGTCAATGCGCAAAATGCCGGCATTGGCGAATTGGCCTTTAGAAAAAAAATCAATACAGCGGCGCGCCTTAATGTGGGGACCACTCTTGAAGATTCCTACACTTTAGAATTGGAAACCAAAAGCCGTGAAGCTCAAATTCTCCTCGAGGCGCCCACACTTACCTGTACAGCGAAAGTTCACTTTATGACTTTAGACAATGGCACCATGCTCTTTTTAGCCGAAGATGAAGGCAGTATTACCAAGCCTCTTCCTCAAAAAGATGCAAAAGAAGTAAGTACACCGTAAATCCAACATATTTTATCCAAGCACCTTAGATAGTGAATTGAACGTTTTGTTTGGGGGAATCTTTTCCATGGGAAGATTTCCCCAACTGCGTTTCACAGCTAAAGATTTTTGAGAAAGACACTTGCCAGAACATAAATATTTTGCATGGTATTTTTGTAAACATCCCCCATAAAAAAGTACTCCTTACCCCACTTTTACCCCTTCCCTTATGACCCGCCTTATGGCAAACTACCTCGATTGCGGAAAATGTAGCCCTCTTGTCATGGATCTGCCACGGTGGTTACATAGTTAAGTTATGGCTTTAAATCAGCGTATACTCATGGAGAAGATATGAACCAGCTCAGTCATTCCACACATCTTTCTGTTCACGTACATAAGCACGAAGCTGCCATGGCAGAACGCGCAGCACACATCTTTGCCGAGCAATGCGAAGAAGCCGTGAACGAACGTGGTATTTTTAATGTGGCTCTTTCCGGTGGCACAACCCCAATCCCTTTCTTTCAATTATTAAGCAGCCCCGACTGGGCAGAGCGTTTACCTTGGGATAAGATTGCCCTGTATTGGGTGGATGAGCGCTGTGTGGGCCCAGACCATGCCGATAGCAATTATGGTATGGCTCGTCGTGAGCTTTTATCGCATGTACCCGCTACTCACTACTATCGCATGCGCGGAGAAAACAATCCCGAACAAGCCGCCTTGCAGTATGAAGAAATGCTGCGCGATCACTTTAAAACCCCCACAGAAATTCCACGCTTTGACTTTATTTTGTTGGGCATGGCTGAAGACGGACACACGGGTTCCATTTTTCCTGGATCTCCTGCTTTGGTGGAAAAAAATCGCCTTTGCATTGATCAATACGTACCTGAACGCAAAGCCGACCGCATCACACTCACCTTACCGGTGCTGAACAATGCACGTTGCTGCATGTTCCTCTTGTCAGGTAAAGAAAAGCATGATGCTTTGAAAAAAGCTTTGGATCTTTTGGCTCCGCCCACCCTACCTGCACAAAAAGTACGCCCCACTTTTGGTAGCCTCATTTGGATTGTGGATGAAGAAGCAGCCCTTGGTTAAACACTAGGTTGCATACATAAAATAACGCATGCCCTCTTGTGAAAACAAGAGGGCTTTTTTGTGGAAAAGTGCCTCTCTGAGTTGGTGCATTCTTTCTTTACAAAAAAACCTCTGCACAACAACTGTGCAGAGGTCTTAAGGAGTTTATCTAGGAGTAAGAGGAAGGTTTATGTTTCGTTTCTGGGCCTTGTTCGTATATGTAAAAGCGTTGGTTATACGCTGTTGGATGTATAAATCTGACAACCTTTAAAGCCACTTTGCCTTGGGCTGTTTAAACTGTTTTGCAATTACATGCCGTGTTGTCCGTTATGTTGCATGTCATGTCCGCGATTTCCGTCATGTTGCATGCCGTGGCCGCGGTTTTCATCACGTCCATGACCTCTTCTGTGTCCGTCACCATTATTATAATGACGTCCTTTGCCATGTCCGCGTCCGTAGCCCTCTGCATAGCCACCCTTATGGCCACCTTTTCTGTGCATACCATGCATGCCACGTTTGCCATGCATGCCGTGTGTGCCAGGTGCAAGACCTAGAGCTTTATCTAAAGCTAAACCCAAGCTCTTTTTTTCGTCCTGAAGCTTGGAGCGCA
Source organism: uncultured Desulfovibrionaceae bacterium (assembly GCA_964370015.1). Lineage (GTDB taxonomy): Bacteria > Desulfobacterota > Desulfovibrionia > Desulfovibrionales > Desulfovibrionaceae > CAYJAD01. The sequence goes on along the minus strand of CAYJHD010000099.1, from coordinate 743 downwards.
CTTGCGTAATTTCAGTGGCTTTTTTGGATACAGCTGCCACATCTGGGTTGGTGGCATTTTGCAAGGCGCGTAACTCTTGCTCTTTTACAAACAAATCTTGTTGCAAGGGGCGCATTTTATCTTGAGAAACTTCGCGTGCCTTATGAGCGGCTTGAAGTTGAGCCTCAGTGTAGGCTTTATTTACTGCCTCCACCTTAACAGCTGGAGCTTCTGTATTTTGCGCATGGCTTGAAGCCAAAAATCCACCTGTGAGTAAGGTTATAGCCAAAACTGGGATAGCTACGGTCATTGTTTTCATATTGATCTCCTCAATGTTCATGTAAGCTTTCGCCCACTGTAATTTAGCTTTAGCAAAGGGCGTGCCAAAATAGAAAAACAACACTAACTACTCAATTTTAAAAACAAATAAAAATTTCGCCATATAATAGCAATCATTTTTAAGTGTATAGTTTTTATACAAAGCGCAAAAAAGACTGCATAAAAACTATACATGCATAATTTTTATACAGCCCATAGAACACAAAAAAAAAGCCTGCGCAATGCACAGGCTTTTTTGAAAAATGGCGGAGCGGAAGGGACTCGAACCCTCGGCCTCCGGCGTGACAGGCCGGCGTTATAACCGACTTAACTACCGCTCCATTTCCTTACGGAAATATATTTAGCAAAAGTCAAAGTCTTTTGCAAGAACTTTTTTTGTGGCGGAGCGGAAGGGACTCGAACCCTCGGCCTCCGGCGTGACAGGC
>CAYJHD010000098.1:0-7082 GCA_964370015.1 uncultured Desulfovibrionaceae bacterium | reverse complement strand
TCTGTACAAAGGCCAATGAGCTTCATCATCAATTCATAGTTGCTGATGCGAAAATCACGGAAACGGCCAAGGCCTGTGCGTGGGTCCATGATGTAGTTGAGCAAAATCCAGTTGCGTGGATTAAGGATTTCATCCATGGATAAATCTGCAGCGTCAGATTTATCTACAGCAATCATCATATCTTCAGAAATGTTGGTGAAACGCTCTTTTCCACCAAAGTGTTCGTATACAACGCGTGCAGCAGATGGAGCCTTGGCGTTGATGATGTGATTGCTAGCAGGGGTTTTAGAGCGTAAGGTTTCGGAAAGGTGATGGTCAAAACAGGCATGCACATAGGGGCTGTAGGGAAGGTTTGTGGTGATGTCTGAACTACTTAATTCTATGCGACCATCTTGCACATCTTTGGGGTGCACGAAAAGAATGTCGCCCACAAGACCTATTTGCTTAAGCAGAACAGCACAAACAAGACCATCAAAGTCACTACGAGTTACTAAACGATATTGGGATGCCATGTTAATCTCCGAGAGATGCAGTTAAAATTTTGTGTAATATAAAAATAACATTATCTTTTGTACAAAAGACGATACTCTTTTGGAGCTGGCTGTGTCAAGCAGTAGTGGGTGCTTTCTAGAAAAAATTTAAAATTTCTCTAATGCTACGCGGCTACTTAGGATTTTTTTTGTGGCTTTGTACTTGGCTTCTGACAGGGGCTGAGCTATAGCATGGCTACAGCAATACGCGTGGGTACAAGGCATTATGAAGGCCTGTACCAAGAATTTACGATAGGATACCTTCTATGACAAAAAAAAGAAATGAACAGTATGATGTGCTGATTTTAGGTGCCGGTGCCGCAGGTCTTATGTGCGCGCTTACGGCTGCACAAAGGCATAGAAAGGTTGTGTTGATAGATCATAATGATGAAGTCGGTAGAAAGATTTCCATAAGCGGTGGTGGCAAGGCCAATTTCACTAATTTGCACATGTCACCGGATTTCTTTTTTGGTCGTGACGTGGCTTTTACCGAACCGGCTTTGGAAAGTTTTGTGCCAGATACGCTTCTTCAATTTATGGCAAAGCACGGGCTTACCTGGGAAGAACGTGAGCACGGGCAACTTTTTGGTTTAGCACCTGCGCGTGATTTCGCCTATATCCTTCGTGAACAATGCCAACGTCATGGCTGTGAATTTTTACTGGGGCATACTTTTTCTCAGGTGCGCTTTGAGCAGGGAAAATATGTGGTTCATTGCCATGCAGCACAAGAGAATACACAGGAACGTATAGTGGAAGCTTCTTCTTTGGTGTTGGCTTTGGGGTCACCGGCTTGGAGTCAAGTGGGTGCCAGCTCTGCCGGTGTGCATTTGGCAAAACAATGGGGGCACAAAGCTTTGCCTTTTACGCCGGTACTTGCCCCATTACATATGCCATCAATGTGGCCTTTAGCAGGCTTGAGCGGCATAAGCTTACCGGTGAAGGTGCGCGTGCAGCGTGCAGACACAGGGCTGTATTATGAACATACGGAAGCCTTGCTTTTCACCCATACGGGTATAAGTGGGCCGGCTGTGTTGCAAGCCTCTTGTCACTGGCAAGATGGGCAACCTCTGCATATAGATTTTTTGCCGCATATGCATTTGGAAGAATTACTTGATGCTCCAGAATGCGGAAAACTTTTTGTACGCACTTTACTAGCAAGGCATATGCCGCAACGCCTTGTGGATGCTTTACTTCCCGAAGAGTGGTCAAGACGAAAAATTGCCGAGCTTTCTCGTAAAGTACGTAAAACTTTACACGATTGTGTGCATAATTATGCCATTGTACCGGAAAAAAGAGGCGGGCTTCATAAGGCAGAGGCGGCACGTGGTGGCGTTTTGGTGCAAGATGTGAATGCTTGGAGTATGGAGAGTCTCTTGCAAGAAAGGCTTTTTTTGGTGGGTGAGCTTTTGGATATAACAGGACATTTAGGTGGTTATAATTTACATTGGGCTTTTGCCAGCGGGCATCTTGCCGGGAAACATGTATAGTACTCACTTCATTTGCGAGACTATCTTGACAGCATAGTGTTTTGCGTTTACTTTTTCGCTCTATGAAAAAAATCATTCTCGTATTTGTTTATATCTGCCTTTGTTCTTTTGCTCTGTTAAATATGGGGTGCGCCAGTAAAACGGACACTTTGAACCCAGCCCTACAGGCAGAAAAATTGGAAAAAGTAGAAGAAGATGTGGAAAAAGCCATTGTCATTCCCAAGGCTGAAAGTATGCTGGGGGTCATGTACAAATATGGCGGTACCACTCCCAAGGGGTTTGATTGTTCTGGATTTGTACAGTGGGTGTATAAACATGCCGGTGTAACCTTGCCTCGTAGAGCAAAAGATCAAGCCCGCGCCGGCGAAGCGGTGAAGAGCAAGGACGATATTCAAGTTGGTGATATTGTAGCTTTTCGCCGAGGAAGAGTTTACCATACAGGTATTTATGTGGGGGACGGGAAATTTATTCACAGTCCGCGCAGGAATAAAGACATTCGCATAAGTGATATGGATGTTTCTTACTTTGGAAAATATTATATAGGAACGCGCCGCGTGGCAGAGCTTGGGCCAGAAGAAAAAGAAGCGGCACAGGAACTTTTGGACGTCCACGAAAGTAAGAAAGAAAAAAAGAGTAACAAGTCTTAAAATATATAAAAAGGCGATTTTCTTAGGAAGATCGCCTTTTTATATGTGAAAAATTTGTATGAGGGGAAACTCTTTTCTTTATGGAACCTCGCCCTCATAACAAGGTAAGCTAGCTTTGCAAAAAGGCTTTGTAGGCTTCCACTGTGGCAAAAAGATCTGCGCAGGAAATAAGCTCAAAGGGACTATGCATACCTAACACTGCAGGGCCACAATCAATGACTTGCATGCCATAAGAGGCGAGGAACAAAGCCACAGTGCCGCCGCCGCCAAGGTCTACTTTGCCGCATTCGGCCATTTGCCACGGAATATTTTTGGCATTGAGCAAGCCGCGCATGAAGCCTACAAGCTCAGCATCGGCGTCGCTGGCACCGGATTTACCGCGAGAACCGGTGAACTTAGAAAAGCATGGCCCATAGCCCAGTACGCCGGCATTTTGTTTTTCATGCACTTCCTGCCAATCAGGGTCAAGGGCAGCTGCCACATCGGCGGATAGGGCTTTGGTTTCGAGCATGATATGGCCCAATTTTGCATCTTTTTGCCAGGCCTCACGGCAATCTTCCATACAATACTGGAGGAAGCGCGAATTGGCGCCGGTGGCACCTTCGGAGCCAATTTCTTCTTTATCCCAAAGAATAAGTGCTGTGGTATGTTCAGGCTTTGGTACGGCTAAAAAGGCCTCAAGGGCTGCAAAAACGCAAACGCGATCATCGTGTCCGTAACCACCGATGAGGGATTTATCAAGACCTACAAAGCGTGCAGGGCCAGCGGGTACAGCTTGCAATTCAGCAGAAATAAAGTCTTCTTCACAAATGTCATACTTATCTTGCAAAATTTGCAAAACATGTGTCTTAATGGGGTCTTTATCTTGTTTTTCGTCCTCATTGCCTTTGGTAGCTTTTTGAGGACTGTGGCCTAAAATAATGTTTAACTTTTCTGCATCAAAGCCTTCGGCAATGGTTTGCTTTACGTGATTTTGTGCAAGGTGTGGCAGTAAATCAGCAATGGTGAATACTGGTTCGTCGGCTTCTTCGCCCAAGGTGACTTGCACCTTAGTGCCATCGGCGCGTACCACTATGCCGTGAAGGGCAAGAGGGCGTGCTAGCCATTGATATTTACGAATACCGCCGTAGTAATGGGTTTTAGCTTGTGCGACGCCGGCTTGCTCTATGAAGGGGCGTTGCTTAAAGTCAAGGCGAGGTGTGTCAGTGTGCGCGCTGATAAGATGTACACCTTTGCTAAGCGGTAATGTACCGCGTCGAGCCACAAAAAGTGTTTTATGGCGAAAGGGAAAGAGAGCCGTATCTGCGTGGACGCCTTCTTTTTTATAGCCGTGCTCAGCCAATACCTCGAGCACATAGTCAATGGTTTCCCTTTCTGTTTTGCAACGAGAAATGAACTTGCTGTAGCGTTTGACAAGTTTCATGAGTGCTTTATGGTCTTCTGGGGTGCTGGCATAGCGTTCCCAACAAGACTGTGGTGTGTATTTTAGGGTGCTTTTTTCATTTTTTTTCATATAATCGTCCTTGTTTCTTAATTGTTCTGCGCAAAGGCGCTTGTAAGAACTTGGAGAAGTTCTGGAATTTCTTCATCAGCTAATGTGCGCACATCAAGGCAAAAGGCTTCTTCTTCAAGGCGCCCAAGTAAGGGGGGCTGCGTGCTGAGAAGTCTATTTTTTAATTGTGTTGCGGACATATGTTTGGGTTTGAGACAAACTAAAGTTGTGGCTAAGTCTCTTTCTGGAAAAGAACCTCCACCCACGCGAGAAAAAGCTTTGCGCGTATGTATCTCTGCTTGTTCGGAAAATTGTTTTTGTAAAAGTTCAAGTAGTTCTTGAGCTTTTTGGGCTAGCTCTTGAGCTGGAGCTGTAATCATGCGTAAAGTAGGGATGTCTTGAAGGGCTTTTTGCGGCTCAGTATAGATGCGCAAAGTGGCTTCAAGTGCCGCAAGGGTGCATTTATCGCAACGTAAAGCACGGTGTAAAGGGCTTTGGCGCATGCGCTCGATGAGTTCTTTTTTCCCTACGATGATGCCGGCCTGTGGTCCCCCCAGTACTTTATCTCCAGAGAATGTGACCACATGAGCTCCGCCTTGTACCACTTCTTGTACAGTGGGTTCGTCAGGGAGGCCGTAGGGGCTTAAATCCAATAAAGAGCCACTTCCAAGGTCTTCGATGACAGGTAAGTTATGCTCAGCGCCAAGGGCCACCAGTTCTGGCAGGGCCACATCTTTATGAAAGCCTACGATGCGGTAGTTGGATGTATGCACGCGCATGAGAGCCACTGTGTGTTCGTTGATGGCTTTTTGATAATCTTGAATGTGGGTGCGATTGGTGGTGCCCACTTCGCGTAATGTGGCACCGCTTCTTTCCATCACTTCAGGAATACGGAAAGAACCGCCAATCTCTACCAATTGCCCACGCGATACAATGACTTCGCCGCCTTTGCATAAAGCATCCAGCACAAGGAGTACGGCTGCGGCATTATTGTTTACCACCATGGCGGCTTCGGCGCCACTGATATGGCATAATAACTCTTCCACCAATGCTTGCCTGCTCCCACGACCACCGCTTTCCAAATCAAGCTCCAAATTGCTGTAGCCTACAATGGCTTTTTGCACGGCTTCCACTGCAGCTTTGGGTAAGACAGAACGCCCCATATTGGTATGGATAACTACACCTGTGGCATTGAGAGTACGCTGCAGGCGCGGTCGAGTGCTCTTAAGTACATGAGGAATAAGCAATGGCAACAATGCGTCCAAGTTAAGCTTTTCAGCTTGCGTTTCTTTTCCTGTCTTTATGCCATGGCGTAGATTGTTAAGAAACTTTTCCACCGCACCACGTATGAGGGGGCGGGGAATATGTTGCAACGCTATTTCTTGAGCTAAGGCTTGGAGGCAAGCGTCCATGGAAGGTAGGGCTCGAAAAAGTGTATTCATGGCAGTCATATATTCCTAGATATGTTGTGTGAGATAGTGAGGGTATTTTTCAAAAAATTCGCCCAATAAATAAAGGGAACCGCAAAGAAGCACGGGGCCTTGTGTATTCTCTGTCACAAAGGTGCTACTTAGTGATATCAGTGTGCTCTCAAGGTCTTGTGCCACCAATGCTGTATTTCCTAATTGTTGCACAAAATGTTCTTTTTCTTGCGAAGTAAGGGCTCTGGCATTATTTTGAATGTCAGTAATGTAAAGAGGGCAATGGTCACAATGGGTATGAATATCTTGAAGTAAAGCAAGCATGTTTTGTGTATCTTTGTCAGCCAAACAAGAAAAAATAATGGCGGAGGGTTTTTTATCAAGAGTTTGCACATGTGTGAGTAACATGCTGAGACCTTGTACATTGTGAGCACCATCAAGCAAAAGCTGCGCAGGTAATTGTGACTCATTACAGGTGATGGATTGTAGTCTACCGGCAATAAAGGCTTGCTCCAATCCTTTCTGTATGGAGTCTGTACAACACTTCCAGCCATATTGTGTACTTAGCCAACTCCATGCGGTGAGGGCTAGAGCGGCATTTTCTGTTTGATGCGCGCCATGAAGGCCAAGGGATATGTGGTCTGGGAGTATTTCTGTATCCACAGAGTGTAGCTGGCTTTGGCGTTGTTTTGCAAAGCTTGTCAAAAAATCTATGATACTGGATTCTTGAGGGGCCATAAAAACGGGCTTATTTGCTTGCATGGCATGAGCTTTGTCTTCGGCTATGGCCAAGAGCGTTTTGCCAAGAACTTGCTCGTGATCCATACTTATAGGAGTTAAGCAAAGCGCATCGCGGTACAGGGCTGTTGTGGCGTCATAATGCCCGCCAAGGCCGGCCTCTATGATGGCAATATCAATATTTGCCTCACTAAAAGCTAGCACAGCTAAAACTGTAAGAAATTCAAAATAGGTGAGTTCTGGGGCTGCTCTGTGCACTTTTTGCGCTAAGGCTGGCCACTGTTCTTGAGCGAGAGGGCATGCGTCAATGCGTATACGCTCGCTTGGCGATATAAAGTGTGGCGAGGTAAATAATCCTGTGCGCAAACCATGGGCTCGAGCCAAGGATTCCAAAAATGTGGAGGTAGACCCCTTACCATTGGTACCTACCACTTGTATGGTTACAAAGGGAGGGGTGGTGAGGTGTAGATCTTGTAAGGCTTTTTCCATGCGCTCAAGACTTAAATCCATATGAAAAAGGCCCAGTGCATCTAGATGCTGGCAAACTTCTGTATAACTAGTGAACATGATTTTGTTATGACAGAACTTGACGTGCCTGTCAGCTTTTTTATGTGGTAAAAAAATACGATATATTCATGTATTACGTTTATAAGGTGGAAAAATACAATTTTGTGCTTGACCATGGGCATGTGAAAGGGTAGAAAAGTACCCGCGCGCCCATAGCTCAGTTGGACAGAGCAGGAGCCTTCTAAGCTCTTGGTCGGGAG
>CAYJHD010000097.1:0-7310 GCA_964370015.1 uncultured Desulfovibrionaceae bacterium | reverse complement strand
CAGCCTTAGCTGTGGTACGTCGAGGGGCTTTAGGTGCTGGTGTGGACACAGCGTCAGAATCAGAAGTATGCTCAGCAGTCATAAATATCCTTATGATAGAAATTTCTCAGCCACATTTACCACCGTGCTGTGAGTGGGGGTTGCGCTACTCTTTAGTAAAGGTGCACAAATGAAAAGCAACACTAAGGATTTTTATGCCATTTTGCAAGCCTTAAGATTCAACCTCCTTTCAGCAGCTCTATTTTCATATCATTACTATTATACAATCACGACAAGCAGCTCTCAAATGCTGGGAAAAGTCTTCCTATTTTCCAAAAATAACACTGATTACATGCCCTACACTTTTTTCCTACCCCATTTTTTACCAATACAACACACTAAAAATACACAATAAATAAACTTTGGCACACCGATTGCTATAAACAGAGTACAGCTTAAACCTTTCAAGGAGGTACATTATGTCTTTGGTCGTTAACAATAACTTAATGGCGATGAATACCGCTAGGAATTTGAACATCCACTATGGTAGCCTTGCTCAATCAACAGAAAGACTCTCGTCAGGTCTTCGTATCAACTCCGCAGCTGATGATGCAGCTGGCCTTGCAATCCGCGAATTGCAACGTGCAGACATTGCTAGCCTTAACCAAGGTGCCCGCAATGCCAACGACGCCATCTCTATGATCCAAACAGCTGACGGCGCTTTGCAAACCATCGACGAGCAACTCATTCGTATGAAAGAACTCGCAGAACAAGGCGCCACTGGTACCTATGACTCCACACAACGTTTGATGATTGAGTCAGAATACCAAGCCATCGCATCGGAAATCACACGCATTGCCAATGCAACAGATTTTAACGGCATTAAATTGCTCGACGGTTCACTGTCCGGCGCTCACAATGGTAATAATTTAAAATCCACTGGTGAGTTAAAAGTACACTTTGGTACTGCCAACGATAGCGCAGAAGATTACTACTACATACGCATCGGTGATTCCACCGCATCTGCCCTTGGCCTTGGCACCAATAGCTCAAACGACGCTGGTTTCAGTATTTCAACCCAGTCTCAAGCTCAGGCGTCCCTTGTAGCCATTACCGACGCAATTGTATCGAAAGATAAAATCCGCGCACATCTTGGGGCCATACAAAACCGTTTAGAAGCAACCATTAGTAATTTAAATATCCAGGCGGAAAACTTACAAGCCGCCGAATCCAGAATCTCGGATGTGGACGTTGCCACGGAAATGACAGAGTTCGTACGCAACCAAATCCTCACCCAGAGCTCGGTAGCCATGCTATCGCAAGCTAACTCACTGCCAAAGATGGCACAGCAGCTCATAGGCGGCTAATAGACCATCTTATATATAGGCTGTGGCAGACCAAAGACGGGAGGCCTGGGGGATGACGACCCCCGGGCCGGTCTGAAAAGGCCATTGGTCAGCTTCAACAGTCAATATAGCTAAAAACTGCTAAGTGAGAGAATACAAAAGAGGCAACAAACGTACGGCACTTATATAGCTTGCCGTATGCCCCTAAGACGTAACAGTAAAATACTCCCCTTTCGGGGGGATGCTGCAAAGTATTACACCTTGGTGTAATGACGAAATAACTCCAAAGTGTCTACTATGGGCTTAGGGAAAAAAAGAAAAGTTACTAAGACAACCCCCTTTGGGGGAAGTTAAAGACTTAAAAGAGCCAAGCGCGCCGCTTCTTGCTCAGCTCTTTTTAAACTTTGCCCGCTTGCTTGAAAACTTTGTCCTTGCGGCAGAGTCAAACAGACTTGATACACTTTAGCATGCTCTGGCCCAGAACTACTTTGTAGCACATAGACCGGACGGTCCTTGTGCAAGCGTTGTACAACCTCTTGAAGTTGTGTTTTATAATCTTTACGAAGGCTTTGACTAGCCTGCTCCGGCCAGTGTTTGGAAAAAATATGCAAAACAGCTGTATAGGCAGCTTCATAACCACCATCTTCAAAGATAGCACCAAGTACGGCTTCAAAAGCATCACTAAGTACGGTGTCCCTTTGCCTCCCCCCTTGGCTTTCCTCCCCGCGACCTAAGCGCAAATGTTTATCGATATGCAATTCCTTAGCAAGCATCGCAAGACTTTTCGCCGACACCAATGAAGATCGAACCTTGGTCAAATCACCTTCTCTGGCCTCGGGAAAACGAGTGAAAAGTGCCCATGATACACAAAGCTCTAAAACAGCATCACCAAGAAATTCTTGCCGTTCATTATGCATACCAACGCTTTTATTCTCGTTGGCAGCAGAACTGTGGGTAAGAGCCTTTTGTAAATACTCAAGACGTGAAAACGTGTACCCAAGCTTTTCTTGTAAATCTAAATACTCCGCCATAGACTACCTCATTATCTTTACTTTACTCAGTATCACCTAGGTATACGCTCTCTCATGAAAATGCAAGCAACAAATACCTAACTTCGACTTTTAGTGCCGCCCAGTACATATACACACCCTCTTACTATTTATATCTAGAGAAATTGCCCTCTCAAAACAGTGAACTCTACGCGAACGACATTTTTTACCTTGACACTTAGCCCTGCTATGTCTACCTAGAAGAACATTATTTGTAAGGAGAGTTCTATGGCTCAAGATATTCGTTTGTTCAAATTGGTCACAGGTGAAATTGTCATCGGAAAATACGATGCAGAAAAAGATGTGCTTCATGAAGTTGCTACATTGCAAAGCGTTCCTGCACAACAAGGTGGAGTACAAATGATGCTTTTGCCATACGGTATCCCCTTTGAAAATACTTTGTGCGGTAACATTGAAGGTAAACATTTCTTATATCGTTACACTGAAACACCCCAAGAAATTAAAGATAAATACTTAGAAGTTTCCATTAACATTTCCACCAATGGTGGACTTGGTAAATTACAATTTGGCCAACCTGCCGCCAAAAGCAATCTTATTAAGTAGCTTTACTACGCTCTTATAATTATAAACTCTGCCAGAAAATGCACCTGTAGATTTTGGCAGAGTTTTTTAACCTCTTCGTAGCATAAACTCATCCTTATACATCTATAAACCACAAAACACTTGAACTCTCACAAGGAAAGTATCGCTACGTAAAACTTTCCTGTTATTTCGCCCTAAGGATTATACCATGCGTGAATTATTACCCCTGCTCCCAAGACCCAGCCGCTATTTAGGCATTGAAGAAGGCGCCGTTCATAAAGATGCTACCACGTGCTCTTTGCGCATAGCTTTAGCCTTCCCCGATACCTATGAAGTGGGTATGTCCTACCTTGGGCAAAAAATTCTCTCCAATATTCTTAACAGTCGTGAAGACTGGTGGGCGGAGCGCGTCATGACCCCATGCCGCGAAACAGCTGCCATTTTACAAGAGCATACTACGCCACTGGCCACCTTGGAATCCGACACGCCGCTCTCTCGCATGCACGCCATTGGTTTTTCCTTAACTCATGAATTAGCCTATACTAATATCCTCTACATGCTTGACCTTGGGCATATTCCCTTACGTGCAAAAGATCGCGGTGACGATCTTTTCACCTACCCCATCATCATAGCAGGCGGCGGCGCCACATTAAGCGCAGAACCCATAGCTCCTTTCATGGATTTGATGGTGCTTGGCGAAGGCGAAGAAGTGCTGGTAGATATTTGCGCTTTACTTGAGCAAGCTAGAAATGAAAAGTGGAGTCGTAGCCAATTCCTTAAGGAAGCACGTCACATCCATGGTGTTTATATCCCTTCACTTTTTACAGAAAATTCCGACGGAACACTCACGCCGCAATTAAGCGATTACACCAAAGTATATCGCCGAGTAGTGGCCGATTTAAGCAAAGTTCCCTACCCTGTTCAGCAGGCTGTGCCCATTGGCGCAGTACATAATAGATTATCTTTAGAAATTGCACGCGGTTGCACGCGCGGCTGTCGTTTTTGCCATGCGGGGATGGTGTATAGACCTGTACGAGAGCGCCCTTTACCCGAAATTAAAAATATTTTGGAAGACTGTCTTAAAGGTACGGGATTTGACGAGATTTCTTACCTATCCCTCAGCACGGGAGATTTTTCTGCCTTAAAGACCCTTTTCATGGATACAGTGGATCGCTGTGCTCAGGAACAAATTTCCGTATCTCTACCTTCTTTGCGCGTGGGCTCCATCGACGACAGCATTATGCAACGCATGGCTGGCATTCGCCGCACAGGCGCCACGCTAGCTCCCGAAGCAGGCAGTCAACGTTTACGTGATGTTATCAATAAAGGCATTAGCGAAGAAGAATTGCTCCTGCACATACAAAAACTCGTGGAACACGGCTGGCAACAAGTAAAATTATACTTCATGATTGGACTGCCCACAGAAACATATGAAGATCTCGACGCCATTGTGGAACTGTGCCGTAAAGTGCGTGACATTGCCGGACGCGGTGGCCCTCGCTTACAAGTAACAGCAGCCATTTCTCCTTTTGTACCCAAGCCCTTCACACCTTTCCAATGGGTAGAACAAATTTCCATGGAAGAAATTCATAAACGTATTTACTATTTGCGTGACCAATTTAAGCAAAATAAAGGGCTTAAAATGCGCTGGCATGAGCCAAGTATGAGCCATCTTGAAGGAATCATGTCTCGCGGAGACAGAAAATTGGCCGATGTCATAGAAAAAGTATACCATAAAGGTGGTGTTTTCTCTGCATGGGTAGAAGGCTTTAGCCTCATTCCTTGGCAAGAAGCCATGGAAGAATGCGGCTTAAAAGCAGAAGATTATATTGCCGCACGCCCCATGGGAGAACCTTTGGTATGGGATCACCTCGATTGCGGCATTAGCCCTGAATATTTCCAAAAAGAAATGGAACGCGCTCTAGCGGAAAAAGTTACCGCCGACTGTCGCTACAATACCTGCCGCCAATGTGGTGTTTGTGACACCAAGGCCGGCCCATCACGCTTACCTAAACTAGATGGCGAAAAAATCAATAATATTCTCAACTTGCCTCAGCGTGATCAAGAGGCACATAAGCCACGTCTTGATGAAGAAGGCAGACTTATCTGTCCTCCGCGCACCAAGGCCGCACCACCAGCCATAGCCAAGGGGCTCACAGTTAAAGCTGTGGAATACCGCATCTGGCATAGCCGCAAAGATCGCTCAGCCTTTTTAAGCCAATTGGAATTACAGGCCATTTTAGAGCGCTGTTTACGCCGTGCAGGATTACCCATGACCTTTTCTCAAGGCTTTCATCCACTGCCGCTCATATCTTTTGGACGTGCCCTACCCGTGGGTGTGGGAAGCCAAGCAGAATGGTTTGCCATTACGCTACGCCAACATTTGGACCCAGCCACCGTCATGGAAAAATTGCAAGCCCATCTCCCCCAAGGCATGGATATGATTTGTGTGATGCCCACCAATAAGGCTGGACGCACAGAACAAGCCACACAAGAAAATTTCTGCCTAACTTTTAAAAATCTTGAAATAACCATGGACAAGTTCTTCCAAACATGGCAAAATTTCCTTGAATTGGAAGAATTCTTGTGGACCCGTGACACTAAAAAAGGCCCTCGTACCACCGATATACGAGCCTTGATTAGTCATTCACAGCTGGATAAAGAACAAGGAAAAATCCACTTTACCACCGATTGGCAACAAGGGTACCTATCTCCCTTGTCTCTTGTTTTGGCCTTGCTTGGACAAGACAGTTTAACCTCTTTTTATTTGGAAAAAACGGAGCAAGTATTTGCAGATGGGAGCAAATATCCTCCGATGCCTTGAGGTATTTATGGCCACCAGAAGCGTGTTTACAGAGGATATTCCTTTTGCTCTTCGCCTAAAATCTTTGACCAATGAAGAATTGCTAGATATTTGGGCTGAAACACAAGAGCTTGAAAGGGTGTTGCGTGAGGAATGGGGGGCAGACGTAGAGCTGGCCTATGAGTATGAAAAACACATTATTTTAGAATTACAATCGCGCCATTGTAAAAAGCGTTTTGCGCCTAAACAATGTATGAGTGTGTAAACAACGCTGTTCATATCAGTTATTGAAAAGGGATATACCGAGGTATATCCCTTTTTTTGTGGAAAAGAAAAACCACCAGCTAGGCTGGTGGATTCTTACTTATAAAAACGTACAAAGATTATTACCGTTTTTGCATATATCAATCATCATACAAAAAACTATTCCCACACTAAGGCTGCCCACTCCCCTTCCACGATCATTTGCGCTGGGGGTAGACCTTGCGCAGTATATGCAGCTTCCACATCTTGAGCTTGTACTTCAAGCAAACCAGAAAGAATGAGACACGCACCTTCTTTACGTAATTTTACAAGCTCAGGAGCCAATTCTTTTAAAGGCCTGGCTAAAATATTGGCTAGCACCACATCAAAAGTACGCCCTTGCACCGCTTCCACGGACCCTAACACCACATCAAAACCTTGCTTTTGCGTAGCATCATACATGCCTACAGCATTTAACTCTCTATTCTCAATGGCGTTATCCACTGCCAATTGATCAATATCTGTACCAATGCCATACAAATTATAGTGACAACAACCAAGCCCCAAAATACCGGAACCTGTGCCAAGATCTAAAAACTCCATACCAGCTTTAACACGCCCACTGTCCAATAAATCCGAAAGAACTCGCAAGCATAACGCTGTGGTACTATGATGCCCAGTTCCAAAGGCGGATTTGGGCTCAATGATAACGGCTTGACGCCCTTCCAAATCAGTACTCTCTTGAAGCCAAGGCGGTAAAACCATAAAACGTGAACCGCAAGCGATGGGAGTAAAATACTCTCTCCAGGCTTCTGTCCAGTCTTTTTGCGGAATTTCACTCATGCTGATGTCGGCCATGGGAACGGCAACGCGCACGGCCTCAGCCAAACCATCTAAAAACTCTTTACTTTCACAATGAATGCAAAAACGAGTTTCACCTGTGGCTAAACTTTCTTCTTCCCAACCAAAAGAAATATGTAAGGCCAATAGACCCCATAAAATTTCTACGGATTCCTCTTCCACGGTAATATAACAACGATGTAATATGTTCATGGCTTTGGCCTATCGCGGACGGGAGAAAGTGTCAAGACTCACACCTAAAAACAAAAAAGAAAGGTAAGGTAAGGTAAGGTAAGGTAAGGTAAAAACGCAAAACACATAATAACGCACTTAAACCCTAAATCAAAAGTGAAAACGTCACCTACATGACAATAGATTTTTTTGATTGAAAAAAACACTCCATGCAATGAAGCGCGTTATGAAAGGAGAGGGATGGGTTTGGGAGGGGAGAGGAAAAACTTTTTGGCGCTAGCAAAAGTTATCCTCTCCCCTCCCATAACAGGCTTT
>CAYJHD010000096.1:0-7318 GCA_964370015.1 uncultured Desulfovibrionaceae bacterium | reverse complement strand
TTTTAGGGAAAAAAAGTTCCCCTCCCCAGACCCCACCCCTCAAAAAAACCAATGGTGGCAGTGTTTCTTCTTTGACAGAAGATTGTTGTCACATGGGGTAGGGGGGCTTGCTTGTGTGCATGTTTTTTACTGTTGAGTGGGGGTTAAAAGTATGTTTTTTTCCATAGCGGGTCATTTTTCAGCAACTGTGTGGCGCGTTGAAGGTCTTCAGGGCAATCCACGCTTTGATTTATATGTGAGGTGAGCACCGTGTGCACGGGTATGCCATTTTCCAAAAGACGAAGCATGTCTATGGATTCAGCTTGCTCCAATGGCGTCTGGTCTAGAGCGATGAAGTCTAGTAGAGCTTGGCGTCTGAAAGGCATGATGCAAACCTGTTTATGGCCGAGGATGTTGTTCGTGGTGACGCCATGGTTGGTGCTGGGTATGGTTGAGCGGGAAAAATACAATGCTCGCCCTTGCCCATCGGTGACAACTTTAATGGTGTTGGGTGAAAGAAATTCCTCTTGGCTGGTGATGGCAGCGCGAAGGTTCACCACCTGCGCCGTGGGCTCTTGGTGCAAAGGAGTAAGAGCCGCATCAATCATATCTGGATGCACCAGTGGTTCGTCGCCTTGCACGATCACAATGGCGTCGGCTTTTTTTCCTTCCAGCTGTTCGATGAGGGGCAAAGCCTCGGCGCAACGATCGGTGCAACGAGTGTGCTCGGCACTGGTCATGACCACCTTGATATTTTGGCTGTGGCAATAATCCGCTATTTCCACATCGCAAGTGGCCACATAGGTGGCAGTGAGGGATGTGGCCAGGGCGGTGCGCAAGGCCACGTGACCCAGCATGGGGATTCCGTCCATGGGAGCCAGAGGTTTACCGGGAAAGCGGGTGGCGGCCATGCGTGCGGGGATAATGGCATAGGTAATCATGGATGAATCCTTACTTAATTCTTATGAAGAGTTGGGCGAGCGGCATGTTGCCAGAGAAAAACAGCGTCAATGCCATAAGCAATGAAGGTATGCCCAGCATCTATGGCATTTTGCAGGGCCGTGGGCTCTGGCGTCACCACATGGCTTCCCATGGGTACATTGTGTTGTCGGCAAAGCTTTTGTATTTCGTCCATGGCTTGAAGAAACAGGGGATGGCTAAAATCTCCCATGATACCCATGGAGGCAGAAAGATCGTAAGGCCCCACCATGATGGCATCAAGATATGGATGGCGCAAGATGGCATCTAAATCTGCAAGAGCGTCGGCGTGCTCTATTTGCGCTATGATAATGGGCCCTTGTTTTTGCGCTTGCATATAGGAGCCAAAGTTTTTGCCATAGGCATTGGCTCTGGCATAGCCCACGCCGCGCGAACCTGTGTTTTCACTCTTATGAGGATAGAGTGCCACATCTATGGCGGCATCAAGGGTGGCACGGCTTTGAATCATGGGAAAGATAAGTCCATGTGCTCCGGCATCTAGAGCGCGGCGAATGACCAGTTTTTCCGCAGTGGGTACACGCACGAGGGCAAGAGGAGCTTTATGGATTTGTTGCTCAGGTGATGCCATGGCGCAGGCCTGCGCGCCGCCGCTGGCTATGGCGCGTAGCAAATTGGGCAGTTGGCTTATGTCAATGCTACCGTGCTCCATATCTATCACCAGCCAATCATAGCCCATATGTGCCATGAGCTCTGCCGTGTCTGGGCTTGGAAATTGTAGCCAAGAGCCAAGACTCAGTTTTTTTTCTTGAAGTGTTGTGCGCAAATGAGATGGCATGCTTTGTCCCTTTGGATAATAAAAAAGCCCCAACCGAAGCTGGGGCTCATGAACTCTAAAGCTTGAACTACTAGCCCATGAAGGGGTTAGCGAAGAGCAAGATGAAGCTTACAACCAAGGCGTAAATGGCCAAAGATTCGATAAATGCGAAGGCCAAAATCATGGTACCAGTGATTTTACCGCTGGCATCAGGGTTACGAGCAACGCCTTCACAAGCGCCTTTGAGGCCAAGACCCATGCCAATACCACAACCACAAGCAGCAATACCGATACCAAGAACGGAAGCCAAGGAAGTGAAGCTGATGGCCATAGGATCGCCAGCAGCGAAAGCAAGGGAAGCCATACCTACAAAAGCAACAGTTGTTAAGGCAATCATTAATAATTTACGCATGTTAAACTCCTTAAGAATATTATATGTTTGGGTCCGTAGACCATTCCCCACAAAGTGTGAATCCTAGTGTGCGTGCTCCAGCGAACCCTTAATGTAGAACATGGTCAACATGAAGAATACGAAAGCTTGCATGCTCTTGCCAAGAAGGAAGAGGAAGTAAATGGGCAAGCTACCGAGGATGGGAGCCATAACAAAGGCTAGGATAATAACAATTTCTTCACCGCGGATGTTACCGAAAAGACGCAAAGAAAGCGACAATGGGCGGGAAAGGTGCGAAACCACTTCCAACGGGAACATGAGCGGAATAAGGGCCTTGGATGGGCCGGTGAAGTGATTGACATAGTGGAAGCCCCAGCGTTGCATACCAAGGAAGTTGTAGTATATAAAAACAACAATGGCTAAAGAAACCGTGGTATTAAGGTTTGCTGTGGGAGCGTCAAAACCGGGTAAAAGACCCATGAGGTTCATGGTTAAGATGTAGATGAAAATGCCTGCCAAAAGGGGCACGAATTTTTTGCCATCTTCTTCACCAAGGTTGGTACAGACAAAGTCGTCAATGGTACCAATGACCACCTCAAAGAAATTCTGCCCTTTACCGGGCACCATGGTAATCTGGCGGCGCACTAAAAAGGCCACAAGAAATAAGAAAGCCATGCCTATCCATGTGAAAAAGACATGCTTAAACTCCATAAGTTGACCACCAATGGTGACATAATCCATGTCAGCAAGGGTCGAGAGTAAGACCGGATGCGGCAATCCACCTGCCATAATACGCTCCTTATTGCTTGTGCTTACTAAAATGATTGTAAGCAAAGGTTCCTAGGGCCAAGCCCATACTCGCCGTCACTCCGCACACAATGGCCAGAGCAGAGGCCTTAAACACCACAAAGGCTACATATAAAACTGCGGCGGCTAGCGCCAGTCGAAAACCAGTTCGTATGAGGAGGAGAAAAAGCAAGCCCCCTGAGAACTTTGTAAGGGAAAGACCCAGTACTTGTCCAGAAATTCCCCAAAAAATATTAGCAAAAATGGCACACCCCACAGAAAAGGTGACCACATGCTCAGTCCATGGCAAAGCCATGAATCCCACAAGTAAGGCAAAAAGAAAGAAAATCACCTGAACTTTCAACATAAAGCGCACCAAAGGATTATAAAATCCTCGGCGCCAAAGCCATGCGTCTAAACAGTGTACCGCTCTTGCGAGCACGTTTTTTTGCTTAAGCACGGTCAGTATCCACAGTTTTTTCTGTTTTTACTGCAGGCTCTTCTGCCTTACCTTGGCCGGTGGGGCCTTCTTTTTGCATTTTGCGTAGTAGGTTTTGGCTGTCACGGTGTACATTCAAAAAACCTGCGCCAATGCCTATGAGAAAGAAAGTGAGCTTCCCCCAAGGATGAATGCCAAGCCACTTATCCAAACCATAGCCTATGGCAAAGCCCACAATGGGGCCGCTGACCATATGCATACCAATGGTGCCGGCGGTGGCAAAAACTTCCATGGTCTTGCTTTTCTTTTTTACTCTTTCGCTTAAATTCATGGGTGCCTCATGGTGTGCCCACGCATTAGCAAGCACATTTTCGCAAGGCGTATATCGCACTTGCCAAAGAAAATTGCCCGTGGGCTGTGAGGTTTGTACCCCATTTCACAAAGCTTGTTATATATAGCATAGTGGTCTGCGGGCGTCAAGATACTATTGCCTGTGGAAAGAGTCTTTTTTATCGTGTGCCCCGTGAAATTTGCATGCATTGTCTCATATAAAAGCCCACATCCAATGAAGGATATGGGCTTATATTTTTATTTTTTCACCAACAAAACGCAGCTTTCCACATGCGGTGTTTGCGGGAAGAAGTCCAGAGGGATAAGCTCTTTAAGGCTATATTCCTCAGAAAGTAATGCCATGTCGCGAGCCAAGGTGGCAGGATTACACGAAACATAAATGATGCGCTGGGCTTGGCTCTTCACAAGGGCCTGTGTCACTTCGGGGGATAAGCCCGTACGTGGTGGGTCCACAAGTACCACATGCGGTGTGGGCCATGAGGAAAGGGCTCTTTTGGCATCGCTGGCCACATAGGTCACTTGCTCAAACTCCAAAGCCTCAGCATTGCGCTTTGCCATGGCAATGGCTTTGGTGTTGATTTCCACGCCATAAAGCTGACACTCTTGCTGACCCTGCTGTTGCAAATGTTGGCTTAAATTTAAACCGGGGGCGCCAACACCGCAATATAAATCCCAAATACACAGCGGACCATCGCTTTCCACATCTTGCGCCATGCGTTGTATATGTTGGCATAAAACTTCAGCGGCGGCGGTGTTAATTTGAAAGAAAGCATCATGGCCCATGGTGTAGGTGACAGATCCCAGAGTTTCCACAAGTTTGCACGGGCCCAATTGCGTGATGGTGTGCTCACCTTGCGCTATCATGCTGGCACTGCGACGCTCTTCCAGCACAAAACCGGTCACTGCGGCATTTTGTTGCATGAGCTCTTTGCCAAGGCGCGAAAGACGCAAGCGCGCATTATTACCACCGGGGGCAGTGATAAGATTTACCACCAGCTGAGCTTTGCCGTCGGGGCCAAGGGTATGCGGGCGGCGAACCACAAGATGTCGCAAAATGCCTAGAGTATCTTCTGGGCCTGCCCAAGCTTTAAAGCGTGCATCTTGGCAAAGGGCGTGCACTTGTTGTACCACCTGCATACAGCCTTGCGGCATGAGCATACAGTGCTCCACCATGTGCACTTCATGGGAGCCTTTACCGCGTAATCCCAACACCAACTTGCCCTCTGCATCTTGTCCAAAGGCAAATTCCATTTTGTTACGATAGCCCCAAGGTTGAGGCGAAGGTACTAAAGGACGAATACATTCCATTTGCTCAGGTGAAAGTTTGGCAATACGCGCCATGGCTTCGTGCACAATGCGCTCTTTCCAATGTATTTGCGTGGCGGCAGGCATGCTTTGCAAAGCACAGCCTCCGCAAGTCCCTGCATGCGGACAGGGTGGCGTAATGCTGTCTGGTGCTTCTTGTAGAACCTCAACGCATGTGGCTTCGGCAAAGCTTTTCTTGCTCTTGGTAATGGCAATGCGTGCGCGCTGTCCTGGTAAAGCATTTTCCACAAAGACCACCTGTGTGCCTTTATCTGTGCTAAGGCGACCCACGGCGCGCCCGTCGTGGGAGAGAGATGTAAGTTCTATTTCATGGTGTTCTGTTTTCATAGGGAACCCTTTGTAATGAGGTGATGGGTGTGTGCCCAAGGGGAGGTTTATACGTATCCCCTTTTTGTATAAGCGTATTCTATTGCCGCTGAGAAGCTTTTTTGTCGGAATAACATCTAAATCAATAGGACTATTTTTTTAATAATGCCTGAGCATAACGCTCCACCGGTGCAAATTCATCGCGCAGGGGAGGAACTGTTTGAGGCACAGTATGTGGCACTTTCGCCGCAAGAATTTTTTGTATACTTTGCGAATAATCGGTATGCTTTGCACTGTGTTCTAAAACGTCCTGCACTTTAGTATTACCTGCAGGCAGTGCCAAAGCCATGAAGTTTTGCACCTCTTCTAAAGGCTGTTCAGGATTCACGGCAAAAATATATACGTGTTCAAAACTACTCTGTAATGCTCCGTAAATACTTTGTAATATATAACTGTCTGGCCCTTCAAAGGCTGAGATAATATTCATGAGTACGGCACCATCGTCGGTGACAGCGCGGCGTAAGGCGGCGGCAGCTTCCACCGTGCCCATATGAAAGGGAACGGAGTAATGGGAGTTAAACACATCCACAAACACCAATTCATATTTCTCTGCATTGGTGGTGAGGTGACGGCGTGCATCTTCGTGGAAAATACGCATGCGCGCATCATCCGGCAATCCAAAGAGTTCCTTGGCCAATTGCGTCATGCCGGGATCCAGTTCCACCACATCAAGACGTAGCTTTTCGCCATCTAAGCCACCATGTCCTGCCAAGAGCCATTTGGGTATGGAATAGCCCCCGCCACCCAGCATGAGCACTTTCTCAGCTTTGGGAAAAAGCACCGTGCCCAAAGCATAGTATTTGGTATAGTCAAAAAGCAGTTCTGAAGGCTTATCTAAATACGTGCCCGACTGCGCATAGCCGGGATCTGTGGCCATGAGGCGCACAGGGCGGCCTTCTTCGTTATCTCCTTGGCTTATGCGAATGTTATTATAGGGTGTTTCCACAGGGGGTGGAGTGCCATTGGCGTACATGGCGTATTCCATCTCGGCATTGATGAAAGCAATGGCAGGAATACAAAGTAATAACAGCATGGTAGATACGCTTTGGCTACGACTCTTCTTGCCCGTAAGGCCCACCATGAGCGAAAGCAACAGCATGGCAGCGGCCGTTCCCAGCAGTATATGTGTGCTGGAAAAATACGAAATAAGCACAAAGCCACCCAGAAATGTTCCCACAATGCTCCCCGTTGTGGAAAGTGCGTACAAACGCCCCACGGTGGCTCCCGAGGTGGAAATATCTGCCAGGCGCAAGCGGATAATATAAGGAGATATCATGCCAAAGGCCAAGGCCGGAATGGCAAAAAGGCATATGGCCGCCACCACAGCCGCCAAATAAATATTGTCTATGCCAGTGCTCACGCTCATGCCCACAAAGCGATGCCCAAGGGCCGTTAAAGCTGAGCCGAGCCCTGCACCGGATAAGATACGCGCCAGCATGGTGGGGGAAAGTTTTTTATCAGCTAAGCGACCACCCAAAAAAGCACCAAGGGCAAGGCATGCCAGCACCACGCCTATGAGGCTGGTCCACACAATGACGGATGTGCCAAGATGCGGTGCCATGACGCGCGCGCCCACCATCTCCAATACCATGATCAATGCCCCAGAGGCAAAAATAACAAATTCTAACATGAAACAATTTCCTTTTTATGAACTACTGGTGGGAAACCTTTTGTGAACAAAAGGTTCTCCCCCCAGACCCCCCTTCCAAAAAACTTTAATGGCGATTTAGTATGGGCTTTGTATGAAAATAGCGGCCGCACAGGGAGGGTGAGGAAGAGATAAAATAGCGCGTTTTGAAAGGGATGGGGGTGTGGGGGAAGGGAAAACTTTTTGGCGCTAGCACTTGTCCCTTTAGGGGAAAGTTTCCCCTTCCCCCACTAAAAAATACGCAAAAAAATCACACAAAAAAGTTACACATTTGACGCA
>CAYJHD010000095.1:0-7405 GCA_964370015.1 uncultured Desulfovibrionaceae bacterium | reverse complement strand
TCATTTTTCCTCCGATTGTTTCATTTTACTATTCGATGAAAATTTGTCCACTTAAATGTAACCTATCCAAGAGTACAGCCACCAGCATCAAACGTAAATTTTTCACCCGTTGAGGCCAACCTGAAAGCACACTTTCAGCGAGATGAAATAGCAAGCTGACTTAAGCCTAATCAACTCGAAGACCCGACCAAATCTCAGGCCGGGTCTTCGAGTTTTGTATGTTTTAATGCAATGTTGTTCTGCTAAGATGCCAAGGTAACAGTTTGAATTATTGAGTATTTTTTATGTTTTCTGCTTAGTGGCTTCACCACTTCTTCTAACATTTTTTTATTAATGCTATCAGATAGCGTTCTATTAAAGAGTGTGTTATTATGAGCTTTAATCTAATTGTTTTATGATATAGTGCATTCATTTAAAAGCATTATCAACTCAGCAGCGAAACAATCGGTCAATTTAGATACATAAAAGTCAAGGTAGTAATATTTTTCAATTTAATACATTATAAATACAATGATATTATGGAGATTCACTTGACGCCCGAAGCTAAAGCACGCCAAAGTATAGATAAAAAATTAAAAGAAGCCGGATACGAAGTTCAAGATATGAAAGAACTCAATCCTGCTGCTTCTTTGGGTGTGGCTGTTCGTGAATATCCAACAAAGTCAGGCCCTGTTGATTATCTCCTTTTTATAGATAAAAAGCCTGTCGGAGTTATTGAAGCGAAACCAACAAATAAAGCCGAATCTCTTTCAAGTGTTGCAGGGCAATCAAAAAAATATGCTGAAAGTGGCTTAAAGTTTGTAAAATCTGGCGTGCATATCCGCTTTGCTTATGAAGCTACCGACATTATTACTCATTTCTGTGATTATGATGATATCAAAGAGCGTTCTCGTGAGGTTTTTACCTTTCATCAACCTGAAATTTTGAAAAAATGGCTAGATGAAGAAGATACCCTCAGAAATCGCTTGAAAAAATTTCCCGATTTTGATGATACGGGTTTTCGTAAATGTCAGACAAAAGCAATTACTCAGCTTGAAGAATCCTTTGGCGATAATTTCCCTCGTGCTCTTATTCAAATGGCAACAGGCGCAGGAAAAACTTTCACGGCTATTACTTCTGTCTATCGCCTTCTCAGATTTGCAAAAGCGCAAAGAGTTTTATTCTTAGTTGATACTAAAAATTTAGGTGAACAAGCGGAAGAAGAATTTAGAAAATATAAGCCAAATGATGATGTGAGGCTTTTCCCCGAGCTTTACAATGTTGTGCGTTTAAATTCTTCGCACATCCCTAAAGATACGCACATTTGCATTTCAACAATTCAGAGGATGTATGCTCTTTTGCGTGGTGAGGAGCTTGACGAATCACTTGAAGAAACTTCCCTCAACGAGCAAAGCCTTGGCAATAAGACAAAAGAAGTTGTCTATAATGCAAAATATCCACCTGAGTTTTTTGATTTCATTATAATAGATGAATGCCATCGCTCCATTTATAATTTATGGCAACAAGTGCTTGATTATTTTGACGCTTTCTTGATTGGACTCACAGCAACACCTGATAATCGCACGTTTGCCTTTTTCAATGAAAATATTGTGAGTGAATACACCCACGAACAAGCGGTTATTGATGATGTAAACGTCGGGCGAGATGGAACATATACCATTGAAACCGAAATCACAAAAAAAGGTGGGGTTATTCTCAAGCAGTCAATTCAAAAGCGTAACCGCCTTTCACGTAAGAAACGTTGGAGTCAACTTGATGAAGATGTAAACTATGCGCCCTCTCAGCTTGATAGGGATATAGTTAATCCATCGCAAATACGCAATGTGATACGAGCATTTAAAGAAGCTGCTTTTACGGAGCTTTTTCCCAATCGTCAAGAGTTGCCAAAGACTTTAATTTTTGCAAAAACTGATAGTCATGCCGACGATATCATTAAAATCTTGCGTGAAGAATTTGGCGAAGGGAACGAATTTTGTAAGAAAATCACCTACGGAAGCGAAGAAAATCCTAAAAGCATACTCACTTCTTTTAGAAATGACTTCTATCCTCGTGTTGCCGTTACTGTAGATATGATAGCAACAGGCACAGACGTAAAAGCTATCGAATGTCTGCTCTTTATGCGTGATGTTCGCTCGAAAAACTATTTTGAGCAAATGCTTGGGCGTGCAACAAGAACTTTGAGCAAAGAAGCCTTGCAAGATGTTTCCCCGTCTGCCACTGAGCGCAAAATGGGCTATATCGTGGTTGATGCCGTAGGCGTTACAAAATCGCAAAAATCTTCTTCACGTCAGCTCGAGCGCAAACCCTCAACTTCATTGAAAGAACTTATGACAAGTGTCGTCATGGGTGATAGAGATGAAGATACGCTCACAACCCTTGCAAACAGATTTATAAAGCTTGATAAAATCCTTACTGCGAAAGAACAAGAAGAATGCCTTGAAATAACGGGAGGGCTTGGGCTAAAAGTGATAACCCAAAATCTTCTCAATGCTTTTGATGAAGATGTTATTTTGGAAAATTCGCGCACGCTTTATCAATCTACAAGCGAAGATAGTTTGAAAAAAACGCAAGCAAGTTTGATTGAAGAAGCCGTGAAACCTGTTTATGATGTAAAAGTGAGAGATTTCATCTTGAATGCTCGTAAAGCGCATGACCAGATTATTGACAGTGTAAATATTGATAAACTTATTTTCAAAGGTTGGGATAGTGATTACGAGGAAAAAGCCGAGCAGGCAATTTCAACCTTCCAAAAATTCATAAAAGAGAATAAAGATTCTATCACAGCATTAAATATCATATATAATCAGGCATATAGAAATAGAGAGCTCACCTTTAAAATGATTGAAGAGCTTTACGCAATTCTATCATCGGCGCCTTATGTTTTATCGAATGAAAAATTATGGCACGCTTATTCGATTAAGTTCCCCGATAAAACAAAGAAGAGAGTCGAAAGCAAGCTTGCCGATATAATTTCACTTTTGCGTTTTGAACTTGGGCAAGTAAAGGAACTCAACTTATTTTCAACAGGCGTAAATTTACGTTTTCAAGATTGGATGTTCCGAAAGAACGCAGGGCACGGACAATTCACCGAAGAGCAAACATCGTGGCTACGCATGATACGTGACCACATTGCCACATCGGTATATATAACCCCCGATGATTTAGACCTCACCCCATTTGATTCATGCGGCGGGCTTGGTAAGTTCTACCAGCTTTTTGGCGACTCTTTTGACGAAATTTTGCATGAAATGAATTATGCACTTGTGGCATAAAGGGAAGATATGCTTGAAAATAAACTGAATATAACAAATGAGATAGAGCTTGCCAAAAAAGAAGAAGAGCTAAGCAAGAAAAAAGCTGTTGAGCTTTACGAAAAAGGCTTACTTGCCCCTTTAGAAGCGGGAACGTTCAAAACTCTTTCCTTTATTCATGCGTATCTTTTTGGTGAAATTTACGATTTTGCCGGAAAATTGCGCACATTAAACATTTCAAAAGGAAATTTTCGTTTTGCGCCTACTCTCTATCTTGAAAGTGCCTTGGTAGAGATTGAGAAAATGCCACAATCAACTTTTGCTGAAATCGTTGCCAAATATGTTGAAATGAATATAGCGCACCCTTTTCGTGAGGGCAATGGGCGCAGCGGTCGCATTTGGCTTGATGATATTCTGAAAAAAAAGCTGTCAAAAGTGATAGACTGGAGCCAAATTTCAAAGGACGATTATCTTCAAGCAATGGAGCGAAGCCCAGCCAAGTCTTTAGAAATAAAAGAGCTTCTCAGGTCGGCTCTCACAGATAAAATTGACGATCGCGAAATCTATCTCAAGGGTATTGACACAAGCTATGCCTATGAGGGGTATAGTACATTTAAAGCAGAAGATTTTGTGTAGGGGAAGTTATGGAAGAGTTGAGCATTATACAAAAAGTTTGGAATTTTATTAAGAATTTGTTTACTAGTGGTATCAGAGTTAAGTACCAGCAAGAAATATCCGTGTTATTAGATGAAAATAGAGCTTTAAAAGAAGAAAATATCGATTTAAAGAAAGCTCAAGACTTAGAAGAATGCGTTGAAATACATCAAAAACCTTTTATTACATTTAGTAATGATAAAGAAAAAATAAGGTACTGTGCAATATGTTGGGGAAACAACCGAAAAATGATACCTTTATATGTATTAGATGATAAATCTTCAAATAAAAGACATTTTTGCAATCTTTGTCAGAATCGTTTCATTTCGGAATAAATAATATGAAAAAAACTCCTTTAAACTCCATTGCCAAAATCTATAATGGTAATAGCATTAACGCTAAAACAAAAGCAGAGCAATATTCAAAAAATATTGATGGTTGGTCGTATATTGGGACAAAAGATGTTAACGCGGATGGCTCTATAAACTATAATACTGGAGTAACAATACCTTTTGGTGATACAAAGTTTAAACTTGCCCCTGAAAATTGTGTGCTTGTATGTTCTGAAGGTGGAAGTGCAGGAAAAAA
Organism: uncultured Desulfovibrionaceae bacterium; assembly: GCA_964370015.1. GTDB lineage: Bacteria > Desulfobacterota > Desulfovibrionia > Desulfovibrionales > Desulfovibrionaceae > CAYJAD01. The sequence goes on along the minus strand of CAYJHD010000095.1, from coordinate 2,912 downwards.
AACAGCACATAACACAAAAGAAATTTGTTTTGGGAATAAACTTTATGCAATAGCGAATGATAAAAAACTATTTAATAGCAAGTATATTTATTATTATACAAGATATAGAGAATTTTTTGAGCAGTTTACAAGCCTTATGAATGGTATTATCGGCGGTGTGAGTTCAAAAAAATTCGGGACTATCGAAGTCCCTCTTCCTCCACTTCCTGAACAAGAAAAAATAGTCCTAAAAATAGAAGAACTTTTCTCTGAACTCGACAAAGGCATTGAAGAACTTGAGCAAGCAAAAGCAAGGCTCAAAGTCTATAGGCAAAGCGTTTTAAAGAATGCGTTTGATGGGTGTAAAAAATATATTAAAATAAAAGATATTTGTAGTGTTGTTAGAGGTGGTTCTCCTCGTCCTGCGGGCAGTGCGAAGTTTTACAATGGCAATATACCCTTTTTGAAAGTGGCCGACTTAACTCGAAACCGTGGTTTGTTTTTAACGACTTATACATACACAATCAAAGAAGCAGGCCTGAAAAAGACACGGCTTGTAAGTGCAAATACATTATTATTATCAAATAGCGGAGCTACTTTAGGAGTTCCCAAAATTTGTACTTTTGAAACCACATTTAATGATGGAATTGCGGCCTTTTTAAATATGGAAAATCAATATTTGCCATTCCATTATTATTTTTGGGAAAGTAAAACACTTGAATTAAGAGCGATTAATCAGGGGGCGGCGCAGCCAAATTTGAATACTGATATTATAGGAAATATGGACGTTCCATATCTTTCTTATGAACAACAAGAAGTTATAGCACAGCATATCGAATCTAAACTCTCAATTTGCGATAATATAGAACAAACAATAATTGACAGCCTAAAAAAAACTGAAAGTCTAAGGCAAAGTATTTTGAAAAAAGCATTTAATGGGGAATTAGTGTAGATAATACATTTAATTAATAGGGTTTCCAAAGGGGATTATCCCCTTTGGTCGCCGAAGGCAAAAAGAAAATATGTCCGAAGCAAATATATCACAAAAAATATGGTCAATGGCCGGCGTTCTTATGGACGATGGTGTCTCTAATGGCGACTACCTCGAGCAACTCACATACCTTATCTTCCTAAAAATGGCGGACGAATACTCAAAACCACCTTACAAGCGTGATTTAGGTATCCCCGAAGCATACACATGGGCGAAGCTCGCTCAAAAAAACGGTGCGGAACTTGCCGAGCATTACAAGCAAACCCTTGAAGAACTTGCAAAAATTCCGGGGTCACTTCAAGAAATCTATACTGATGCTCAAAATAAAGTCTCAAAACCAGCTATTTTGAAAAAGCTTGTCACCATGATTGGCGAAGAAAACTGGACAAGCATGACCGAAGACGTGAAAGGCGAAATCTATGAATCTTTGCTCTCTCGTGTTGCGGAAGACACAAAAAGTGGCGCAGGGCAATACTTTACGCCTCGCTCCCTTATCAATGCTATTGTTGAATGTGTGCGCCCAGAGCCAAATAAAACTATAGTCGACCCTTGTTGTGGTTCGGGCGGTTTTCTTTTGTCGGCAAAAGATTTTATCGAAAATAATTACGACCTCGACCGTGAGCAAAAAACTTTCCTCAAAGAAAAAGCCTTTGCAGGTTGGGAGCTTGTAAGAAATACTTATCGCCTTTGCCTTATGAACTTGTTCTTGCACAATATTGGAAGCATGACAGGCGAAGTGCCGATAACTCGTAACGATTCCTTACTTTCTGCGCCCGATGAACGCTTTGATTATGTTCTCACAAACCCACCTTTCGGGAAGAAGTCATCTTATTCAATCGAAAATGAAGAGGGTGAACAAGAAACAGAAGATTTGACCTATAACCGCCAAGATTTTTGGGCAACAAGTTCAAACAAACAGCTTAACTTTGTTCAACATATCAATACATTATTAAAAGTGAGCGGAACTGCGGCTGTTGTTTTACCTGATAACGTCCTTTTTGAGGGTGGCGCAGGTGAAATTGTGCGGAAAAAATTATTACAAACTACTAATTTACATACGATTTTAAGACTGCCTACAGGCATATTTTATAAACCGGGGGTAAAGGCGAATGTTCTTTTTTTTGAAAAAAAAGCAACAAGCCCCGAAACGCAAACAAAAGAAGTCTGGATTTATGATTTCAGAACAAATATCCACTTCACATTAAAGAAAAATCCTCTAAAACTCAAAGATTTAAAAGATTTTATTTCTTGCTATAAATCAGGAAATCTCAAAGCAAGAGAAGAAAGCTATAGCGAAGAAAACCCTGAGGGCAGATGGCGCAAATTTCATTATGACGACATCATCACTCGTGACAAAACAAGCCTTGATATCTTTTGGGTGAAGGATAAAACCCTTGCCGATTTAGATAATCTACCCGATCCCGAAGTGTTGGCTCAAGATATTATGGATAATCTTCAAAGCGCAATAGAAAGCTTTAGCGACATTGTGCGCAAAGTCGGGAAGTAAGATGAGTGAAGAAAAAAATTAAGTAGGTAAGATAAGAAAATTATTTTCTTTATATGAAACGGAAAAACACCAAAAGACTTCACTCTAATCACCCTTTGTTCTCTAAAGCTCCTATAATGGTCCCCAAAATTCGGACAGTGTGCTAAGGTTTGGTTGCGCCTAAAAAAGAAAGATAAAAGTGCAACAATGGGAACCACTTTAGCCTGTCAAATTAAGGCTAAGAAATTTAAAAGTATGAGTTACTAAAGTCTTAATCAGTTGATTAATAGGTGAGATTTGGAATTTTTTTACGAGAAAAGGGGTCCGATTTCACTCTGCGTCACGAAAAAATGGGGGACAGGTGGGGGATGAAATCAACGGGGGACAAAAAAAGCACCTAGGGCTTTAGCCATAAGTGCTTGAAATTGTTGGTAGCGGGGGCCGGATTTGAACCGA
>CAYJHD010000094.1:0-7412 GCA_964370015.1 uncultured Desulfovibrionaceae bacterium | reverse complement strand
AGTTTTTGGAAAAGGGAGGGGGTGTGGGGGAGGGAAAGAACCTTTTTTCAAAAAGGTTTTTCCCTCCCCCACAAAAAACCACAACTCACAAAAAATTTACCAAAAAAAGAGGGAAGCTTCGCAAAGCTTCCCCCTCATCATTACTTTTTAAACAAAAAGACTATGCGCCTTCGGTGGCCTTTTTACGTGCACCAGCATTTTGGTGACGCTTTTGCGCCGAAAGAATATTTTTACGTAAACGAATGGACTCTGGAGTTACTTCCACCATTTCGTCTTCGCGTACAAAGTGCAGGGCAAATTCCAAAGTCATGGGACGCACAGGCGTAAGGGTCACGTTTTCGTCCTTACCGGAAGCACGCATGTTGGTGAGCTTCTTTTCCTTACATGGGTTCACGTCGATGTCGTTTTCACGATTATGCTCGCCCACAATCATGCCTTCATACACAGGCACACCGGCAGGAGTGAACAATATACCGCGCGGCTCAAGGTTAAAGAGCGCATAAGGCACGGCAGAACCGGATCTATCGCACACAATGGAACCACTGAAGCGTGTGGGGAAGTCACCGCGCCATTCTTCATAGCCGGCAAGCAAGGAGTTCATGATGCCTGTGCCGCGTGTATCTGTGAGGAATTCATCACGATAGCCAATGAGACCGCGAGAAGGCACGCTAAATTCCATGCGCACGCGACCAGTGCCACCGCTCTTATCGTTCATGCAGTTGAGCATGCGACCCTTGCGTTGGGCAAGCTTTTCGGTGACCACACCCATGAAGGTTTCGTCGCAATCCACATACAAATGCTCAATGGGCTCAAGCACTTTGCCTTCTGGGGATTTTTTCAAAATAACTTCGGGACGCCCCACGGAAAGTTCGAAACCTTCGCGGCGCATTTGCTCGATGAGAATGGCCATTTGGAATTCTCCACGACCCTTCACCAAGAAGGCATCACGGTCGGTGGTTTCTTCCACGCGCACGGCAACGTTACGCAAAGCTTCCTTGGTAAGACGGTCCCAAATGACGCGAGTTTGCACAAGCTTACCTTCACGACCAGCCAAAGGAGAGGTATTAATACCAAAACGCATGGCCACGGTGGGCTCATCCACGCGAATACGTGGCAAGGTGCGTGGATTTTCCTTGGTACAAATGGTGTCACCAATGGTCACATCTTCCAGACCAGCAAGCACCACAATGTCACCTGGCTCAACACTTTCTGCTTCTGCCAAGCGCAAACCTTGATACACTTGCAACTTGCTTACGCGAAAAGGTTGCACGCTGTCATCGGGCCCCATGCACAAAAGAGCGTCCTTGGCATTGAGCTTACCATGAATGATGCGGCCCACAGCCATACGACCAAGATAATCGGAATAATCAAGGTCAGCCACCAGCATTTGGAAGGGCTCGTTTTCATCATAAGCAGGACCGGGGATATGCTTGATAATGGTATCGAAAAGCGGTGCTAAGTTCACGCGCTCATCTTCAAGATCGTGCATGGCAACGCCTTCACGACCGATGGCGTAGAGCACGGGAAATTCCAACTGTTGCTCATTGGCATCAAGGTCGATGAACAGGTCGTATACTTCATTGAGCACTTCTTGTGGACGAGCGTCTTTACGGTCAATTTTATTGACAACAACCACAACAGGCAAACCGGCTTCCAGGGTTTTACGCAACACAAAGCGTGTTTGCGGCAAGGGACCTTCAGAAGCGTCCACCAATAAAATAGCACCACTGGCCATGGACAGAGCGCGCTCCACCTCGCCGCCAAAGTCGGCGTGGCCGGGGGTATCAATAATATTAATTTTTACATCATTCCAAGAAACAGCACAGTTTTTTGCGGCAATGGTAATGCCACGTTCACGCTCAAGGTCCATACTGTCCATAATGCGGTCATCCACTTGCTGATCCACGCGGAAAACGCCGCTTTGACGGAAAAGTGCATCCACAAGGGTGGTCTTGCCATGGTCAACGTGGGCAATAATGGCCACGTTACGTAAAAATTGATTGTTTTGCATAAGTTTCTTTGTGTAAAAATGTTTTGGTTATTTTTTAAATAGTTAGCACACATTCGGCACTTAATAAGGCCATCATCAACGCCCATTACGCCGCTGTGCCGCTTCCTCTATACCCTGTGTTGCCACGGCTCACAAGATTTTTTATGCCATAACCCTTGATATTTTCAAATTTGTGCCGATAGATAAAATGAGTCCCTGTAAATGGTAAGCTCTAAAGAATGTTTAATAGCGGCACTTTCATTGACCTCTCACTAGAGAAATTTTCCTCACACTTAGTTTTGACATTTGTTAAAAATATGCCTAGAATACTGTAAACGATTTCTGCTTTTGTATTTTTTATGTGTTGGGCAAAGCCTCAATAATTCAACACCCCACAAAGGCTTTTAATAGAGGATCTTTATATGGATATAGCAACCCTAGGTGGCATGCTCGGAGGCCTTGGCCTTGTACTTGGTTCTATCTTTATTGGCCCGCAACCAGGCAACTTTATTGACATCCCCAGCATCATGATTGTTGTGGGGGGGACTCTATCCTCTATTATGGTGTGTTTTCCGGCAAGTGAGGTGAAGCAAGCCTTCGGGGCCGGCATGAAGGCCTTTACGGCCAAAGATGCGCCCGCCAGCGACGTGGTGGCAACCATGGTTAAGATTGCAGAAATTAGCCGTCGTCAAGGTATTATCGCGCTGGAAAAGGTGCAAACAGAAAACCCCATTCTGAAAAAAGCCACCCAGCTCATTGCAGATAGTGCCGACCCATCGCTTATTCATGCCACCGTGGCCATTGAAATCACGTCCATGAAAAAACGCCACAATATTGGTATTAGCGTATTTACACGTCTGGCCTCCTTGGCTCCTGCCATGGGCATGGTGGGTACGCTCATCGGTCTTGTGCAAATGCTTGCAAACCTTTCTGACCCTGCCGCCATTGGCCCGGCCATGGCCGTTGCTATTTTGACCACCTTCTACGGCGCGCTCATTGCAAACCTTATCTTCATCCCCCTTGCCGGCAAGATGAAGGCCAGAAGTATGCAAGAAGAAATGCTACTCATGATTATCTTTGAAGGTGCCAAGTCCATTTTAGAGAATAATAATCCTAACTTAGTATATGAAAAATTGTCGTCCTTCTTACCACCCAAGCAACGTAAACCACCCGAGAAAGGTAAATAATATTTTTGTCACACCCATAACAGCTAATGCATAGGAAGTCATATGAGCGATGAAATGTTAAATTCCTCTGACGATGATGTGGATGAGGGTGAAGGCTGGCTTGCTACCTTTGCTGATATTTCCATGCTTTTGCTGGTGTTCTTTATCTTGCTCTTCTCGCTTTCTTCGGTGGAGCAAAGCAAGTTTTTAGCCACGGTGGGTTCCATCAAAGGTGCCCTTGGCGGTGATGCCAGCTCTCTTGCACACAATGATCCCACCCAGACGGCGGGCTCCTTGCATGAAGAGGTAAAAAGACGTAAAGAGCTCATCGAAGCGCAAAAGCAAACTTTTAACGATATACGAAGCTTTTTGGTTCAAAATGGCGTGGAAGGCCAAGTGGGAGCTGTGCTTGATGAGGGCACCATCACCCTACGTTTGCCTGGCAAAGTGCTTTTTGGGGCCAATGATACTGAATTAAACGCAGAAAGTCTGAAGATCTTGGATGTTCTGAAAGATATTTTTGTGAAAAGACGTGAACAACGTGTAGATATTCGCGGTTATTCCGACGACACCCCAGTTGTGGATAACCCGCGTTTCAAGGACAGTTGGGATTTATCTGCCTTGCGCGCTGTTACTGTTTTGCGTTACTTGCTTGAGCAAGGGATAGAAGCTGACAGATTAACGGCCACGGGGTATGGCTCGCTAAACCCTCTTATGCCTAACACCACTGAGGAAAATAGGGCACGCAACAGACGCGTGGAATTTGTCTTACAACGTGATGTAACAAAGAGTCCGTAATGTCAAAAGATACGAAGTATGATTTTTCTTTAGAAGACGATGCGCAAGGGCAAAGAAATGCCTATCGCGCCATGGTGCAGGGCATCGAAGCCCGCATTAATAATGGCAAAAACGTCTATGAAGTTGTGGATATCAGCGTAACTGGCTGTGCCATACAATTGCCACAAAATATCAACCTAGCTGAAGGTGCTTCCTTTCACGTACAATTAGAAGTACGCGGACGCACTATTTTAACAGCTTTGCGAGCCAAGGTGATACGCGTTACACCCAGCGGTATCGTGGCTTGTAATTTTGTGGGCATGAATGATCGGCAAGAATACGCGCTGGATAAATTGGTATTAGAAATACAAAAACGTTATATCGAAGCCAGTAAATTATAAACACTTTTGTGCAAAGTCTTTACTCTTTTGTTTAGGCTTTGCACTTTTGCGCGCTTTATAAAATACTGCCATAGAGTAAAGGGAATAGAATGGATTTAACAAAAGAAAAGGTTCTGGTGGCCAACCGCGGTGAAATTGCCATGCGCATCACGCGTGCCTGTCACAAACTTGGCGTAGCCTTTACCTGCATTTATACCGCAGAAGATTTTGCCTCAGGCCATGTGCGCCTTGCTCGTGAGCTTGGCGGCGAAAAAAGCCTCTATCAAGTGGCTTCCTACCATGACGGCAACGAAATTGTGGCCGTGGCTGACGATGCTGAATGCACCGCCATACACCCCGGTTATGGCTTTTTTGCCGAAGACTTTCGCTTTGCCCGTCGCGTGACCAAGCGTGACCGCAAACTCACCTTCATCGGGCCTTCTTGGAAAATCATCCGCGAACTTGGTGATAAAATCAACACCAAGCGTCTTGCCCGTAGCCTTGGCGTGCCCACGGTGCCCGGTTCTGACCGTCCCATCTATGATGAGATGGAAGCAGAAAAAGTAGCTCGCTCTGTATTTGAATTCCAATTACAGCGCGGCATTAAGCAACCGCTGGTACTTGTAAAAGCATCCGCCGGCGGCGGCGGCATGGGCATTGAGGAAGTATATGACATTGACAACTTCCGCTCTGTGTATCGTCGTATTCGTAACTACGCTTTGCGCCAATTTAAAGACGAAGGTGTGCTCATTGAGCAGCGCATCATGGACTTTAACCACTTGGAAGTGCAAATTGTTTCTGACCGTACTGGCAAAAACCCTGTGCACTTTGGCACGCGTAACTGCTCCATTCAGTCCACAGGCTTGCAAAAGCGCATAGAAATTGCTCCTGGTTTCGACCCGCAAAACATCAAATACACCTTTGATGCTGCGCAAGTTTTGCGTGATATCATTCAATATTCCCTCACCATGGCTCGTAGCGTAGGCTATGACAACGTGGGCACATGGGAATGGATTGTGACCCGCGATGGCGAGCCCTTCCTCATGGAAGTAAACACTCGTATTCAGGTGGAAAATGGCGTATCTGCTCGTATTTCCAGCGTGAAAAACCGCATGGCACTTGGCGAAGTGGACCTCATTGCTGAGCAAATCCGCATTGGCCTTGGTGATCCTTTGGGCTATTCGCAAGAAGATATCTCCTTTGAAGGTGTGGGCATTGAATACCGCCTCATCGCCGAAGATCCCGATAACAGATTCTCCCCTTGGGTGGGAACCATCGACAGCTATGGCTGGCGCGACCACGATTGGCTCACCATGCTTACGCACGTGCCCACCGATGGCCCTTATGTGATCCCCACCGAATTTGACCCCAACCTAGCTTTGGGTATCATTTGGGGTAAGGACATTGAAGAAGCCAAAGCCCGCGGCGTGGACTTTTTGGACACCATGACCCTGCAAGGTCACACCACTGCCGGTGAAGAGCTCAAGTCCAATATTAACTTTTTACGCGCCAACACAGGTCGTATTCTTAAATTCTAAGAATAGCCCTCTTTGCGCACCATTTACAGCAGACGCACTGCATAAAAAGGTCTAACATGGATAATTCAATAGAAAAACGCTTGCAAAGCCTCAATGACAGGCTCACATATATACAAGATGTTTTTACCGACAAACATCAAGATAAAGTACAGCTTTTACGCGAAAAGTTAGAGCAACTCACCGCACGCCTCAATGAGGGAAGTGCCCAAGATCCACACACAGAGATGGTCACCTTGGAAGAGCTTTTTGTCTTCATGGAGCGTAAGCTTGAAGCAAAAATCACCCCCATGGATAAGGTGCGCATTGTGCGTCACCCCCAGCGCATGTGCTTGCGTGACATCTTGGAAAATGTGTACGACAACTTCACCGAAATCGGTGGACAAGACGAATACAGCATTGACCCAAGTATGCTCATTGCCAGAGCCATCATCACTCGTCGTCGCGGTAAGAAGACCTATAACCAATCCGTTATGGTTATTGGTCAAGAAAAAGGCCACGGCGCAGAGTTTCGTAATGGCGGCTCCGTAAAACCTTGGGGTAATGCCAAGGCTTTACAATACATGCGCGTTGCTGAAGCCGAAGGTATACCAATTCACACCTTCATCTTCACCCCCGGCTCTTACCCAGTGGAAGACTATCCAGGCGCAGCGCAACAAATTGCACGTAACATCTACGGCATGGCCAAATTGCGTGTGCCTGTGGTGGCTGTTATTTCTGAAGGTGGTTCCGGCGGTGCTGAAGCCATTGGCCTTGCCGACAAACGCCTTATGCTCTCTCACGGTTACTATTCGGTTATTTCTCCCGAAGGTGCAGCCGCCATTGAAGGTCGCATCAAGGCCGGTCAACGCGCCACACCTGAGCTCATTGAATACTGCGCCGAAGCCTTGCACATCACTGCGCAAGACAACCTTCGCGCCGGCTATATCGACCAAATCATCCAAGAGCCACCCTTGGGCGCTCGTCCATCGCACTTTGATTTTTACCGCACTTTGCGTCAAGAAATCATCCGCTCCACCGATGAAGTGGTCATTTCCAGCCGTAAGCTTCCCGGCTTGCGCGGCATAGCCATTTCTCGCCGTCGTAATCCCGACGTGAATCTTGAAGAAAGATACATGCGCTGGGCTTTAACCTCCGGCAACAAAGACCGTTTGGTTCGTTTGCGCCAAGAGAAGTTTTTAAAGCTTTCTCGCTCTGCCGCCCGCGACCGTCGCCCTTGGCATGTGAAATGCTGGTTAAAAGTGGCCGGTGCCGCTTTAACACGCTGGAATAAAATCAAATACGACTTTTATCGCAACCATCAGCGTAAAGTTACTTTCTTCTGGGAAGAAGTACAAAACGAATTCTCCATGCTGAAAAAACGCGCCAAGGCTCCTTTCAAGCGTCTTGGTGGCAACACCAGTCAGCCCGTGAACACCGAAGAGCTAACCAAGCTCTCCACATGGAAGGATGAAGGACGCGTGAGCCGTTGGAATTATATTTCTCCACGCTACAAAAACGACCGTACCATCACCTGCCCCAATGCCGCCAAAGACGGTTGCCTCGACTTATGGGGTCCCGACTT